>CAKTQE010000064.1 GCA_934593275.1 uncultured Oscillospiraceae bacterium | reverse complement strand
AACAGAGTCTGCTCGTATCAAGCTTGCTCATCTATATCCGGAAATAAAGTTTTAGTTTTAACAGACTACTACGTCAATGTACCACGTTTTTTTTGCATTTTTCGGAACACAAAACGATGATAGATGCGTTAAATATACGGTAATTTGTAACAAATGTATCGTAGGGGCGGCAATCTGCCGCCCGCCACGTGGCAATTATAACCTGTTCGGTTGAACGGAACCACCTTCAATCTTGTCATTCCGAGCGTAGTGAAACGGAGTCGAGGAATCTTCCCAAGTAGCGGATTTTACCTTGTGTAGGTACTTTTTGCCACGTGGTGGATTCCTCCACTCCGGTCGGAATGACAATGATGTTACGTTTCTACGGATTCGCCCTTTGTTTCTGGAATGTTTTACGCTGCTCCGCCCCCTCATCAGTCAGGGCTTCGCCCTGCCAGCTTCCCGGTCGGGGAAGCTTTTGTACCGTGCTTTTGGGTGCCAGGGTTGCCGGAACGTCCGTCCTCCAAAAAAATTGTCAATTGTCAATTGTCCATTGTCAATTTGAGGAAAAACTGTCAACTGTAAACTGTAAACTCTCACCGCTCACCCTTTCCCCGCTCCCTGCCCCAGATACTGCTCCCACACATACGGGCCGCCCTCTTGGGTCAGGTTGAAGGCTTGGCGGATGCCGGTGCAGATGCGCAGGAGTTTGGCTTTCAGGATGGGGGAGGTGAATAAAGCCTCGTTTCCGGGGTTGGCGGCACATTCAAAAATCCTTGCCCGATCCTCGGCGGGGTAGGTCATGGAGTAGGCATCGATAAAGGCCCGGTCGTCGCCCTCTAAAAAGCTGCCGTAGGCATCCAAATCCACCTGATAGTCCAGGGCATAGGCAAAATCCTGGGGGTTCAAATCGTTCCAGTTGTCATAGACGCTGCACCGGGTCAGCACCTGGGTATCGATCAGGTGGCTGAATTCGTGGAACAGGGTGTAGCGCAGACTCTCAGGGGAGGAGGGGGCCAGGGCCAGATAGAAATGACTGCCGGACTGGAATTGCAGGCCCTCTGCTGTGTCCAGACTGCCGGAACCGGCGGTTCCCTCAATGGTGCTGACCAGGCACAGGGTCAGATCGTCCCAGCCTTTGCGGAGTTTGGAGAGAAATCCCTGGGGAAAGGTACTCAGGGCCTCCTCCAGGCATTGCAGTTGCCACTGGGTTTCCTCCACCCGGTAAGCGGCGGTGAAACGGTAGTCCCAGGGGGCGGCCTGGGCGGCTTGGTCAAAGAGGAGGATGGAAATGCCGTATTGTTCTTCCAGATTGTCCGCCGTCTCCCGGCACTGGGCCATACCAGCCCGGTTGGGGTTCTGCCGGGTGTAATAGGGAACCAGGCAGGAATCGGTGTTCTCCGGCGGGAAAGCATCATAGTTCCAGCGGAGGATCCACCAGAGTCCGGAGTCCTGGTGTCGGGCGGTGAGGTAGAGACCGCCGTCGCCGGTAAAACAGCCGTTTCCCAGGGCATCGATACCGGGCAATTCCACCTGGCTCAGAAGCATTCGGGAGGAGAAGCTGTAGAGCCGCAGGGTCAGGCCCGTGGTGGTGGGAGTCTGGGTGATGACGTAGCCATCCAGAAAACAGAGAACTTCTTCGGTAGGGCCTAAAGGCAGCTGGCCCGCGGTGCCGCCGGGAGTTAGCAGCAGCACCAGAGGGGCGTTTGCATCCGGCAAGAGCATTTGAAGCCCCGCCTGGGACCAGGCGGCATCCTGGGGGGCATAGTCCGGGTATTGGGTGCTGCCGTCCTGGGCGGATACCAGAAGCCGCTGGGGGCTGCCGTCATCCCGGTTCAGGCGCAGGAACAAAAGCTCCTGGGTCAGGGCCGTGACGGAGCCGTCATAGAAATTCATGTTGTCCCGCAAAAGGCTGGAAAGGCCGGTGGAGCAGTCCAGAGCTTTCAGGCAGTCCCGGTCTAAGTAGTATAGATACCGGCTGTCCGGGCTAAGCCCCGGAATGCCGCTGAGGGTATCCGGCAGGGAAATGGTTTGCAATTCCTGCAAATCGCCGTCCAGAACGGAAACGGTGTGGCTGGTAAGCACCCAGGCCCCGTCAGCATCCGTTCGCAATACCACCTGGGTGCTGCCCTGGGCGGTTTCCTGTAGTCCCGGGCCGGAGAGCCGGGTGATGCTGCCGCCGCACTGCAAAAGCAGATCCTCTCCCATGGGGTGGATGTGGCAAAAGCCGGTTTCCTGGGTGGGGAACACCTGCATGACCCCCTGGGTTTGGGTTTCCAAGGTATGGCCGGGGGCATAGAGGGCCTGGGTGGATTCCATAGATAGCTGGGTTTCTCCCTTGGGGCCGGTACAGCCCGTCAGCAGAAAAACGGCCAATAGGACAGCGAAAAATTTCATGGTCATTGCCTCCTGGCAAGGGTATAGTCGTCACCCTGACGGTAGTAAGGGCAACGCTGGCTCTGGGAGGAGAGAATGCGGTAGACCTCATCCTCGTCCAAATCCATCATGCAGTAGTATTCGTCATACTCCTCATCATAATCATAATACCAGCAGCTGTCACATTGGGTCGAATCCATGCTTATTCCTCCATGACCCGGAAGAAAAAGCTTCCGTCCTCATAAATCAGATAGCTGTGGCTGCCGTCCTTGGGTATGGACACGCTGCCGGGGTTCAGGCAGCGAATGCCGCCAACGGTTTCATCCAGCTTTACATGGGTGTGGCCGGAGAGAAAAACGCTACCCTGGGGCAGGGGAGGCAGGGCCTGAGGATTTGCGTGGTGGCCGTGGGTCAAATAGAAGGTCTTTCCGTCCACCAGAAGCTCCGCGTAATCTGCCATACAGGGGAAAGGCAGCACCATCTGGTCCACCTCCGCCTCGCAGTTGCCCCGAACGGCAATGATTTTTTGGGAAAATGCGCTTAGCATGGGGATGACCTTTTTGGGGGCATAGTCCCGGGGCAAATCGTTTCTGGGGCCGTGGTAGAGTAGGTCCCCCAATAAAATCAGCTTGTCCGGGTGTTCCTTTTCCAGTTCTTCACAAAGCCGACCGCACCAATAGGCACTGCCGTGAATATCAGAGGCAATGAGCAGTTTCATATTCAAAATCTCCTTTATTAGAAATAAAGACGTGTCGCCTGGGTCACACGCAACACGTCCGATTGTGTAGGTTACAGCGTTTCCAGATAGGTTTCCACCTGAAACGGTTTCAGAGGCTCGTCTTTTCGTAAGTACAGGGGGTGGTGGGGGTGGCCTTTTTTGGTGATGGCACCGGCGCAATACCACCGGGCATCATATTCCTTGCCGATGTCCAGCATATCCCGGACGCACCGGGAAAGATAGCCCCGCTTTTCGATAACGGCCCCCCAGGCGGCCCATACCGCCGGTTCCCGGGACAGGGACAGCACATACCGGAACGCTGCCATGTTCTCTCGGTGAAGCAGGGGATTCAGTTCCTTTTCCATGGCGTTGGGGTCTGTTGCCCGCTGGGCGTAGACGTTGAACATGAGAAAGCTGTCATAGCCGTTGCCCAGGGCAATGCGCTCCACGGATTTCAGGGTGTTGTCCAGGGCATCGGGCCGGGCGGTGGAGGGGTTCACACCAATGCAGATCAGGGGCTTTTGCCCCCGGGTACCCAGGATGTACCGGTATTCGGAATAAAAATTCGGGGCGTAGAGCCATTTTTGAATGTCATAATCCGGGCTGGGGGTGTTGGCGGCGTCCAGGGCTTTCTGAAAGGTAACCAGCTCCAGCTGGGCGGTAGTCCCGCTTGGAATATGGCCCATGGTCAGTCTTCCTCATGGGGAAACCACCAGCTTTTCTGGGGGTCGTGGAAGTCGCAGCTTTCCGGGTCAAGGCCCTTTTGCTGGCACCAGTGGGCAAAGGCCGTATCCAGGAACGGATAGACCCCTTCCATGGTGGATTGCAGGCTAACGGTTTTTCCGTTTTCCAGCTGCAATTCGACCACGATGTTGCCGCCGGTGATGAGGTACAGCTTTTGCCCCACAATGGCACTGTAGGGATAAGAGGTGCTTTTTTTGAACAGGGTGGACACCAGAAAGCTGTCAGCCCCGTAAAAAATACCAAAGCCCAGGTAATAGATTGCCAGAGAAAGGCCCAGCAGCAGCACGATGATGCCGCCCCAGAACAGCACCCGGTCGCTGCCTGTGCCGTTTATGATGGCGGCCACGCCCAGGGCTGAGAGGATCACCCCAAAGACACCGTAGCGTTTGTTGACCCGGACGGCCTGACCGGACAGATGCTCCGCTTTATTCCGAAACAGCTTTTGAAAGCCCTTGTCCACCAGGCGGCAAAGGCCAAAAACCGCTGCCGCTGTGAAAATCCAAATCAGTGCTTCCATAAAATCTCCTTATCCTTATGCCCAGAGGACGGTGTCCACGGGAATGTCAAATTCTTCGGTTTCCAGCTGGGGCAGCACCTGAAAATCGTAGCACAGTGCCACGGTGGGGTGGTTCGGTTCCCGGCTTAAAAACTTGTCATAAAAGCCGCCGCCGTAGCCGATGCGGTGGCCCTGGGGGTCAAAGACCAGGCCGGGCATCAGCACCAGTGCCGTGGGGTCAGAGGCCTCGGGGCCGTCAGCAATGGGTTCGGGAATCCCGGCGTAGCCTGGGGCCACCTGGTCCAGATCCGACAGCAGCAGAAACTTCATTTCGTCTCCATAGACCTTGGGTACGGCCACCTGCTTGCCATCGGCCAGAGCCTTAAGCAGCATGGGGACGGTGCGGACCTCCTGATTATAAGGCAGGTATCCGTAAATGGTTTTCGCCGTGGCGTATTGGGGGCAGGCACGGAATTTTTCACCCAATACCCGGCTCTTTTCTTCAATTTCCGCAAGGCTCATGGCCCGTTTTTTCTCCCGGACCATGGCCCGGAGTTCTTTTTTATTCAGCATCAGCCGGTTCCTCCTCCTGAGGGGTCTCCGGTGTCCGGAACATCCGGAACCACAGGAAAATTGCTACCTGTCCGGGAATACCCAGCAGGAACAGCTTCCACAGGGAGACCTTTAAAATCATTTTCAGGGATACATAAATACTGGCAAGGCAGCCCCAGACGATGACGGAAATCAGGCCCTTGTTCCAGCTGAACATCCCCCAGGCCGAGCGCAGACTCAGCAGCACAATGGCGTTGACAGGCACGGCGTAAATAAAGGCCATCCAGCTGCCCCGAATGCCAAAGGAGGAGATCACCACAAAGAAAAACAGAGCCACAAACCAAACCAGGGTGCTGGAAAGGGCCTGGATGATCCCTTTTCTGGGGGTGCGCTTTTGGGGTTCGTATTCCTCCGGCTCCGGCAGCAGGGGGTCAGAAAGAGAGGGGTCACGCACCAGCCGGTCCAGACTGACCCCAAAGAGGGTGCTCAGCTGCATGAGCGTCAGCACATCGGGAACCGACTCCCCCCGTTCCCACTTGGAAACGGCTTTATCGGAATAATTCAGCTTTTCCGCCAGCCCCGCCTGGGTCAGTCCGGCGGATTTTCGGCAGGTGGCAATGTTGCTGCCAATTTGGGCTTTGATCTTCTCGTCGTCCATTTTCTTCCTCCTGAGTCCTATTAGGGTAATAGTAACATACTTTATTTTTGATTTCAACAGACAAATTGTGAACGTCTTGGTCAGGAGAGGTAATGGATCTCATGCTGGGAGGTCATGCTGCCCCGCAGTCCTTCCGTTGCGTAGAGGCTACCGTCATCGGTGATGAACACCGCCTCAAAGTCCTCCCGGTGGGCCTGCCAGTAGGCAGTGGCATCTTCCAGGCCCATGATGTACAGGGCGGTGGAAAGACCGTCCCCCAGGGTGCCGTCGGAGGTGACGATGGAAACGGAACTGAGGCCCTTTTCCGCCGGAAACCCGGTCCGGGGGTCTAAAATGTGGCGGTATATATTGTGGGTTTCCGGGTCTTCAAAATAACGCTCATAGCCGCCGGAGGTGATCACGGCCTTGTCCGTGACCCGGACGGTGGCGTACAGTTCCTCTCCAAAGGGGTCACGGATGCCGATGTTCCAGGGGCTGCCGTCGGGCTTGGCCCCCAGGCACTGGATGTTTCCCCCCAGACTCACCATGGCGGAAGTCACCCCCGCATCCCGCAAAAGCTCCGTGACACGCTGGGAGGCAAAGCCTTTGCCAATGCCCCCCAAATCGATTTGCTGCCCCTTTCCAAGGCTTGCTCCATAGCTGTCCTGGGAAAGGGAAACTTCCCGGTAGTCAACCAGTGCCAGGGCTTCGGAAAGCTCCTGCCGGGTGGGTACATGATAGTCCTTGTCATAAAACCCCCAGAGCTTTACCAAGGGGTACACCGTGGGGTCAAATACCCCCTGGGTATCCTGGGCCAAATCCAGGGCCTGGGATAATAGAGACCATGTATCCGGGGAAAGCACTGCATTTTTCTCCCGGTTCAGACGGCTGATATCGCTGTTTTCGTTACCGATGCTGAGGAGGTTATCCAGCCGTTGGATTTCCGCCACTGACATCTCCAAAGCCCCATCCCGGTTTTCTCCGTAGGCGGTAAGGGACATGACCGTATCCATGGCGGTGAGATACCGGGTGGAGGAAGCCCCGGCATTTCCACCGGCTGCGCAGCCGGAAAGCAGAAAAAGACACAAAAAGACTACAAAAATTCGTTTCATAAGGCACCTTTTTTATTCACAATATAGCTTTAGCATTATTATACTCCGGTATTTCGGTGCTGTAAAGGTCACAAAGGGGCAATTTGCCTGTTGCAATTTGCCGCAACTTGTAATAATATAAAGAAAGTAGCAAACGAAATTCCTGGAATTCCGAGGCTATAGGGGGAAATGAAAAATGAGCAAACTTTATCTCGGTGTAGACGGCGGCGGTTCCAAAACCGAGCTGTGTGTGGCGGACGGAGAGGGCAAGGTTCTGTTGACTCTTTCCGGCGGGGCCACCAGCTTTAAGTCTGTGGGCAATGCCGCCGCTTTTGCCAATATGCGGGACCTGGTGCGGCGCATGGAGAATTTCGGCATTCGGGCCAGCCATGTGACCCGAAGCATCTGGGGCATGTCCGGCTGTGATACTCCGGAGGACCGGCTGGTCTATGAGGCCATGATCCAGCAGGCGGGCTTCCCGTCAGAAAGAAGCTGCGTTGTCAATGATGCCATTCTGCCCTTCTGGGCGGCGGCGGATGTGCCTGGGGTGGTGGTCATTGCCGGTACCGGCTCCATTGTGGTGGGGGTGGACAGCAAGGGCCAGACCAGCCGTATCGGCGGCTGGAACTATTCGTTCTCGGACTTGGGTTCCGGCTACTGGATGGCTTGCCGTCTGCTCCGGGAAATGACCCTGTGGCTGGATGGCTGCCGGGAGGACTGCTTTACGTTCCGGGCAGTGGAGCAAAAGCTGCTGCCCCAGGGCGGCGGCAGGGAGGAAATGCTCTATCGGCTTTCGAACCTCACCAAGGGGGACGAGATCGCCACCTATGCCTCCATCGTATTGGAGACAGCAGAGTCTCCCCTGTGTAAAAAACTCCGCCAGGGAGCGGTGGACAGCCTGAGTCTTTACGCCGGAAAGATGCTGGAAAATCTGAAAGCCCAGGGGGAGGAGAACCTGAAAATCGTCCTCTCCGGCGGCCTTTTCAAGAGTGACTGCTTCCGCGCCCAGGCGGTGGAGGCCATGGAAAAGCTGGCCCCGGTGGTGGTGAACACCGTATCTCCCGCCATGGGCGGCATCCGCATGGCCATGAACATGGGCAGCAATAAAACTTTTTAACCACCGTATAAAGAATTGGAGCAGACATGAACCGTCATGTCTGCTCCAAAATTTTTTAGATGAGTCCCTCAATGAGAATCACCAGAATCAGGACGGGCAAAACGAAGCGGAAATAATACTTCATCCAGCCCTTTACGTTCAGTCCCTTGCCGGTGTTGGCCTCGGCCTGGTAGTTTTCAAAGCCCCAGCCCCACTTGGTCACGCAGAACAGCAGATATACAAGAGACCCCAGGGGCAGCAGGAGGTTGCTGACCAGGAAATCCTCGCTGTCTAATACGTCTCTGGCTCCGATGATGTGCAAATTCTGCCACACATTGTACCCCAGAACGCAGGGCAGGCTGGCTACCAGTACCATAGCGCAGTTGATAAGGGCGGCTTGCTTCCGGCTCCACCCCAGGGTGTCCATGCAGAAGGACATGAGGTTTTCAAACACGGCGATCACCGTGGAGAAGCTGGCAAAGGTCATAAACAGGAAGAACAGGCTCCCCCAGACCCGGCCCCCGGCCATGTTCACAAAGACATTGGGCAGGGTGATGAAAATCAGACTGGGACCGGCGTTTACCTCCACCCCGTAGCTGAAACAGGCGGGGAAGATGATCAGGCCCGCCATCAGTGCCACAAAGGTATCCAGGCCGCAGATGCGCGCGCCCTCGCTGAGCAGGGTGTTGTCCTTGCTCATGTAGCTGCCGAAAATCTCCATGGCAGCCACCCCCAGGCTCAGGGTGAAGAAAGACTGGTTCATGGCGGCACTGATCACGTTCCCCAGTCCTGCGGCCCGGACGTTCTGGGCGTTGGGTACCAGATAGAACCGCAGCCCTGCTTCGGCACCGGAAAGGGTCATGCTGTGTACCGCCAGAACGATGATCAGCACCAAAAGCCCGGACATCATGAATTTGCTGATTTTTTCCAGGCCGTTCCGCAGACCCCGGCTGCAAATCAGGAAGCCTGCCAGCACCGTCAGCACCATCCAGAAGCCCATTTCCCAGGGGCTTGCCAGCATCTGGCCGAATACCGCGCCGCACTGCTCCGTGTCCATTCCGGCCACAAACCGGCCCGTGGCGAATTTATAGAAGTAGCTGACCATCCAGCCGGAAACGGTGGTGTAGTACATCATCAGGAGGTAACAGCCAGCGATGGCAAACCAGCCGTGGATGTGCCATTTGCTGCCCGCCTTTTCCAGGGCCTTGTAGCCCTGGACGGCACTTTTGCGGCTGCCCCGGCCCACGGCCAGTTCCATGGTCAATACGGGCAGACCCATGATCACCAGAAACAGCAGATACAGCAGCACAAACCAGCCGCCGCCGTTCTGGCCCACCACATAGGGGAATTTCCAGACGTTGCCGATGCCCACGGCGCAGCCCGCACTGACCAGCAGAAAGCCCAGCCGGGACTTAAAAGATTCTCTTTCCATCATTTTTCCTCTCTTTTGCAAAGTGATTCTATTCTATCTCGGAAAGACCCGGTTGACAACGGCGGATACTACATACTATAATAAGAAAAACTAATGTTAGAGGTCGATAGCATGAATCAAAACCAGCTGAAATACTTTGTGGCCGCGGCGGAGAGCCGGAACTTTACCAAGGCGGCGGAGCAATTCTATATTTCCCAGACCGCCATTACTCAGCAGATCCGGCTTCTGGAGGAGACCCTGGGCTGTGCGCTTTTTGACCGGAGCACCCGGCCCGTCAGTCTTACCGGGGCGGGGGAGACCTTTCTGGGGGAGGCCAAGGAGATTTTAGAGCGAATGAACCGGGCGGTGGAGCTGACCCACGGCGCGGCCATGGGCCTGTCCGGCACGCTGCAAATCGGCTATGTCTGCGGCTATGAGCATAGCGATCTGCCTTTGTGGATGCAGCGTTTTCATGGGGACAACCCCAATATCCTGGTGAGCTTTTACCGGTGTTCCGCGGACGTCCTCTCCTCCGGGGTGCTGGGCGGGGCCTATGACCTGATTTTCACCTGGGACTCCACCAACCTGAAACAAAACGGGGAGGTGGACCATGTGACCGTGGAGCGGGTGCGGCTGGTGGTGGCCCTGTATGACCGGCACCCTCTGGTCCAGCGGCAGAGTCTGCGGCGGCAGGAACTTATGGGGGAGAATATTCTATATATGTCCCCCTCGGCAGATGTGGAGTCCTACGGCGATGCTTTTTATATGGAGCTGTACCGGAAAGCCGGGTTTAAGCCCAATATCCTCTTCCGCTCCTCCGATGCCGAAAGCATTTTAATGATGGTGGCCTCTGAGGAGGGCATTTCCATCCTCCCGGAATACTGCACCACCAAATTAGACCACCCCTATAATCTCCGCTTTGTCCCTTTGGAGGGGGAAGAAGAGGTGGAAGAGATTGTGGCGGTGTGGCGGCGGGACAACCGCAACCCGGCACTGGGCCGGTATTTGCAGAGCTTGGAAACAGAAAAATAACAATTGTTACAAAAATAAACAGAATCATTACGGTCAACCACCGGGCATTTTGTCAAATTTTCTAAAAATGGTGAATCTTTCCTTAAGACAGTTGATTTTTGGTCAGAAAACTGTATAATACGTCTTGTTCCGAAAATGTTATGTAACCATGATGTAACCGAAATGACACTGATAAATGAGGGAACTGCAATGAAGAATCTGAAAAAGCTGGGTACGGCCCTGGCGGCCACCCTGCTGTGTTTGAATATGAGTGCCTGCCAGTCGGTAGGAAGCCCCACTGTGACCACCGCCGCCACCATGCCGGAGGCCCAGACCCGGGCCACGGTCTCTGCCGTCCAGACCCAGGGGAAAGAGGATTTGATCAAGCTTCTGGACCAGGTGGAGGAAAACGTCTTCCCCGGCACCGCCGGAAGCACTATTACCGCCGTACCCTATACCGCAAAACTCCTGGACTGGTGCAAATCCACCGGCCTTAGCGAAAATGAAATGATCGCCGCGGAAAACGGCTGGATGCGGGGCAAGGACAAAGAGGAGCTGTCACGCAAATTCTCCCTGATTCTGGAAACCTACCAGCTGCTCATGGGCAAGGATGCCGAGAGCCTGATGGATACCGCCGGTTACGAAACCGACTCCTACCCCTGGCCCGACTCCTGCGCCACAATCATGACCACCCTCCTCTCCGCCCTGGGGGCGGAATAAGGGGTCGGAAAAAATTTCCTAAATTCTAAAAATAATGCTTGACATTTTCGCCCCCATGGTATATAATCCTAACTGTTCCGAGCGCAACACCTCAGAACCCCTCAAAAATATGGACGATTAGCTCAGCTGGCTAGAGCATCCGCTTGACGTGCGGAAGGTCATAGGTTCGAGTCCTATATCGTCCACCAAAACAAAAAAGCCACCATCTTTCAGATGGTGGCTTTTTTGTTTTGGACGATATAGGACTCGAACCCATCTAAATGCAAGATGCCAGTGGCATCTTGCGGCCACCAGTTCAAAAACTGGTGGCAACCATACGCTTTGCCCAGAGGGCAAAGCGGCCATCGAGTCCTATATCGTCCGTCCTACAAATAGACCACCCATAGGACTCGAACCCATCTAAAAACCATTCACCCGCACAGCTTATTATTGCCACAAACGCCTGTCATTCCGACCGTAGGAATGTGGTATAATGATTTTGGACAACTCATCAAATGACAAAAAGGAGAGAAACGAGATGCCCAAAGGTGAA
>CAKTQE010000063.1 GCA_934593275.1 uncultured Oscillospiraceae bacterium | reverse complement strand
CTGCTCTACATTGTGGCCCTGGTGTTCAGTCTGTTTTCCCGGAACTGGGTGGAGGTGGAAAATGACATCACCACCTATTTGCCGGAGGATACGGAGACCCGGCAGGGTCTGACGGTGATGAATGACAATTTTATCACCTACGGCTCCGCCCGGGTGATGATCGCCAACGTCACCTCCACCCGCGCCCAGGCTCTGGCGGACCAGATTGGGGAGTTGGAGGGGGTATCCCGGGTGACCTTTGACGACACCCAGGACCACTACCGGGATACGGCGGCACTGCTGGATGTATCCTTTGACGGCACGGAGACGGACCCGGTGAGCCTTGCCGCCATGGAGAAAATCAACGCCCTTTTGGAACCCTATGACAGCTATGTGGATACCACCGTAGGTGAAGACACCTCCGCGGACCTGGCCAAGGAAATGGGGGTCATTGTTCTCATTGCCGCGGTGATCATCGTGGTGGTGCTGACCCTGACCTCCAAGGCCTATATGGAGGTTCCCGTGCTGGTGATGACCTTTGGCGCGGCGGCTCTGCTCAACATGGGCACCAACTTCCTGTGCGGCAAGATCAGCTTTATTTCCAATTCCGTTACCGTGGTGCTGCAGCTGGCCCTGGCCATTGACTATGCCATCATCCTGTGCCACCGGTTTTCCGCGGAACACGCCACACTGGATACCCGGGAGGCCTGTATTGAGGCTCTCAGCAAGGCCATTCCGGAAATCTCTTCCAGCTCCCTGACCACCATTTCCGGTCTGGCGGCCCTGGCGTTCATGCACTTCGGCATTGGCCTGGACATGGCCGTGGTGCTGATCAAGGCCATTTTGCTGAGCCTGCTTTCTGTATTTACCCTGATGCCGGGGCTTCTGATGCTGTTTTCCAAGCGCATTGACAAAACCCAGCACAAGGAACTGCTGCCCAAAATCACCGCCATCGGCAAGTTTGATGTCAAGACCCGGTTTATTGTGCCGCCCCTGTTTGTGGCCATTACGGTGGTGGCCTGTGTCTTTGCCAACAGATGCCCCTATGCCTACAGCTACAACGAACTGACCACCGCCAAGCAAAGCGAAAAACAGGTGGCGGTGCAGAAAATCAAGCACACCTTTGGCTACAACAATATGGTGGCCGTCATGGTTCCCGCCGGGGACTATGACAAGGAAGGCTCCATTCTGGAAACCCTGGACAAAGACCCCCGGGTCAAATCCACCATGGGTCTTGCCAACATTGAGGCCATGGACGGCTACGTGCTGACCGACGCCCTGACCCCCCGGCAGTTTTCCGAGTTGGCGGGGCTGGACTATGAGGTGGCCCAGCTGCTCTACACCGCCTACGCAACAAACAACAGCCAGTATGGCGAACTGATCAACGGCATCGGTGCCTACAAAGTACCCCTGTTTGACATGTTCCTGTTCCTGAAACAGCAGATGGAGAACGGCAACATCCGCTTAGACAGCGACATCCAGGACACCCTGGATGACCTCTTTGACCAGCTGGACCAGGCCAAATTGCAGCTGCAAAGTGACCGGTACAGCCGGATGGTGGTCTACCTGGATTTGCCGGAAGAGGGAACGGCCACGGAAGACTTTATGAACGAGCTTCACGACCTGGTGCGCTCTTACTACCCGGAAGACTTTTATATTGTAGGCAACAGCACCAGTGCCATGGACTTAAGCTCCTCCTTTATTGAGGACAATCTGCTGATCTCCGTGCTGTCGGCCCTGTTTGTCATGTTGATTCTGCTCTTTACCTTTAAGTCCGCGGGTCTGCCGGTGCTGCTGATTCTGGTGATTCAGGGCAGTATCTGGATCAACTTCTCGGTACCTGCCATTCGCAATACCCCGCTGTACTTCCTGGGCTACCTGATCGTCAACTCCATTCAGATGGGTGCCAACATTGACTACGCCATCGTTATTTCCAGCCACTACACGGAAATGAAAGCCCAGTATCCCCCCAAGCGGGCCATTGTGGAGGCCCTGAATGCCTCCTTCCCCACGATTTTCACCTCCGGCTCCATTCTGGCGGCGGCGGGCAGCCTGATTGCCGTCATGACCACCAACCCCGTGATCGCCACCATTGGCGACTGCCTGGGTCGGGGTACCATTATATCCATTGTGCTGGTTCTGGCGGTGCTGCCCCAGATATTGGTGCTGGGTGATACCATCATTGAGCGGACCAGCTTCGAAATGCCCGCCCTGGACCGGAAGGTCCGGCAGGCCAGCGGCACCATGCACGTCAACGGCAGAGTCCGGGGCTATATCAGCGGCATTATTGACGCGGAAGTCCACGGCGTACTCACCGGTCAGATCAACGCCTCCATCGCCACCGGGGACGTGGAGATGATGGAGGAGCATGAAGCATTGGAGGAGGGGAAAAAGGATGAATAAAAACTTGCGCCGAGGCATCTGCGCCCTGTGTCTGGGCCTGATCCTGGTTCCGCTGCTGCCTTTTTCTGTTCCGGCGGAAGAGGAACAACAGGAAGAACAGAGTTCTCCCACCAACTATACCGACTATTCCGTATCCAGTGTAGCGGACCTGGAAGCGTTGGCGGAGCTGTGCCGCCTGGACAGTGCCAGCCGGGATCTCCGGGTCACGCTGAAAACGGACATTGATTTAAAAGACCACAAAAACCTGATGATCCCCACTTTCGGCGGCATTTTTGACGGCCAGAACCACAAAATCTACGGCATTACCATTGACTTAGACGGTTCCGTCCGGGGCCTGTTCCGCTACATCCAGCAAGGGGCCACGGTAAAGAATTTGCAGCTGATTGGCCGGGTGACTCCCGCGGGCAGCTCTACCCAGATAGGAGGTCTCGTAGGTGTCAACGCCGGCACCTTGGAAAACATCAGCTTCTATGGAGCGGTCTGCGGTGCCAGCCAGGTAGGCGGCATTGCGGGGGTAAACCAGGTCTCCGGACGGATGGACAACTGCACCATGAGAGGCTACATCCGGGGCAGCAAGAGCCTGGGCGGCATCGTAGGCGAAAACCAGGGCGTGGTGTATAACTGCGTGAACAAGGCCAACGTCAATACGGTGCTGCCGTCGGAAACACTGTCCATTGAGGACATTACCATCCCCCGGATCACCAGTGACGATGGGAAACTGAACGGCTCGGACATCGGCGGCGTGGCGGGGAGTAGCAGCGGCGTTCTGCGGCTGTGCCGCAACGAGGGAAATGTGGGCTACCCCCACACGGGCTACAACATCGGCGGCGTGGCGGGGAGTAGCAGCGGCTTTATGGCCGACTGCGTGAACTACGGAGAAGTCCAGGCCCGAAAAGAGGGCGGCGGCGTTCTGGGCCAGATGGAACCCAACAACATGCTTGTCTACAGCGAAGACACCCTGCAAAAGCTGGAAAAGGAACTGCAAACCGCCCAGGGCATTTTAAACCAGGCGGCCTATGACGCGAGCCAGACCAACGCCACCCTGCAAAACGGCCTGGTGGAGGTGGAAGCCTCCATGAACAACACCTTGAACGCCATTGATTATCTTCTGGGCGTGGCCCGGGACAATACCACCATCACACCCCCGGACGAGGACGACTGGCTGCCGGACTTTGACATCAGCGACAGCGGCAAGGACGAGATCTGGGCCGCCGCCGGTACCCTGGGCGACCAGATGGGGGATCTGGTGTGGCAGATCAGCTCCGTGAGCCAGTCCGCCGCGGAACAGGGCGGTCAGGTGATTTCGGACCTGCAAGCCCTCAGCAGCCAGATGCAGCGGGTCATCAACGTGATGAGCGGACGGGAAGAAAACGAAAATCTCATGCAGGACGTATCCGGTGACGACATGGGCCAGGACTCCGCCGGTAAAATCCGGGACTGCATCAACTACGGTGCCGTCTACGCCGACATCAACGCCGGGGGCATCGTGGGAGCCTTGTCCCGGGAGAATTCCTTAGACCCGGAGGACGATCTGTCCATTGAGGGAGAGACCTCTCTGAACTTCACCTTCCTGACCCGGGCCCTGGTGTATCAGTGCCAGAACCGGGGGACTGTCCAGGCCAAAAAGCAGTGCGCCGGGGGCATTGCCGGACGTTCCACCCTGGGAGCTGTGGTGGGCTGCCAGTCCTACGGCACCGTGGATTCCCCGGATGCCAGCTGGGTCGGCGGCATCATTGGCCGTTCCAAAAACCAGATTTCCCAGAACTGGGCCAAGTGCCATGTATCCGGCAACAGCCTGGTGGGCGGCATTGCGGGAGAGGCCTCCCAGCTGGAAGACAACCGGGCCATCGTCACCCTGGAAAACCCCGGGGAGTATACCGGTGCCATCTGCGGCAAGCTGACCGAGGGCGGCGAGTCCAGCGGCAACTTCTTTGTGGAGACCCCGGACCAAGGGGGTATTGACGGCATCAGCTATGACGGCAGCGCACAGCCCATTTCCTACCCGGCTCTTATGAAGCTGGAAGACGTGCCGGAATACTTTGGAAAAATGGTGCTGACCTTCGTTGCCGAAGATCAGGTCTTCACCCGGCGGGTGAACTACAACGGCACCCTGAAAGATATTCCGGAAGTTCCGAAAAAAGAGGGATACAACGGCATCTGGGCGGATTTTGACCCGGAGCATATTCAGTCCGACAAGACCGTTCTGGCAGAATACACCGCCCTGCAAGCCGCCGCAGACACCGGCAGCGAAACCGGCCAGCTGCCCATTGCCCTGGCCCAGGGTGCCTTTGTCTCCGGGGAGGACATTGCCATTCAGGAACTCACAGACCTGCCCCAGGGTGCCACCTTCGGCATTGGGCTGACCCTGCCCGATGACGGCGAAACCGGCCACACCATCCATTTGAGAATGCCGGACAAGAAGAAGTCCTACCGCCTGTATGTAAGCGACGGCAGCGGCTGGCAGGAAACCGACTGCACCCAGGACGGCAGCTACCTGACCTTCCCCGCCCATGGTCTGGAATTCGATGTGGCCCTGAAAGAAAAAACCTCCACCACCCCCATCCTCCTGTGTGCGGCAGTCGCCGCGGTAGCAGTCGCCGGGGCTGTGCTGCTGGTTGTTGTGAAAAAGCGGAAAAAGAAGAAATAAAACATCCCCCAAACGGTTCAAACCCCCAGGGCCAAAGGCTCTGGGGGTTAAACGATTGGAGGAGAAAATGAAAAAGAAACATAGGTAACTGCTTATTACCTTTACCAACAGTATACCCGGAGAATATTAAAAGAAAAAGTGGGGAAATATTAAGTTCCCATGAAGTTGGCAGGGTTTTAAAAAAATTTCTCTGGCCGTTGCAACGGTTGGAAAGCTGTGGTATAATCCCTAGGTATTTTGTATTTATTATAAAACAGAACAGGAAAGAGGAATATCCAATGTTTCGTGAACTACTGAACATGTTTCTGCTGTTCTTCCGCATCGGTGCCGTGACCTTTGGCGGGGGCTATGCCATGCTGCCGATTTTGCAGCGGGAATTGGTTGAAAGCCGGGACTGGACCACGGAAGAGGAGTTGGCGGATTACTTTGCCATCGGCCAGTGTACCCCCGGCGTGATCGCCGTGAACACCGCCACCTTTATCGGGCGGAAGCGGGCCGGGAATGTGGGGGGCATTGTGGCCACCCTGGGGGTCATCGCCCCGTCCCTGATTCTGATTTCCGTGATTGCGGCCCTCATCAACAACTTTGCCGGTATCCTCTGGGTGCAGAACGCCCTGGCGGGCATCCGGGTGTGCGTGTGTGTGTTCATCCTCAACGCGGTGCTAAAGCTTATTAAATCCGCCCTGGTGGACAAGGCGACCTTGGTGCTGTATATCGGCCTGTTCCTGGCGGCGGTGTTCTTTGACTTTTCTCCGGTGCTTTCCGTGATCGTGGCGGGGGTCCTTGGGAATCTGCTGGCAAAATGGGGGGTAAGAGGAAAATGATTTATCTGCGTCTATTCTGGGAATTCTTCAAAACCGGCCTGTTTGCCGTTGGCGGCGGCATGGCCACGGTGCCTTTTTTGCAGGACATTGCCACAAAAACCGGCTGGTATACCTCCGGACAGCTGGCGGATATGATCGCCGTGTCCGAAAGTACCCCCGGACCCATGGGGGTCAACATGGCCACCTACGTGGGCTTTACCGTGGGCAGCGGCATCGGCGGCCTGTGGGGCGGCATCGGCGGGGCCTTGATTGCCACCGTGGGCCTCGTCATGCCCTCGGTGATCTGCATTCTGGTGATTGCCTACTTCCTGGACAAATTCAGAACCAGCCGGTTGGTTGACAACACCCTCTACGGTCTGCGGCCCGCCTCTGTGGCCCTTATCAGTGCCGCGGGGCTGGAAATCATGCTCTATGCCCTGTTCCGGATGTCCAGTCTGTATGACATCGGCTCTTTGGTGCTGAACGCCAAGTCCATTGCCCTGTTCCTCCTGATTTTCGTCTGCTCCCGGTACGTGCCGAAAATGAAAAAGCTCCATCCCGTGGCCTTTATCGCCCTTTCGGCGGTGATTGGCATTGTATTCAAGATGGCTCAGTAGGGGTTTGTTCTTTTGGCGCAAAGCTTCTGTAGATCTTCCCCGGTTCCAGCTTGGTATCCCGGAGGGCTGCCAGGCCGGAGACCGTGGTGAACCGGTAGCCCCGGGCGGTGAGGGCATCCACAATGGCCAGGGCCGCTTTTACGGAACTGTCGGACATGTCGTGGAGCAAAATCACATCCCCGTCCCGGACATCTTTCAGAACCCTTGCTTTCACCACGGAGGCATCGTGGATCGCCCAGTCCTGCGGGTCTACGGACCATTGCAGGATGGGCATTTTTTTCACCTTGGCCACCTGTTTTAGTCCCTCCCCCCAGCAGCCCCCAGGGGGCCGCAGCAGGGTGACTTTGGCGTTTTCCGGCATAAGATCCAAGGTAGCCTGGATCTCTCCGGCAATGTCCCGGCGGCTCATGGTGTCCATGGAGTCGTGGGTGTAGCCATGGCAGCCCAGCTCATGGCCCCCTGCCAGTATTTTTTCCGGCAGTTCCGGGTACTGCCGGATCCGGTAGCCGCAGAGGAAAAAGGTGGCCTGGACATTCCGGGCTTCCAGCCCCTCCAAAAGGGCCTGGGTGAACCTGCCGGAGGGTCCGTCATCAAAGGTCAGGGCCACGGTGGGGGACTCCGCCTGGACTCCCACCGGGAGCATCAGGCAGAAAAGAAGCAAACACAGCAGCTTTCGCAAGGAAACCCCTCCTTTTGGGAAGATTTGGTTTGACGGGAACGGGAAATTGGGGTATGATAAGGGGTAAAGGAAATCGGGAGGATGGGACAATGGAACTGATCTGCCCTTTGTGCGGGGAAGCTTTGGAAAAACGGGAAAAACAACTGGTCTGCCCCCGGGGCCACAGTTTTGATATTGCCAGACAGGGCTATGTGAATTTGCTGACGGTGCAGCGCAAGCACTCTTTAGACCCAGGGGACACCCGGGAACAGGTACTCTCCCGCCGGGCCTTTCTGGATACGGGACTCTACCGGCCCATTGCCCAGGCCCTTATTGATGCCGCCCAGGCGTACAAGGCCCAGGGGGAACTGCTGGACGTGGGCTGCGGTGAGGGGTATTATTGCGCCGCCCTGTCCCAGGCCCTGGGGCTTCCTCTGACGGGGCTGGATATTTCCAAAGAGGCGGTGCGCTGTGCCGCCGCCCGGTATAAAAACGCCCGGTGGCTCTGCGCCACTGCCGCCCACATCCCTTTGCCCGATGAAAGCGTGGGGGTACTGACCAGCCTGTTTGCCCTGACACTGCCGGAAGAATACCGCAGGGTTTTGCAAAAGGACGGCCTGTTTCTGGAGATCATAGCGGCGGAGGACCATCTTCTGGGTCTTAAATCCATTATTTATGACAAAATCATCCACAAGGAAAAGGAAACGGCCCGGGATTTGCCAGGGTTTGCCCTGCTATCCAGCCGCCCCATCCGGTTTTCCTTCCGGGTGGAGGGGGAACAGATCGGCCAGCTCTTTTCCATGACCCCCCATGTGTTCCGGGTCAGCCGGGCGGGGGCAGAGCGTCTGGCCGCAACACAGGTGCTGGAGGATACCGCCAGCTGCGTTTTGAATGTGTACCGGCGACTGTAATTACTTTGCCCCAAAGTGCCGGAGGTATCCGGGAAAAATCTTGAAGGAGTGAAACCATGCTGGAAAAACTGGATGCGGTATCCAGCCGATATGAGGAGCTTTGCGCCAAATCCGAACAGCCGGATTTTTACGCGGACCCCAAGCTTGCCACCCGCCTTTTGCGGGAGAAAAACGAATTGGAACCCATTGTAGAGGCCTTTGCCGCCTACAACCGGGCCTGCCGGGAAATGGAAGAAGCCCAGGAGCTGATGTCCGACCCGGAAATGAAAGAACTGTGCCAGGAGACCTTTACAACCGCCAAGCAGGAAAAGGAGCGGCTCTACCGGGAACTGCAAATTCTGCTGCTGCCCAAGGACCCCAATGACGAAAAAAGCGTCATCGTGGAGATCCGTGGGGGCGTTGGCGGAGAGGAAAGCGCGCTGTTTGCCCACAGCCTGTTTCGCATGTACTCCATGTACGCCGCCCGGAAAGGATGGGCCGTGGAGCTGATGAACTACAATGAAACGGAACTGGGGGGCGTCAAAGAAGCGGACTTTGTCATCAATGGCCGGGGGGCCTTCTCCCGGATGAAATATGAGTCCGGGGTCCACCGGGTCCAGCGGGTGCCGGAAACCGAGTCCGGTGGCCGGGTACACACCTCCACCGCCACGGTGGCGGTGCTGCCGGAAATGGAAGAGGTGGACGTGCAATTAAACCCTGGGGACATTGAAATGCAGGTCTACCGGGCCTCCGGTGCCGGTGGTCAGCACGTCAATAAAACCAGCTCCGCCGTGCGGCTCATCCACAAGCCCACGGGCATTGTGGTAGCCTGTCAGGAGGAGCGGAGCCAGCTTCAGAACAGGGAAAAATGTATGCGGATGCTGGCCTCCAAACTCTACGAGCAGGAGCAGCAGCGGCTCAGCAGTGAGGTTACGGGTCTGCGCCGCAGCCAGGTGGGCAGCGGGATGCGCAACGAGCGGATACGGACCTACAATTTCCCCCAGGGCCGGGTGACGGACCATCGGGTGGGCCTGACCCTTTATAAAATCGATGCCGTTATGGACGGCGACCTGGACGAGATCATTGACGCTCTGGCCACGGCGGACCAGGCGGAAAAGCTGAAAAACACGAAATAAAAACAGACCAAAGAGGGACTTTTATGGAGTATATTACCAATTCCCCGGAAGAAACGGAAGCCCTGGGGGAGCGTTTGGCCCAGACCCTGACCCCTGGTACGGTGCTGGCCTATCGGGGAGACCTGGGGGCGGGAAAAACCGCCTTTACCCGGGGCCTGGCCCGGGGCCTGGGCTACAAAGAGCCGGTGACCAGCCCCACCTATACCATTGTCAACGAGTATCTGGGAGGGCGGCTGCCCCTGTTCCATTTTGATATGTACCGGCTTTCCTCCGAGGAAGACCTGTGGGACATTGGCTGGGAGGACTATCTGGAACGGGGCGGTGTCTGCGCCGTGGAGTGGAGCGAAAACGTGGCGGCGGCCCTGACAGGGTCCATGCTGGTGTCCATCGAAAAAACCGGGGAAAACACCCGGAAAATCACCGTTACAGGAGGAGACGGCCATGAAGATCCTATCCTTTGAAACCTCCGCCAAAGCGGCTTCCGTGGCCATTCTGGAGGACGGAAAGCTGTTGGCGGAAAGCTATCAGAATACGGGCATGACCCACAGCCAGACCCTCATGGTCATGGCCCAGGACATGCTGAAGCAATGCGGCCTTATAGCTGGGGATGTGGACGCTGTGGCGGTTGCCAACGGACCCGGTTCCTTTACCGGAGTCCGCATTGGCGTGGCAGCGGCCAAGGGCTTTGCCTGGGGCGGGGAAAAGCCCCTGGTAGGAGTCAGCACCCTGGAAGCCATGGCCTTACAATTGGGGGCCTGGCAGGGCTATGTATGTCCCGTGATGGATGCCCGGAGAAGCCAGGTTTATAACGCCCTGTTCCATGTTTCCGGCGGAATGTACACAAGAGTCCGGGAGGACCGGGCCATTTCCCTGGCAGAATTGGGCGAAGAGCTGAAAAATCTGTCAGAACCGATTTTTCTTGTTGGAGATGGCAGCCTTTTGTGCTATAATACATTGTTGGAAAGCCTGCCGGGTCTGGTCTTGCCTCCGGAACACCGGATGCACCAGCGGGCCGCCGGTGTGGCCCTGGCAGCCCAGGCTCTTCTGGCCCAGGGCGGCGACTTTTCCGGCGGGACCCTGACCCCCAATTATCTGCGCCTGAGTCAGGCGGAGCGGGAACGAATGGAAAAACAGAAAGAAAAAGGAGAATAAATAACGATGGCAGAAGTTCATGTATTGGATCATCCCCTTATTCAGCACAAGCTGGCGATCCTGCGCAGCAAGGATACCCCCGTTAAGGAATTCCGGGAGCTGGTTGGCGAAATTTCCGGCCTGATGTGCTATGAAGCCACCCGGAAGCTGCCCCTGACCGATGTAGAGGTGGAGACCCCCGTGGCCGTGGCCAAGTGCCGTATGCTCTCCGGCAAGAAGCTGGCCATTGTCCCGGTTCTCCGGGCAGGCCTGGGCATGGTTGACCAGATGGTCGCCCTGATCCCCTCTGCCAAAATCGGCCACATTGGCCTGTACCGGGACCCCGAGACCCACAAGCCCGTGGAATACTACTGCAAGCTGCCGGAAGACATTGCCAACCGTCAGGTCTTCGTCGTTGACCCCATGCTGGCCACCGGCGGCAGTGCCGTTGCCGCCATTGACTTCCTGAAAGAGCATGGCTGCAAGAACATCATCATGATGAACATCATCGGCGCGCCCGAAGGCGTCGCCGCCGTACAGGCAGCCCACCCCGACGTAGAAATCTACCTGGCCGCCCTGGACGAGCGTCTGAACGAACATGCCTACATCGTCCCCGGCCTGGGCGACGCCGGCGACCGGATTTTCGGCACCAAGTAAGCCCCCCAACAGAATAAAAATTGCGCCGTATTCAGAAGCCCTCTGGATACGGCGCAGGTTTTTTGGAACGGCGGGGGAAACTGGTGGGGAAATTGACAATTATTGGAGCGACCAACGTTTTTCATTTAAAACCATTCGTCAAAGTCTGTAGGGGTGGTGCTTCGCGCAGCGAATCAAAATCAATTGATTGCCGGGGGCAATCACACCATAATTCCATCGGCAATCTGCCGCCCGCCACGTGGGGTGTTTAACCTGTGAGGATGAATGGTATGACCCAAAACATGGTACACCCACTGTAGCGGCGGCAATCTGCCGCCACCCGGCCCGCAGGGCCGGAATCGTGGTACGTTTGTATCCGCAACAGCCAAACCAGAAACGTCTGTCATTCCGACCGCAGGAATGTGGTATAATGATTTTGGACAACTCATCAAATGACAAAAAGGAGAGAAACGAGATGCCCAAAGGTGAA
>CAKTQE010000062.1 GCA_934593275.1 uncultured Oscillospiraceae bacterium | reverse complement strand
GCAATCGTCCTGGCCTGTCAGACTATTGTGGACAGGGACATGACCGTGACCCTGCCGGAGCGTTCCGCCGCCCAGATTCTCACCGGAGGTCAAGGGGCGCCTTGCACCCCTGATGGGAAGGACGAGTATGTGCTGGCCCTGGACATCGGCACCACCACGGTGGTGGCCTATCTGCTCTCCGGCAAGACAGGAGATCTGCTGGCCCAGGCCAGCACCCTCAACCCCCAGGGGCAGTACGGGGCAGACGTGATTTCCCGCATCCAGTATGTGCTGGAGGGTGGCGGGAAAGAGATGCAGGGTGCCATTGTGAATGCTCTGGATGCTTTGACATGGCAGGTTGCAAACCAGGCGGGCATCGCCCCGGAAAATATCACCCGGGGGGCTGTGGTGGGCAATACGGCCATGCACCATTTGCTCCTGGGCCTGGACCCCAAACCCCTGGTCACACCCCCCTATATGCCCAAAGAACGGGCGGCCCGGGAGGTTCCGGCAAGAACCTTGCTGCCCATTTCCGGCACGGTGCGGGTTTTGCCCAATATCGCGGGCTTCGTAGGCGGCGACACCGTGGGCTGCCTGGTCGCCACCCGGTTTGACAAGCAAAAGGAGCTGACCCTGCTCATTGACATCGGCACCAATGGAGAAATGGTGCTGGGAAATGAAAACCGGGCCTTGGCCTGTTCCACCGCCGCCGGTCCTGCCTTTGAGGGGGCCAAAATCTCCTGCGGCATGCGGGGGGCTGAGGGTGCTGTGGATCATGTATTCCTGCAGGATGGAAAAGTCCAATACCACGTCATCGGAGACAAGCCCCCCCTGGGCCTTTGCGGCTCAGGGCTTCTGGATTTGGTGGCGGTGCTGCTGGAAACCGGAGACCTGGACGAAACCGGCCACCTGGAGGGGGGCGACTACCGGCTCTGTGACAATGTGACCCTGACCCAAAAGGACGTGCGGGAGGTCCAGTTGGCCAAGGCCGCCATTCGGGCGGGCATTGAACTCATGGCCCAACACCTGGGTGCTGAAGTAGACAGCATTCAAAAAGTGCTTTTGGCCGGGGCCTTTGGCAACTATTTAGACCCGGTGTCCGCCTGCAAAATCGGCATGATCCCCCCGGTGCTGGAAAAGAAGATCCAGCCAATCGGCAACGCCGCGGGAGCCGGGGCCAAGCTCTGCGCTCTTTGTGAGGAGGAATTCGCCTACGCCACCCGCCTGGCATCGGAAACGGAATTTCTGGAACTGGCGGCACTGCCGGAATTTCAGGACCAATATGTAGACTGCCTGACCTTTGAGGAGGATGGGATATGACACGTGAAGATTGGTTTCAGTATGCCCGGGAGCTGGGCTTTACGGAGGTGGCCCTTATCGACCCCCAGGCCCTGACGCCCCAGGAAGAAGTGCGGGCCATGTGCGCCGCGGACAAGTGCCACGCCTACGGCAAAAACTGGACCTGTCCCCCGGAGTGCGGGGATCTGGAAACCTGTACCCAGCGCATCCGGGAAAAGACCTGGGGACTGCTGGTGCAGTCCGTCGGCCAATTGGAGGATTCCTTTGACATTGAGGGGATGCTGGAACTGGAAGAAGACCACAACCGCCGCTTCCACGCCCTGGCAGACCGGGTGCATGAGGAGGAAAAAACCGCCCTGTGCCTGGGTACCGGCGGCTGCCGCATCTGCGGCAAAGGAAACTGTGCCTACCCGTCCCCCTGCCGCTTCCCGGACCGCGCCTGCGCCTCCATGGAGGGCTACGGCCTACTGGTCAGCACCGCCTGCACCGCAGCCCACATCCCCTATTACCACGGACCCAATACGCTGGCGTATACGGCATGTGTGTTGCTGGGAGATAAGTAACAGTTGACAGTTGACAGTGGACAGTTATTTGCGGATAGGGCAGGAGATACCGTTCATATAAACAGCTTGTATTCGAAACGCGGCGGGCGGCAGGTTGCCGATGGAATTATGGTGTGATTGCCCCCGGCAATCAATAGATTTTGATTCGCTGCGCGAAGCACCGCCCCTACGGACTCTAACGGACTGGTACAAGTGAACAACGTTGGTCGCTCCAATAATTGTCAATTGTCCATTGTCAATTGTCAATTTTCACGCTCTTCCCTGCGGTTTCACTGATACGTTTTTCAACTTCAAACCGCCACCCGACACAAAGGGGACTGCGAAAAATTTACAGAATCTCTATTGAGAATCAGACAGGTTTTTGGTATCATAATGATGTAATAGATGCTATCCCAGCTTCACTTCACAACAAAGGGGTGTGTTTTACCATGCCGGAATTAAGCCGTTTTGGTGGAATGGTTATTTATATGCTGTTTCGGGATACAGGACAGCATAACAAACCGCACGTTCACGTTTATTATGGAGAATATGAAGCCGCAATCGCAATAGACGGGGAATTACTGGCGGGTTCGCTTCCACGGAAGCAGTTGAAAATCGTAACAGGTTGGCTTGCGTTCCACGAGGAAGAAGCGTATAAGGCGTGGAATCTTGCTGTTCAGGGTGAGCATTTTGACAAGATTCCGCCCATGAATTGAGGTGATCGGAATGTACGTTATGAATGATATTTGCTATGCCGGAGAAATGCAGGAGGGCATCAAGGTCGCACAGGTGAAGCCTCTGCGCGGTGGCATGATGCTTGTAACATTCTCAACAGGAGAAAAAAGACTGTTTGATACAACGGTTCTGGAGGGGGCTGCATTTGCGCCCCTGGCGGATGAACAGATATTTATGAACCCGGTTTTGTTTCATGGTGTGATCACATGGAACAATGGAGAAATTGATATTGCGCCGGAAACCGTTTACCGTGACAGCTATGCCTATGAGAGCATGGCAATGTAGTTCCGCTCCATTCTATTTCGCCTCCCTCCCGGGAGGCGTTTTTCGTTTTGCAGAAAATACTTGCTATTTCCTATGGTTAGGGATATAATGCTACGTAGAGATTTTCTGTTTGTTGGAGGAATTATGAAAAAACACATTCTGCTGCTGACCACCGGCGGAACCATTGCCTGTGTCCCTGGGGGAGAGGGGTTGGAGCCTCAGCACAGCGGTATTATGGAGCGGGAGCTGGAACAGCTGCGGTCTTATTATGACATTACCGTGAAAGATGTGATCTGCCTGGATTCCTCCAACATGACCCCGGAGGAATGGCAGTTGATCGCCGGGGCGATTTTTGAAAACCGCAAGGGCTTTGACGGCATTGTGGTGTCCCATGGCACCGATACCATGGCCTATACCGCCTCTGCCGTGACCTTTCAGCTGCCGGAAATCGACTTGCCGGTGGTGTTTACCGGCTCCCAGCTGCCCCTGACGGATTTTCTGTCTGACGGACCCTCCAATCTGCGGACGGCCTTTGCCATGGCGGCTTCCGGGTATCCCGGGGTGTTTCTGGCCTTTGACAGGAAAGTCATGCTGGGCTGTCGGGCGGTAAAGGTCCGGGCTTCCGGCTTTTCCGCTTTTGAAAGCATCAATGCCAGATATGTGGCCACGGTGACAAACCGGGGGCTATTGGTAGATGAAACCATGCTCCGCGCCCCGGTGGGGGAAGCGCGGCTGGAGCCTGCCCTTTGCCGGGATGTGTTTCTGCTGAAACTGACCCCCGGCCTGAACCCGGCGGTATTTGACATGCTGGCGGCCATGGGCTACCGGGGCATCGTCATTGAGGCTTTTGGCCTCGGCGGGGTCAATGTGCTGCACAAGGGCCTGCGGGGCATCCGTCGGGCGGTGGAGGACGGGATTTCCGTGGTGGTCACCACCCAATGCCTTTATGACAGCGCGGACCTGCGGGTCTACCAGGTGGGCAAGAAGCTATTGGAACTGGGAGTTATCCAAGGACTGGACATGACCTCGGAAGCCGCCTATACCAAGCTCATGTGGGGCCTGGGCCAGGGGCTGGACCAGAAGCAGATCACCGCTCTTTTCGCAAAAGATCTGGCCGGGGAGATCACCCTGGAACAGTAACAGAATGTACCTTTAAACCCTAAAAAGGAGGAGATTATGGACCCTATTTATGTGACTGGACACAGGAATCCGGATACGGATTCCATTGTGGCGGCCATGGCCTATGCCGCCCTGCGCAACGCCCTGGGAGACCGGGAATACAAGGCCGCTTGCCTGGGCCGGGTGTCGGACGAGACCCAGCTGGTGCTGGACCGGTTCGGTTTTGAACCCCCCAAGCGTATCAACAGCATGTACACCCAGGTGCAGGACCTGGATTTCGATACCCCGCCGGTGCTGGATGCCAACGTGACCGTGGCCCAGGCCTGGAAAACATTCCAGGCCCAGCCCAGCATTCCCGCCCTGCCGGTTGCCAATGAGGACGGTACCCTCTACGGAATGCTGTCCCGGGATTACATTGCCACCTACAATATGGATTTGATTGCCGGTGCGGAACTGGCGGATGTGCCGCTGTTCAATGTGCTGTCCGTGTTGGAGGGCCGGGTGCTGAACGAGGCCGGAGACCAGGTGGATACCATTTCCGGCAAGGTGACCATCGCCCTGCCCCAGAACCGGGAGAGTCTGCTGTGGAGCCGAAAGGATTCCATTGTATTCTGCGGCCATCAGCCGGATATGATTCGTCGGGCGTTGGAAATGAACGTCACCGCCGTGGTGCTGTGTCAGGCGGAGCTGGACGAGGAACTGCGGAACCTGCCCACCACCACCTGCGTCATCTCCACCCCCTTTGCCGCCTACCGGGCCACTCGGATGATTTTCCAGTCCACCCCTATTGGCCGGATTTGCCGGAAAGAGGACCTGGTCTGCTTCCATCTGGAAGACCGGGTGGACGATGTAAAGGAAACGGTGCTGAAACACCGGGAATCCTGCTACCCCATTCTGGATGAAAACGAAAAAATCGTAGGCGTCCTCAGCCGGTATCATCTGCTGCGGCCCCGCCGGAAACGGGTGGTGCTGGTGGACCACAACGAGGCGGCCCAGTCGGTACCGGGCCTGGACGAGGCGGAGATCCTGGAAATCATTGACCACCACCGTCTGGCGGATATTCAGACCACCAACCCCATTTACGTCCGCAACGAGCCGGTTGGCTCCACCAATACCATCTTGGCCGGGATGTACCAGGACCGGGGGCTGATGCCCTCCAAGGGCATGGCGGGCATGATGGCGGCAGCCATTCTCTCGGATACCGTTATGTTCAAATCCCCCACCTGCACGGACCGGGACCGGAAAATGGCGGAGCGGCTGGCCAGAATGGCGGATATCTCCCTGGACGAGCTGGGCAAGGCCATTTTCTCCGGCTCCATCGGCAACAAGACCGCCCAGGAGCTGTTGTTTACGGACTACAAGGAATTCCATATCGCGGGCCACGACTTCGCCGTCTCCCAGATCACCTGTGTGGACAGCCCCAGTATGCTGGAACGGAAAACCGAGTTCTTAGACCACATGAACCGTCAGGCCAAGAAAGAGGGCCTCACCATGGTCATCCTCATGCTGACGGACGTGCTGCTGGAGGGAACCCAGCTGCTCTATGTGGGCGATGACGACACCATCCAGCAGGCTTTCGGCGTGACTCCCAAGGACAATACGGTGTTCCTGCCCAGGGTCATGAGCCGGAAGAAGCAAATCATTCCCATGCTGTCCGCTCTGTGGGGCTAAACATGGAGATGGATGCCCTGCTTGGCAACGAGCATATCAAGGAAAATCTGGCCCGCAGTCTGGAAAAAGGACATATTTCCCATTTTTACCTGATTTCCGGCCCGGAAGGCTCCGGAAAGCGGACCCTGGCCAGACTCCTGGCTTCCGCCATTCTCTGCCAGGGAAAAAACAAGCCCTGCGGCCATTGCACCCCCTGCCGGAAAGTCCGGGAGGGACTGCACCCGGATTTTATCACCGTGGATGACCCGGAGAAAAAAACCGTCACCGTAGACCTGATCCGTCAGGCCCGGGCGGATATTTACGTGCAGCCCAACGAGTCGGAACACAAAATTTACCTCTTTCCCCGGGCGCAGGATATGGGCATTCCGGGACAGAATGCCTTGCTAAAAGTATTGGAGGAACCTCCGGCCTACGGCGTGTTCCTGCTACTGACCACCAATGCCGATGCCCTGCTGCCCACGGTCCGCTCCCGCTGCACGGAGCTGAGAATGCAGCCTTTGGCAAGGCCTCTGCTGGTGTCCACCCTGACCCAGGCGTACCCTGGAAAGTTTCTGGATGCCATTGGGGCGGCGGCAGAGCGCAGCGGCGGCTTTCTGGGCCAGGCCAAGGCCCTTTTAGAAGAGGACGGGAAGACCCGGGAGGAGACGGAAAAGCTGGTAGAAGCCCTGTGCCGAAAGGACGGATTGCTTCTGACCCAACTGCTGGTACCTCTGGAAAAGGCCAAGCGGGACCAACTGGCAGACCTTTTGCGGGAGTGGCAGGAACTGATGGAAAATGCCCTCACCGCCGCCTGTGGGATGCCCACGGTCTCCACCTCGGCCCGCCGTCTGGCCGCCGCCCGGGACAGCCGAAGCCTGTACCGCTACTATGAGATCCTCAAAAAATCCAGGGAATACACCCTGTCCAACGTCTCCCCCGCCGCCATATGCGGCCACCTGGTCTGGGCATTGCGATAAGGTGCCATACCGGTTTTGCGTACATTCAGAATAAAAGTTAGGAGCTTATCATGGAAGAAATCTCCAAAGACACCCCGGAAATGGTTTCCGTGGTGGATATTCAGTTCCGGCCCGGCCAGAAGATCTACTTCTTTGACCCTGCCGGTTTTCACCTGACCCAGGGGGACCATGTGATCATGGATACCGCCCGGGGGGAGGAATTTGGCATCTGCGCCAGCGGCGTTCACCGCATTGCCCAAAAGGATGTGGTGGCCCCGCTGCGGAAGGTGCTGCGCAAGGCCACGGCCCAGGATGAGCGGATCGTGGCGGACAACCGGGCCAAGGAGGCCAAGGCGCAGGCGGTCTGCATCCAGAAAATCCAGACCCATGGCCTGGACATGCAGCTGGTCTGCGCCGAGTGCGCCTTTGACGGCAGCAAGATCCTGTTCTACTTCACCGCCGATGAGCGGGTGGACTTCCGGGAACTGGTCAAGGATCTGGCAAGCGTCTTCCATACCCGCATTGAGCTGCGGCAGATCGGCGTCCGGGACAAGGCCAAGATGGTGGGCGGCCTGGGCATTTGCGGCAGACCCTTCTGCTGCGCCAGCTTCCTGGATGATTTTCAGCCCGTGTCCATCAAAATGGCCAAGTCCCAGAATCTCAGCCTGAACCCCACCAAAATCTCCGGCACCTGCGGCAGACTCATGTGCTGCCTGAAATACGAGCAGGATACCTATGAGGCCCTGATCCGGACCAGCCCCAAACTGGAATCCTTTGTGGATACCCCGGAGGGCCGGGGCACCGTGGTGGAGGCGGATATTCTGCGCCAGCGGGTGAAAGTCCGCATGGAAAGCAATCCCGATACCATCAGCGTTTTCCCCAATGAGGAAGTGGCCATTCTTCGCAGCGGCAAGGCCAAGAAGAGCGACCCGCCCATTCCCAATGATTTGGCCCCCATTTCAGGCTCTGGTGTTCGGCAGAAACCGGAGCAGAAAGAGGAGGACCCCATGGTGTTGGAGCCGATACGTTTCCGCTACAGCACCGAGTCCGTAGTAGAGGAGCCGGAGCAGCAGCCCCAGCGGGAGGTTTCCGAAAAGCCCCAGCGGCCCAAGCGGAAGCCCAGAGGTCCCCGGCCTGAGGGAAGAGAGCAAAAAGCGGATGTCAAAGAGGAGCCAAAGCAGCAGCCGGACACCGGTGACCGCCGCCCGGACCGCCGCCGCCCCCGTCCTGACCACCCTCAAAAGGAGAATCGTCCGGTAGCCCAGGAGATGCCCCAGGAGGGAGAAAAGCGGATGGAGCAAAAGCCCCGCCGCCGCGGAAACTATCGGAATTACCGGAAAAACAAGGGTACACCCCAGAATAATCAAGGAAATTCTGGGGAATAAGCCAACTCTACCCCCGGTAGAGTCGGGGTAGAGCCGTAGAGTAGAGCGTAGAGACCGTGCAGTCGAATGGGGACTGCACGGTTTTCCTTGCGCCTGGGGCGCAAAAAGCCTATACTTAAGAGAAAAGAAACTTTCGGAGGTAGACCTATGTCTTTTACTGTATTTGCCGATGGCAGTGCCAATCTGCCCGCATCCTGCTTGGAGGGCATCACCCTGCTGCCCTGTAACTATTGCGTAGAGGGTGTTCAGAAAGAATATCTTGGGGATGTGGACCATTTTGACGCCAAGAACTATTATGACGCCCTGCGCCAGGGCAGCAAGATTACCACCAGCCTGTTAAATACCCACCTGTTCCTGGAACATTTTCGTCCGGTTCTGTCTCAGGGCCAGGATGCGGTGTATGTCTCCATGTCCTCCGGCATCAGCGGCACCTATCAGGCGGCCATGAACGCCAAGGAAGAACTATCTGAGGAATTCCCGGACCGGTATGTCCATATCGTGGATTCCCGGGGCTGCGGCTTTGGCAGCGGGATGCTGGCCATGCGGGCCGCCGAATTGAGCCGTCAGGGCCTCAGCGCAAAAGAAGCCGGGGCGATCCTTGACGAAGAAGTACCCCATATGTGCCAGTATTTTACCGTGGACGACCTGAACTTCCTGAAACGCAGTGGCCGGGTCAGCGGAGCCACCGCCATGATCGGCACGGTGCTGAACATCAAGCCCATCCTCTACGGCACCGCCGACGGTCATATCGTCTCCTGCGGCAAGGTCCGGGGCCGGAAGAAAGCCATTGAAGCCCTGGCAGAAATATACGAAAAGAAGCAGCTGGGCGCGGAACACAGGCTGGTGGCCATCTCCCACGGAGACTGCCCGGAGGAAGCAGAGCTGCTGGCCCAGCGTGTCCGGGCCATCGCAGAACCCCAGAAGCTTCTCATCGTCCCCCACGAACCTTTCTCCGGTGCCCACGTTGGACCCGGTATGCTGGCACTGTTCTTCTACGGCACAGAGCGGTAAGGGGCTGTACATGTCCCTTTCATAAAAAACAGGAAGCGCATCTTCCCTGATTTTTCAGGCAGGACGCGCTTCCTGTTTTTTTAAAATGCAGCTTCAATTATAAATATTTGTCCATAGATACTTTTGCGGCCTTTACGATTTCCGCAATCACCTTTGCCTCTTTTGCGCTGCAACGCTCCAGAACTGCGGCGATTTCCGAAAGTGCCTTACTGCTGCTGTCATATCCCGCATCTCCCAGCAGTTCGTCTGTGCTGACCTCTAAAACCTGTGCAATGTCCAGGAATACTGGCAGACTCAGTTTTGTATTGCCTGTTTCAATGTGGCTCATGTGTGTTACAGAAATTTCTATTTTTTCCGCCAACTCTTCCTGGGAAAGACCGTGAGCCTTGCGTATTTTGCGGATTTGCTGCCCGATTTTGTAATAATCCATCGCTGTTCCTGCCTGTGTAGTAAAATTATACTTGAATTATATAGGCATCGATGCTAGAATAAAATTAACTGTATAGGCTATTATATGCCTATACAGTTAATAATAAGGCATCCCAATAGGGATGACCCGGGAAATGGAGAGAAAAACATGGGACACTGCCTGAGATTGCTCTGCTGGCTGACAGCATTTGGCCTATGTAATTTGGGCTATTGGGAGCTTTTTCGTAAGAAACTGCGAATCGACCCGGCGTATTTTCCAAGCCTGACGGTGGTGCTGACCATCAGCATCCTTTATCTGGCGGGTATTTTGAATTTTTTGCGGGAAGCATCCTGGGGGCTGTGGTTGACGGGCCTTATCTATCTGGGTATTCGTATCAGACAGGAACGTTCCGTGAGATTCCTGAAATTCTATGGGAAACCGGTATTTGTCATGCTCGCCTTTTTTACCGTTGCCTCGTTTGTAGGCTGCTATGGGAAGGTGCTGCTGGAATATGATAATTTTACCCACTGGGGCATTGTGGTTAAACAGATGGTGACAGAGCATCATTTCCCGGACTACCGGGACCCGGTTATTATGTTCCAGGCCTATCCTCTGGGGACTGCGACTTATCTGTATTTTGGACTGTCTGTTCTTGGAATGGGCATGGCAGAGGATATGGCCATGTTTTTGCAGACCTATATGATCCTCTGCTTTGAGGCGGCACTTTTTAGCAGGGCGAAAAAGAATATGGCAGCGGTCAGCGCGTTTATGGCCGTTGCCATGCTGTTTTTTGTTTCAATCAGTCTGGGCATTCTGGATTTGCGGGTAGATGTGGTTTTAGGAGTCGCTGCCGGATGTACACTGCTGTATGTAAACGATCACTGCCTGAAAGAAACCGGAACCAAGGAATTCTGGCTGGGAGCCTGTTACATGGTGGCACTGTCCCAAATCAAAAACTCCGCAATGCTGATGGTGCTGATTTGCTCGGCGGGAATCCTGTGGAATGGAAAATCGGCCCGGAACAATGTGCAAAGACTCCTCCTTGCCGCCTCACCGGTGGCCGCGTGGTTTTTGTGGCGAAAGCATTATGGAAACGTATATACATCGGCGGAAAATTCTTATCACGCAATGACCTTGAGCAATTACAAAAGGACGTTCTTTGACAATCCCATTGGAAAAATCGGGCAAATTGCCATGGAGCTGCTGCGCTTTGCTTTTACATTCCGCAAAACCATTGCCTGCGCCGTGTGCTTTTTGCTATTTGCGGTATTGATTTTGTGGGTGTGGAAGAAAGACCGGAGACTATTGAGACGGGCGGCGATATTTGGGGCCTGTTTTTACGGGGCCTATATGTTTTTCCTTTTGGCAATGTATATTTTTTCCATGGGAACGATTGAAAGTGAGGGGCTGCCCAGTGCGGTACGGTATACCAATACGGCACTGGCAGTGATCAACTATGTGCTGTTCAGTCTGTGCGTTCGGGAAATATCTCAGGCGAACCTGGCGGATAAAAGGCAGACCGTGTGCGTGGCTGCACTGTTGATGCTGTTTCCATGCAGAATGTGGCTTTGCGGGGAAAAACTGCTCTTTGTGCGTTACGGCCCACAGGCGGACCCGGTGCGGCAGGAGATGAACAGGCTCATACAGGAGGAGAACATTCCGTCCAACAGCCAGTATTGTATTCTGATACCAAAAGGGGATAACGGGTTGCTGCACTTCAAGCTTCGGTATTCCCTGATGTCCGCCTCTGTTCGCCAGATTGAAAACGCCGGAGAAGAAGCATTGGAGTCCATAACGGAGCCTTATGTTTTCGTCTACGATCTGGAAAACCCGGCAGTTCAAACATGGCTGGTTCAGGAAAAAGACGACAGTACAGTCATTCTGATTCCCGGAAAGTCGGCACAATGAGGGCGCAACGGAACGGCCTGTGTGCCGTTCCGTTGCGTGGCGGATATAACTCCTGCGGACAACCGGAATCGCCCCCGACATGTCATTCCGAGCGTTGGAATGTGGTATAATGATTTTGGACAACTCATCAAATGACAAAAAGGAGAGAAACGAGATGCCCAAAGGTGAAAGAA
>CAKTQE010000061.1 GCA_934593275.1 uncultured Oscillospiraceae bacterium | reverse complement strand
GTATTGTAAGGCACCACCGTCACATTGCAGCCCCAGCGGTTCAGGCTCCTGATAATATTCAGCTTGATGCCGCAGTCGATGGCCACCACGTGAAACCTTGCATCGGCGGTGCGGCTGTACCAGCGTTTTTTGCAGCTGACCCTGGCCACCGCATCCCGGGGTACCGGGGTCTTGGCGATGATGTCCAGGGCCTCCTGCAAGGTTACTTCCGGCCTGGTGATCAGCCCCCGGCGGCTGCCCAGGTCCCGGATGCTCCGGGCCAGTTTCCGGGTGTCCACCCCGGAAATCCCCGGAATGCCGTTTTCCTCCAACAGCTCGGACAAAGATTTTACACACCGGAAATTGGAGGGAAAGTCATTGTAATCATAGACCACCATCCCCCCAATGTTGGGGAATTTGCACTCAAAATCCTCCTCGGCAATGCCGTAATTGCCGATCAGGGGGTAGGTCATCACCACCGTCTGGTCCGTGTAGCTCAAATCCGATACGATTTCCTGATACCCGGTCATGGAGGTGTTGAACACCACCTCGCAAACCCGGTCTTCCTTGCCGCCGAAGCCGTAGCCCAGGTATTCGCTGCCGTCTTCCAGAACCAGCTTCCGGTCAATTGTTCTCATGTTCCGTCCTCCTTTGGGAAAGCTTTCCCTCAAATCGGTCTTTTTCTGTATGGGTGGGGATACACGTGGGGTACTCCCCGCTAAAGCAGGCATGGCAGAATTCTTTGGAGCCGATCATCTCCGCCAGGTCCTCCAATTCCAGATACCCCAGGCTGTCCGCCCCGATAAATTTGCAGATTTCCGGAACGGAATACCGGCAGGCGATCAGCTTGTCCCGGGAGTCAATATCCGTGCCGTAGTAGCAGGGATTCCGGAACGGCGGCGCGGAGACCCGCAGATGGATTTCCCTGGCCCCTGCCTCCCGCAGTAGGGTCACGATCTGTCCGCTGGTGGTACCCCGGACGATGGAGTCATCGATCAGCACCACCCGCTTTCCCCTGACCGCCGCCCCAATGGGGCTGAGCTTGATGCGCACCTTATCTAGCCTTTGCCCCTGGCCGGGGGAAATAAAGGTGCGGCCAATATACTTGTTTTTGATAAACCCCAGGGCAAAGGGAATGCCGGATTCCTCTGCATAGCCCAGGGCCGCATCCATGCCGGAGTCCGGGACGCCTACTACCATATCCGCCTCCACCGGGTGCCGCCTGGCCAGGAGCTTCCCGGCCCTTTTGCGGGCTTCGTGGACGCTGATGCCGTCAATCACCGAGTCGGGCCTTGCAAAGTAGATATACTCAAAGATACAGGGCCTGTGGGCCTGGGTCCCGCAGTGGACACTGTTGGAGTGTACCCCCTTTTCGTCAATGATGAGGATCTCCCCCGGCAGAATATCCCGTTGAAGGGCGGCCCCCACCGCTGCCAGCGCGCAGCTTTCCGAGGCCACAATGTAGGTCCCGTCGGGCCGGATGCCGTAGCAAAGGGGCCGGAACCCCCAGGGGTCCCGGGCGGCAATGAGTTTTGCCGAGGACATCATCACCAGGGAGAATGCCCCCTCCATCTGCCCCATGGCACGGCTTACCGCCGCCTCAATAGAGGGGGTTTTCAGCCGCTGCTGGGTGATGATGTAGGCAATGATCTCCGTGTCGCTGGTGCCGTGGAAAATGGCACCGGCCAGTTCCAGGGTGCTTCGCAGTTCATAGGCATTGCTCAGGTTGCCGTTGTGGGCCAGGGCCAGCTTTCCTTTCATGTGGTTTACCACGATTGGCTGGCAGTTGGCCCGGTTGGTGGCCCCGGTGGTGCCGTAGCGCACATGGCCCACGGCCATGGTGCCTGTGGGGAACTTCCCCAGCTCCTCCCGGGTAAACACATCCCCCACCTGTCCCAAGTCCCGGTGGGTGGTGAATACGCCGTCATCGTTGACCACGATCCCGCAGCTTTCCTGCCCCCGGTGCTGTAGGGCATACAGCCCATAGTAGGCCAGGTCCGCCATATTTTGCGGCTCCGGCGACCAGGCACCGAATACCCCGCATTCCTCATGTAGTTCTCTCATAGGCTCCCCCTTTACGCAAAAAAAGAACGCCTATTCAGGCGGAGACAGTTCTCCGCCCAAATAAGCGTCCTTGCTTTTCCCGGTGATTCTACCACGATTCCCGGCCCATGTCAAACCCGGGATGGCCCTGGGGAAAATTTTTGTAAAAAGAAACCACCCTCGGCTTTTCTCATTCCCTGCCAATTGGGTATTTCGGCATGTCTCACTCCTGGCTGTGGCCCGGGTCTACCCGTTCAAACCGGACGGTGACACGGGTCTGGCCGCCGGGGGTGCAGGTGAACAGGGTCAGGTGCCAGTTGCCGGTGGTCATGGCTTCTTCGTCATCCGGTTCCAGGGTCTCCCGCTCCACCATCTGAAAGGTGACCACCTGGTCTTCCATATCCGTAAAGAGCAAGGTGTCCCCCGGTTGTAAGGTTTTGAGCTTGCCGAAATGGGAGGCGTAATTGTGGGCGCAGATGATGAGGTTGTTCTGGTATAGGGAGCCTGAATAGCGGCAGGGGGCCACTTTCAGATTGGGGTAGCTCCACCGGCTCAGTACCGGCAGCTCCAAATCCAAAGAGGGAATGCTCAGCACGCCAATATAGTCCCGGCCACCGATGGTTTTTTCCGGCATCTCCCGCTGGTCATCCAGCAGGTATTCAGGCATTTTGACCGCCGGGGCTTCTGCGGGTTCCGGGTCAAGCCCCGCTTCCGTTTCCTGGGTCAGGGACTGGGTCAGCTCCGTGATGACCTGCTGGGCGGAGTCTCCGGCCCTGCGGGATTCCTGGCTGTTGTAGGCCCATAGAAACAGGGCCGCTGTCAGCAGCAGCAGCCCCGTATTGATCCAAATTCTTCCTGGGTCAGTCTTCATCCCCGGCCCTCCGCTTCCGAATCAGACCCACCACGATGCAGCCCAGCCCGCCGCAGGCCAGCACCGGCACCGGCCACCACAGCTGGCCGGTCTGGGGCAGCTTCCCGCCGGAGGAGGAGGCGGGTTTTGTGGTGGGGCTGGTGGTGGGCTTGGTGGTCACCTCCCGTTCCAGGTCGGTTTTGGGCTGACTGGCCACGTCATACTGGTATTCCCCCTCCTCAAGGTAGGGAAGGCTTACCAGAAACGGCTCGGTTTTCCCGTACCCTGCCGGGGCGGTTTTCTGCACCACCAGATACAGGCCAAAGGAAAGCTCCGAAAAGGTCACTTTGCCGTTCTCCCCCACCTTTTGAGGGAGGGCGGTCACCGGGGTCAGCTTGTCTTCCAGTTTAGAAAGCTTCTGCGCCAAATCCGGGGATTGGATGTCTCCAAACTGGGGGAAATCCTGCCGGATGGCTGCCACGGGGGCAAAGGAATAATTGCCGTCATCCTCCACCACATCCCCCACCTTGTAAAGGGCCAGGGTGCCGCCTGGGAGGGCTTTTTCCTGGTAGGTCATGGTCACGGTAATGCTGCAATGGCCGTCTTTTCGTTCATCCGGCACCGGGTGGGCAGCAGCAGACAGGGGCAGACAGACCAGGAGCAGCAATGCAAGCAGACTTCTCAGACGTTTTCTCATAACATACCTCCTATTTCTTTCTGCGCCGGGGCAGCAGCAGCAGTACCAGCAGCACAAGCAGTATGGGAATGGCCACAATGGGGGCCACCAGCATCGGCTCTAATTGGACGGCATCGGCGGTGACCCGAACGGTTTTTACTTCTTCCAGATTGTCGATGCGATGGCCCCGGACCAGCAGCCGGTGGCTGTTGATTCCGTAGGGGGTGCAGGTCACCAGGGTGCAGTAGTCCTGGCCCTCTACAATTTCCAGCGGGGCGGTATCCTGGGGTTCTACGATTAAAATCTGGTCCACCTCGTAGGTCAGTACCTCGTCCAGCACCCGCAGGAGGAAGATGTTCCCCTCCCGCAGCCGATCCAGATTGGTAAAGAGCTTGGCACTGGGCAGACCCCGGTGGCCGGAGAGGACACAGTGGGTACTCTCCCCACCTACCGGCAGGCTGGACCATTCCAGATGGCCCACGGCCACCTGTAACACCGAGTCCTCGGTGCCGTGGTAAATGGGCAGGCTCACGTCAATTTCCGGGATCTCGATATAGCCCATGACCCCCTGGCCGGAGATGTCCAAAAGGCTTTTATATTCCGCCTGCTGTTCTTCGGAGAGGATATAGCCGTTGTTCCGGCCCAGCAGTTCCTGATTGTAGGCTCTGGCGGCTTCCCAGAGGGCCTCATAGCTGGTGTTATCCAGGGCGGCCACGTTTTCGGCGTAGGTGGTAATGGCCCGGGTCTGGTGGAAGGAGTTCCAGTAGTCACTGACGGTGGGATACAGCAACAGGGACAGCCCTATGAGCAATAGAAAAACCAGAATCACCGTTGACAAATGTTTTCGCATACAGGGTTCTCCTTGTGGCTGCGTGCCGGGGAGGAATGCTCCCCGGCACGGGTTCTGAGGGAATAGAAGAAATAAAGGACTGATCAGCGCACCCGGCTTAGCCCTCGCTCCGGCTCATGCGCTTCTTGGTAACCAGCAGCACCCCGGCCCCCAGGACCAGGACAGCGCCCAGTACATAGAAGACGGTGGTACCCATACCACCGGTGGAGGGCAGGAGCGTTCCGGCCTGGTTCTGGACCGTAGTGTTAACAGTGAGGTCGGCTTCTGTGTTGCCGCCATTTACCGTAACTGGAACAGGCTTATCCAGCTGATTGTAACCGGCGGGGGCCTTGGTTTCTACCAGCCAGTAATCGCCGTTGGCAAGGCCGTCAAAGGAGGCAGTGCCGTTGTTGTCGGTTCTCTTGACAGTGGGATGATCATTGACTGTAACCCATCCGACCTTACTGCCCTCATTACCTGTAGCTTCGGTGTACTTGTAGTATTCTCTGGGGTAATAAGTAGTCTTGTTGCCCTCGGTCACCTCGTCATAATCCTTGCCAGTCGGTGCGGTATCGGCTCCTGTGCCACGCTTGTACAGGACAAACTCTGCGCCTTCCAGCTTCTTTGGCGTTGCCGTAGCATCATCGGCAGCTTTCTCAACCTTGACGATGGCGATCTTGGAGGTGTAGACTTTTTTTTGCACGTGCTCGGAGGTCTTATTCTCTTTCTCGGTAGGGCCGTTGGTATAGGTCAGATATGCATCGTTGTTTTCGATTTTTGCAATTGCTTTCTCATTGACGGTAGCTTTGTAGGTAACTACAATCTCTTTACCGATTTCAAATTGTTTGACGTTGATGGATAACTTAAAAGTATACTTATCAGTATCAGTATCAGTAGGTTCATTGAGGGTGTAACCATTGGACCCACTCTCCACATTTGAGGTACCGATTTTTACTTCAACACTTGTGTTGTCAAAGGTCAACCCCGGGCTCATGGTATCGGTGATTTCATAGGTATACTTATCAAAGCCGGTGTAGTCAGGCACCTTGCCGGTGATTTTATAGGTGACGGTCTGGCCCACATCAGCGTTGGTCTTGTCGCCCTCCTTGTTAAAAGGTACGTCATTCTTATCGCGGATGTTGACATCAGGTGCAGTGGTGGTCAGGTTGCACAGTGCGCCGGTAGAGCTGGTGACGAAGTAGTAGCCCAACTCGTTGACGGTGGCAGAGGCTTTCACAGGATTTCCACTCTTTTCCAGATCTGTTCCAGTAAAAGCGGTGGTATCTGCTTTCAGAGCCGTTTTCAAAACCGCAGCGAATTTGGGGGCACTGAATTTGTTTTCGTCAAACGTAACGACAAAAGTATTCGAAGTCGTGTCGGCAACGGGGGTCAGGGTCAGGCCGCTATCCGTTCCATTGGCATAGTTTTGTACAGTCTGAATCCATGCGCTGTCGCCCTTGATGGTGTAAGAATAGAGCTTTGTAGGAGTCGCATCATCATAGACCACATCAAAAATCTTGTAGGCGGTATAGTCCTGTCCAGTAATGGGATTATCCACGGTAATGGTGCCCTTGATGGGTGTACCTGTATCATCGGCGGCAGCCGTGGCGGCCAGGGCGAAGACCAGGAGCAGGGCCAGCAGGAGGCTGGTCAGTTTTCTTGCGTTTTTCATGGGTTGTTTCTTCCTCCTTCATCAATGTGCGTTGGGTTTGTTTCCTTTTTGATAGGTTTGCCTGGTGGTTTTTTCCTTGGCTTCAGGAAGATGCCTTCTCCTCCTTTCGGCCTTTGCTATGGATATACAGTAGGACTGCCCCGCTGAACATCAGCACCAGGCCTCCTGCGGTATAAGAAGTCGTCCCGGCCCCGCCGGTTTCAGGAAGCTCATACCCCCAAGGGGTGTCCTGAATGGGAAGCACCAGCACCTTGGAATTGGTGCCGGTTGCGGTGCCACTGCCGGTTGCAGAGTCGCTACCGCCTTCGGTACCAGTGCCGCTTTCGGAGTCACTGCCGGTTGTGCCGCTGCCGGTGGTGGAGTCGGGAAGGAGTTTCAAAGGCGTTCCGGTGTCGGTTGGGCTGGTTTTTTCCAACGTCTCGCCCTTCTCCGTAGCCGGGAAGATTGTGGCATTGCCGTCCGCCTTCACTTCCAGAATCCACGGCCCCGCTACCATGTATTTCATTGAAGGTGGATCTGTCTCTCGCAGATAGTATTGGGCTCCCCGCTGGATGTCGGTAAAGGTCGCAATGCCCTTTTCATTGGTGATAGCTACTTCAACATTACCCCCTGTCACTGCTTTTGTCAAGGTAAATTTTGCACCTTGCAGCACATCACCGCTCACGCTGTCCGTCTTCACGATCTGCAAATCCAACCGGGTCGTCATTTTGTTGGTAAAGGCATCTCCAGGGATTTCCAGGGTATAAGACCCATCCGCATTGGCCCCCCGACTAACACCCCCAGCCCCCGCAGAGCCGGTGTCGGCGGTGTTCGGCCGCCTTACAGTATCATAGTCGAACCACACCTCTTTGCCCGGTTCACAGTGGACAGACGTAATATCCTTTGTTTTGTTCACATCACGTTGTGGATTATTTGTTGTTCCATCATTAAAAATGTAATTGTAGTTACCCGTTTCGTTAACAGGCAGGTCGTAATACCAGGAGCCGTCCGTATCCAGGTTCATTTCTTTTCCCGGCCACTCGCCTGCCGGTCTATTGTTACCATCCCATACATACATGTACACGGGGTCCCAGCTTTTATCGCTCTTGTTCTTAAAGTGAACCCTGAACGTCCCCGCCGTCTCGGAACCCGTTCCGGTATTTCCCCCGGAGCCAGAGCCGGAAGAACCGCCGACTTCTTCGCCATCGACAGTAACAGAGGACACATTGTAGCTTGTGAACTTCACCTTCAAAAGTTCAACGGTTTTCTCCTTAACTGTCACCTGAATCGTATGTACGGTATCGTCATAGGTAATGCCGGGTTGACTGTCGTTGACCTCGCTGAGCGTATAGGTATAAGTTCCGGCCACGAAACCCTGCACATCGGGCGAAAAAGTAAATATGCCGGTATCAGAGTCAGACTCCGTTTCGATAACATTTCCGTTCTGGTCGCTCAGCTGGAACTTAAAGTTCAGTCCCTTGTCCTGCTTTTCTCCATCCTTAACCAGGGCCTTGGTACCGGTAATGTCCAACTCCGGTCTGGACGTTACCACTTTGGTTGCGCCCGGGTCGCCCAGAATCAGGCCGCCGTTGGTCATAATGCCGCCGCCGTGAACACCGGAACTGTTGCCGGTGATAATGACGTTTGCGGTATTGACTGCGCTGCTAATAGCGGTAGCATCAGGTTTGGCCTCCAATCCGAACCGATAATTTGCGGCTGCATAACCGGTCTTACCGATACTGACCGTATGGTCGTCACAGCTTCCCGTCCAGTTCGCAGCCCCACCGCCAGCCATCTGGCCGGTGACGAGAGAAATAGGCTGGTTTGCGCCATCTTTTGAGCGGACACAGAAGTAATCCTTGTAGCCATTATTGAAAAAATCCGGGTCATTTTTCGCATCGGTATCATAGTGTTTACCGCCACCACCGGCAGACATTTGTTCGCCAGTGGCATTGTTATCGTAAATAGCCGCACCGCTTTCATTGACGATCAGGGTCTCACCCGTAGGACAGGCACCCACTCCGCCGCCAAAGCCGCCCGCTTTATTGTTCGTGATCAGCGCATTGATGACTGACAGATTACCACCTTGCTGCACGAAAATGCCGCCGCCGCCCCAGTCGTCTGTGGTAAGCGTTTTGTTATTGGTAATATATACTGTTCCCTCTGCTCGAATCACGCCCTCGGTACCGCCGTTGTCACCGCCGCCGATACGAAGGCCGCCACCCTCGCCATATTTGGCGCAGTTGCTGGCAATGGTGCCGCCGCTCATTGTAAAATGGACTCCACCTTCGCCTGCATAGTAGCCCGCATAAATGCCGCCCCCTGCCAGACTGGAAAAGTTGCCGGTCACATAGCCGCCGGACATCTCCATGGTAGAACCGTTCGCCAGAGCAATACCGCCACCGCCGTGGGTGTTGTTCGTATCGACCGGGCAATCTGTACAATCACAACTCTTAGAGTTGTTGGTCACATAACCGTTGCCGGACAGTTTCAGCGTGCCGCTGTTGACATAGATACCGCCGCCATCGTCGTCGTGTCCATCGAAGACCTCATTGCCCGTCACCGCACCGCCGGAGATGGTCAGCTCTCCGCCTACGACGTAGATACCGCCGCCGAAATTGCCACGATTGGCCGCAACAACACCGCCCTGGATCTTCACCTTACCTCTCTCCGCACCGCTGTCGACGTAGATACCGCCACCGGGGCTGTCGTCTCTGCCGCCGCCCACAATATAGCCGCCCGTCATGTTCAGCGTTCCGTCATCCACATAGACAATATGTTTGATGCCGGTGCCTTGGAGTACGCCGCTCTGTAGTTCCAATGTACCGCCGTTCTGGACTTTGATCAGCTGTTCAGAAGTCGCCCCACACAGAATCTTTCCTGCGCCGGTGAGGTTGACTTCATGCTTTTTCAGTGTTTCCGTGGTACTCGTGCCATTGGCCGTGGATTCTGTGATGTAATACGTCAGGGTAGAACCGTCTGTACTCAGGCTTGCCTTATTGCCGTAAAGTGGTTCGCTGCCCTGGGACTCAGTATCCGTAGCACCTACCGAGTCCGTAATAGTAAGTGTCGCACCGTTTTGCACTTCAAAAAACTGATTGGCGTTGCTGATGGTCAGGGTATGCCCGTTCAAGTCAATGGTGGTGTCCTGTGTAATGGTCAGGTTGGCACTGCCACTGTCAATTGCCGTCCAGGCATCGTCGGTCAGTTGAAAGTTGCCGCCGTTTTCAAGCATATTTCCAATATAGCCTTTTAGCTCTCCGGGGGCCACAGCCGAAAGCAGATATAAAGAGAAATGATCCGTATCCACAGCCACGTCGCCGGTCTCGGTTTTTTCCGCTTCCATATCCTTGACGGTCTGGTTGTCGGGATCAATATGGTAGACCTTGGGGTAAAGCCCCTCCGTGTCAATGCCGCTGAAGGTCACGGTCACGGAGCCGGTTGGCTCGATCTCATCCTCTCCGTGCCACAGGGTGATGTCCAGCAGGTAGCTCCGCTCCGGTTCGGCCTGTTCTTCGCCCAAAATCTGATCGCGAATCGCCTGACACTCCCCCTCCGTCACCTCGGTCACCGTTACCGTGATTTCCCTTGCCGGATAGGGCAGGTACTCCCGGGGGCCGGTAACGGTCACGGTAATGCCGGATTCTGACCGGGCGGTCAGGGTAAATTCCTTTGGCCCCTGGGGCAGAACCACATAGCCCAAAATTCCGGAGTCCGCCGTCTCATAGGCCCTCTGGCCTACGGCGTGTTCCGCATTGCCCTCAATGGCGGTAAAGCCTCCCTCCGTAACCTCTGCCACAATGGCCACCCGGTCCGCTGTGCCGTCGCCGTCCCGGTCAAAAAGCACCAGGTCTCCCGCCGCCGGGGTATAGTCCTTGGGGGTTCGGAAGGCTTCCGGCCAGGCCGTGGCCCAGCCGCCCCAGTCCCCCGCCGGGGGCACGTCTTCTACTTCCGCATAGTGCAGGCAGAACGCCAGGAACGGGGCGTTCCATTCGTCATAGGGCGTTCCCTGCCAGGCACCGTAGCGGGTATAGCCCATCAGGGTCTGGCCGTCCTCTGCCACAGCATAATTCTTTGTACTCTCGGCATAGCCCAGCTGGCTTTGGGCAATGGCCAGGGCATCCAGCCGCCAGTCCCCGGTAAGGGTCACTTCCCCAAAGGTCTGCTCCCAGATTTCCGCCGTCTCCACATCCGCCGTGGGGTCTGCGTAACAGGCCAGGCTGTGGGTATGCTCCTCCAGGGTGCAGGTCAGCTCTCCCTGTTCGTCCCGGCAGCTTTCCCCATGGGTATGGGGTTCTTTCCCGCAGAATACTGCTTTCTCCGGATTGGTTGCTGTGCATGCTTCTCCGTGGGTATGTTCTTCCATCCCGCAGACCAGCTCCCAGGTGCCGTAGCACCGGGGGGTATGAGTATGTTCTTCCGATGTATCCGTGCATGTCAGGGCCGGCTCCTCCTGGGCAAAGCAGGAATCGGAATGCACATGCTCCAAAACCTGCACCTGGCCGCAAATCCGGTTTCCGTCTTTATCAAAGCAATCCGGGGTGTGGGTATGCAGCTGGATTTCAGGCTTGGTGCAGGTAAGCACCGGTTCCGCCTCCTGCTGGGGGGCGGCCTCTACCGGCTCCACCGGCTCCGTGGACTGATCACAGGTCAGCCGCTTGTTCCATTCATAGCAGTCATCCGTATGCTGATGGTCGCTGTCAAATCCGCAGGACAGCACCCGGCGGGTTTCATAGCAGCCCTCCCCATGCTGATGGCCGGGAATGACTTCCTGTTCCCCGGTGGACTCAGCACCCTCTTCCGGCGTGGCTTCCAGAACCACATCCGGCGTTTCTTCCAGTCCGCAAACCAGCTCCGTGGTTTCGGTATAGCATTCTTCCCCATGGACATGCTCTTGGCAGATCAGTTCCCCCCGCTCCATGGTATAGCATTCTTCCCCATGGGTATGGACCTCCTGGGCCGGGGCTTCGGCCACGGCTTCCGGCAGGGTGTAGCACTCGTCCGTATGCCGGTGTTCTTCCATTTCCGGCAGGGGACACCAGAGTGCGCCGTTTTCATCATAGCAGCTGCTGTCATGCCGGTGTACCAGGAAGTCTGCGTAACCGCAAACGAGATTTCCCTCGCCGTCATAGCAGTCATTTGTATGTTGGTGCAGTTCCAGGGAGCAAGCAGGCACCCGTTTCCCCGCCGTCTGCCGGTAACAGGCATCCGTATGGGTATGCTCTGGAATCTCGCATTTCTTTTCCATGGTGATGGCCGGTAAAATCAGGGCGTAGGTGGTGCAGAATACCACCACGCTGGAAAGTGCCGTAACGGCCCGCTGCCAGCGGCGTTTTCTTTTATGGGCCAATGTGTATTTTTCCGCATTCCGCAAAAGGACATTCTTCATCAAAATACTTCACCCGCTTCCTCGCTCATCTGAGTACGCCAAAACCGGAAAGAGGCCAGACCCGGAACATGATTTTTCCCACGATCTGTTCGTCGGAAATGCAGCCCACCGCCGTATTCCGGGAATCCACCGAGGTCGAACGGTGGTCGCCCACGCAGAAGTAACGGCTCTCCGGCACCTGATAGGGCAGGGCAATGTCACATTCGCCCAGGGCTTTCTCCGTCAGGTAAGGCTCCTCCAGCAGTTTCTTATCTACATATACGTTTCCGCTTTCATCAATGTCCACCCATTGCCCGGGACCGGCAATGCAGCGTTTGACCAGAATCTTGTTCCCCAGATAAAAGGCCACCAGATCCCCCGGCTCAAAATCCGAGCCGCTCAGGGACAGCACAATGTCCCCCTCATTTAAGGTAGGGGTCATGCTAGACCCGTAAATCTGCAGCACCGGCATCCACACCGTTGCCACCAGCACGGCCACCGCCGCAACCACCACCAGGGTATACACGGTGCTGCGCAGCACCCGCTTATACCGCTTTCTGTATTTTTCCCTGCCAAGCTCCGCTTCCAGCTGTTCCAGCGTGGGCGGTTCAGGGGATTTCCAGGAATTCGGTTTCATCATAGGTCGCTTCCTTTTCCGTCATCAGCCGCAGATTTTCCAGATATTGCTGGGCGGCTTTGTCCGCATCCTCAAACACCCGATTCAGCCGCAGTGCCGCCTCCGCCAGGGTACCGGCCTTCTGGATTTCGATCCGCCGGTCCCGCAGCTGGGCTTCCGCCTGCTCCAACCTGATTTTCAGCTGCCGGTTTTCTTCCGTCTGCTCAATGAGCATTTCCAGCAGCTCCCCCCGGCTCAACCGCCGCAATTCCCGATCTGTCATCCCTACTCCTCCATCCTCATACCCGGCTCAAACAAAAAAGGCAAGGGGTCTGCCCCCATGCCTCCTGCCAGAATTACCTAAATACACAGCAGTAGACACTCCCTCTATCCCCCGGCCTTTCACCCCCGAGTTCACAGATCCCAATACCGCAAATGATTTCCGCCATGTTTGGCCCAACGGCCAGCCACGGGCAGAAAATAATGATTTTTTCGAAATTTCGGATACTATGATAGCACGTTCAATCCAAAAATGCAACAACCAAAGCCAAAAATGCAAACAACATATTCAACAAAAAACTCGTAAAATTTTGTTCACTATTTCTTTACTTTTGGTAATGTTCACACATTTGCAGTGAACTATCTCATAACTATCTACCAAAGAAAAAACCGCCCCAAAACGGCCCCGCCCCCCAGGCAGAGGATGAGAACCGGTACGCTGCGCCCTTGGCTCTCCCTCTGGGAGAGCTGGCTCGGCGCAGCCGAGACTGAGAGGGCCGTGGGGCCGGGTGGCGGCAGATTGCCGCCGCTACAGTGGGGAGTACCACCCGATACACGGAACAATGTAGCGGCGTTGACCCAACGATGAAATCAATGTGTGATTGCCCCCGGCAATCATTTATTTTAGATTCGCTGCGCGGAGCACCACCATCCAGCCCCGCCAGGGGCTGGCACCGTTGCGGATATAACCCGTTTGGTTGAACGGTACCCCCCCGACATGTCATTCCGAGCGGAGTGAAACGGAGTCGAGGAATCTTCCCAAGTGGCAATTTTTATCTTGTGGTGGTTCTTTGTCCCACGTAGTGGATTCCTCCACTCCGCTTGCGCTATAAAATGGTACAGTATCTTGGACAAAAATTCTAAAAATTAAATGACAGTCACGCAGCAAGTGGAGCAGCGTACCCC
>CAKTQE010000060.1 GCA_934593275.1 uncultured Oscillospiraceae bacterium | reverse complement strand
TGGGGTACACTCCACCGCTTGCTGCGTGACTGTCATTTATTTTTTGAAATTTGTGTCTAAAATACTGTACCAATTTACAGCGTCAGCGGAGTGGAGGAATCCACCACGTGGCAGAAAGTACCAACGTAAGGTAAAATCTGCTACTTGGGAAGATTCCTCGACTCCGTTTCACTCCGCTCGGAATGACATGTCGGGAGGTGGTTCCGTTCAACCCAACAGGTTATATTTGCAACGGAGCCAGCCCCTCGCCGGGGCTGGAGTGGCGATGAATCATCGCCGCTACATTGTTTCGTGTATCGGGTGGTACCGTTCAACCGGACAGGTTGTAATTGCCACGTGGCGGGCGGCAAAATTGCCGCCCCTGCTTGCCGCATGTGGGGTGGTACCACCCCACGGGTTATGTCTCTTCCTCGCCGGTTTCCAATGTGGTGATGACCAGTTTGTTTTCGATGGCGGTGGTGGTCAGTTCTTCTTTGTTTTTAAAGCCGCCAATGCGGACCATTTCCGCGATGTTGTAGCGGACGCCGCTGACGGAGAGGTTGAATTTTTCCGCGATTTCCCGGTAGGTGTAGCCCTTGATGAACGCCCGGAGGATTTCGATCTGGGCGGGGGAAAAATCCTGGGACATGCACTTTTTCATTTCCACCGAGGGGGCAAAGTCCGGGAAGACCCGCTGCCCTGCCATGGTTCTGCGGATCACGTCCAGGATGGCTTCGGTGCCGTGGTCTTTGTACCACAGGCTGTCGGCGCAGCCCTGTTTGGCTTGCAGCAGCACTTCCGGGTCTACCAGGGAGGTGATGATCACCACCTTGATGTGGGGGTAAGCCTTGCGGATGCGCTTCCCCGCGGCCAGGCCTGAATGCTTGTGGAGGGTGAGAACATCCATCAGCACCAGGTCAATATTGGGTCCACAGCGTTTTTCCGCCTCAAAGGCATCTCCCACCGCGGCAACCAACTCGATGTCCGGTTCTTCTGAAAGCCGCTCTATAAAATGCCGCTGGATGTATCGGTCATCCTCTACCAGCAGGGTCTTGATCTTCATCTTCTTGCTCCTTTCCCGGTAAGGTCAGAACCAGGGCAAAGGCCGGTTCCCAGAATAGCTGCATTTCCCCGCCGGAAGACTCCACGCTTCTGCGCAGGGAAGACAGGCCGCTGCCCTCTACAATTGGCCCGGTGGGTTTTGCCCCGTTGTTGGTGACGGTCACGGTGCAGCGTGTGCCGCAATTCCGGATATCCACCCGCACTTCCGTCCCCTTGGCATGGCGGACGCAATTGGTAACACATTCCCGGGCGGCCTGGGCGCAGAGGGTCTCCGCTCCGCTTTCCTGGGGCAGATCGCCCGTGACCAGCAGGCGCACCCCCAACTCCTTGGAGGAATGCACCACATCGTATAAAGTGTCCCCACGCTTTGGGGGGCTGTCAGACAGCACCGCCACCGCTTCTTCCAGGGATCGTAACTTCTGGGCCGTCTCCTCCCCGCTGTTCATAATGTCCTGGATGGTCAAAAGGGACCGGCCCATGGTGTCGTGGATGTAAATTTTGAATTCCAGGCTTTCCTTTTCCCGGATGTCATCGGCAATGCGGTCATACATTTTTTGCAGCTTGCCGTTGGTTTTTTTAAGTTTTTCATTCTGTAGGGCCAGCTGGCGGTTGATTTCTGCCTGTTCCGTCACATTCTGGGCCATGAACTGGTGCCACCCCGGCTCCCCGGCCACGGTGAGAACGGTACTTGTAAAGCGGTAGACCCTGCCGTCCGGAAACCGAAGACACCCATCCTGGGAAGTCTTCATGGCTTCCGGCGGGTTTTGAATCGCGGCGGTCAGCTCTTCCAGAACCTGGGGGTAGCCCCCGGTAATCTGGTTGAGTAGCCCCCGCATGGTGTTGTTGCACAGGGTCACCCGGCCCTTGGCATCGGAAAAGCAGACCCCCATAGGCAAATCATCCGTGGCCTCCACAATGGACCGGGCAGACAGGGTGGCCGCCGCCCGCCGCCGTTCCCTGGGAAAGGCCACATACAGGTGGAGGGTCGAAACCAGAATGTCCCCCACCGCCCAGGCCCAGGGCAAGGCCCAGCTGCCCCCATGGCCTGGGGAACAGATTTGCAGCAAGAAAAGATGGCCACTGATTATGAAAATGGACAGGGGATACCGGCTTTCCGGCGCGCGCTGGATGATTTTCCGAACCAGCAGATACAGTTCCGCCACCAGCAGGGTAAACATCCAGAAGAGCAGAAACCTGAGGCAGGGGGCGGGCAAGGTGTCAAAGGGCTTCATGGTTTTCCCCCTTTCCCCAGGGTCAGCAGGCAATTCCACTCGTCCCCGTCCCCGTCCCAGTCCACTTCCGCCCCAGGGAACGCCTGGGAGAGAACAGATAAATCCTTGGGCGTTTCCACCGTCATGGCCATGCGCAGAGGGCCTTGGACTCTGGAAATCCGGACATTTACCGAGGACAGTTCCGGCAAGGCCCCTTCCATGACCCCCTCAAAGAAATCGTACAGGGCCGTGGCTTCCGCCCCCTCCAGCCCGGTTCCCTCCTCCAGGTAGAAGCTGTGGGCCACCCCCAGCAGTTCCAGGGTCTGCAAGGACTCCCGAAAGGCTCCCCGCAGTTCCGGGGCAGACACCCGGTGATCCCGGTAATGGGACAGGGCCAGGTGCTTTCTTCTTTTGATAAAGCAGCACAGCACGGCGATCTGGGCCAGAATGTCCCGGGCTTCCTGGGAGGTCTTGTCCGGGGTCTGCCGGTAGGCCTTTTCCAGGGCCGCAATGCCGTCCATCTGCTTCTGGGTCACGGAGCGCAGCAAATCATACAGCCGGTTCTGCTCCTCCACTTTCCGGCGGCCCTGTTCCAGGCCGTATTCATACCGCAGAAGCCGCCCCCGGTCTTTAAGCTCCTCCCGCAATTCCTGCAATTCCTCTGTCAGGGCCAGCAGTTCCCGGTTGTCTTCCGTCCACAACGCGTAGCCGCCGCTGACGGCCATGGCGTGGAGAACCCGGCCATCCGGCAGGGAGAAAGGTCCCCAGGTCGCGGACTCCATCTGCTGCCGTGTAAAGGATGCAGCATCACCGGCCCGGTAGCGGACCGTAAAATCCCGGTCGGTGATCTGGGCGGAACAGCCGTTTACCGCCTCAAACAAGGCCCCGTAGTGGGAATTGGAGTGGATGAGACCGCACTGGATGCAGCTTTCCAATGTGGCCGCCCCCAGAAGACACTGCACCACCGTCATATCCCCAAAGAACAGGAAAAACCAGGAAAATTCAAAGCCATAAAGGGCCAGATACACCATGGCACAGGTCAAAGGGATGGCCGGGAGCCACAGATAGCCCTTTTTCCCCGGCAACCGGCATTTTTTCAGCAGCAGCCCAAAGGCCCCAATAGAAATACCCACTTGCCATAGAGTGACCAGCCGGAACAGTGGGCCATAGGAATAGTCTTGATCGCTCCACTGAAAGAACCCCTCCCCCGCCGGGAAACGGAACATCAGGAAGTGAACATCGTTGGTCAGCACCAGTGCCAGCAGCACCCCGGAACCCACCCACAGCCACCGGCTCTGCCGGGGGGCGGCCCAGTCATCCCGCTCCCCAATGGTCAGGGCCACAGAAAGGGCGGTGCTGGGCAAAAACAGCATAGGCAGATAATACAGATACCACAGATACCGAAATTCCACCGGCTCCGCCGCAAAGAAAAATTTCAGCGTCCGGACAAAGAGCCAGAACACCATCAGCCCCGCGGCCCCCACCATATACCTTTGGGCTTGCCGCTGCTGGATGCGCTTTTTAAGCGAACAGCCCCAGCCCATAAACAGCGACAGGTAAATGACGCTTCGCAGCAGACTCAGTGGCTCCGACAATTGCAGAGCCACCGTCCCGGTGGCGAATTTGGGAACCATCCGGCAGGTGTAGGCCGTCAGAACCGTAAGGAACAGCAGGGCCAGCTGCTTGCGATTTTTCATTCCGGCATCCCCTCCGTCCTTTTTCGTTCATTATACCGAAAAACAAGGGTCTACGCAAGCCAATACTGTTTTTTATGCTAGGGAAGCTCTGATTAAATCGACAAGAGCTGGCAGCGAGAGATTTTGTTTCCAGGCAAGGTTCTAAAAGTGAGGGAATACTTTGTGTATTTCCCACTTTTAGAACCGCAGCATGGAAGCAAAAGATCCGCTGTCCAGCCGTAGGCGATTTATTCAGAGTTTCCCTAGGTTGGTATTGCGAAAACCCGCCGGGAATGGTATGATGGGTGGGACATCAACACAGAAAAGTCCCCTAAGCCGGGGGAACATATAAGGAGAACGCCGTCATGGATCAAAAGACAACCGACAAATTCCTGGAAATTCTCAATACCGAGCTGGTTCCCGCCCTGGGCTGTACCGAACCCATCGCCCTGGCCTATGCTGCCGCCAAGGTACGGGATGTATTGGGCGGATTTCCGGAGCATATGGAGCTGTATTGCAGCGGCAATATTATTAAAAACGTGAAAAGCGTCACCATTCCCAATTCCGGGGGTCTGGTGGGCATTGAAATGGCGGTGATCCTGGGTGCCGTGGGAGGCGACGCGGCGGAAGATTTGAAAGTGCTGGAATCTGTGACCCCGGAACACATTCAAAAGGCGGTGGAGCTGTCCAAAACCGACTTCCTTTCCTGCAAGCTCCAGGAGGGCGTGGCCAATCTGTATATTGACATCCTGGCCCAGGGCCAGGGCCACTGCGCCCAGGTAACCATTGTAAACCGCCACACCCTGATCACCAAAATTCTCCGGGACGGGGAAGTGCTGTACCGGAACGACCCCATTGAAAAGAAAGAAACCCTGGACATGGCAGGGATGGACGTGGCGTCTATTCTGGACTTTGCAAAGACCGTAGACCTTGACCGGGTGCGGGAGCTGCTGGACCGGCAGATCACCTCCAATGAAAAAATCTCCCAGGAGGGTCTCACCAACCCCTACGGTGCCCAGGTGGGAAGAACGCTGCTTGAATGCTACGGCCAGGACATCAAGGTCCGGGCCAGAGCCTGCGCCGCCGCCGGTTCCGATGCCCGGATGAACGGCTGTTCCCTGCCTGTGATCATCAATTCCGGCAGCGGCAACCAGGGCCTCACCGTCTCCCTGCCTGTGGTGGAGTACGCCCGGGAATGGGGGAAAAGCCAGGAGGAGCTGTACAGGGCTTTGCTGATTTCCAACCTGGTATCCATCTACCAGAAGCACTACATCGGCAGCCTTTCCGCATTCTGCGGTGCCGTCACCGCCGCCTGCGGTGCGGGGGCCGGCATCACCTATCTGGCAGGAGGCGACTACCAGGCCATCTGCCGCACCATCGTCAACACCATCGGCAACGTAGGCGGCATCATCTGTGACGGCGCCAAGTCCTCCTGCGCCGCCAAAATCGCCTCGGCCCTGGATGCCGCCATCCTGGGGTTTGAGCTGAGCATGAAAGGCCGTGTCTTCAAACCCGGCGAGGGCATCATCCAGGAAGACATCGAAGAAACCATCCGCAGCACCGGCTACGTAGGCCGGGTGGGCATGAAAACCACGGACGTGGAGATCCTGAACCTAATGCTGCATCAGTGCCATTGAGAGACACGGGGCGGAGAATTGGAGACGTTTCGGGAGAAGTTGACAGTGGACAGTTGACAGTTTTTTTGAATTGACAATGGACAATTGACAATTGACAATTTTGGGGCGACCAACGTTGTTCACTTGTATCCATCTCTACGACATATTTGTTACGTATTACCGTATTTTTGACGTATCTATCCCTGTATTGTGTTCCGAATAATGAGAAAAATGATGTACTTTGACGTAGGGGTGGTGCTTCGCGCAGCGAATCAAAATGAATTGATTGCCGGGGGCAATCACACCATAATTCCATCGGCAATCTGCCGCCCGCCACGTATCGAATATAACCTGTGCGGATGAATGGTACGACCCGATATACGGAACCAAATGTAGCGGCGTTGACCCAACGCCACTCCAGCCCCGGCGAGGGGCTGGCCCCGTTGCGAGTACGACCTGTGCGGTTGAATGGAACCACCCCCCGACATGTCATTCCGAGCGAACGCAGTGAGTCGAGGAATCCACTCAAGTTGCAGATTTTGTCTTGTGGTGGTTCATCATCCCACGTGGTGGATTCCTCCACTCCGCTTATCGCTCAAGGCCTGAATGACACAACGGGGGGACGTTTCTACGGATTCGCCTACTGTTTCTGAAATGTTTCAGGCTGCCCCGCTGCCTCATCAGTCAGGGCTACGCCCTGCCAGCTTCCCCGGCGGGGAAGCTTTTGTACCATGTATCGGGTGGTACCCCCCACTGTAGCGGCGGCAATCTGCCGCCATTGGCCGTAAGGCCACTCGTTGGACGTTCGTATCCGTAGCATCCCACGGGGCCAGCCCCTCGCCGGGGCTGGAGTGGCGATGAATCATCGCCGCTACATTGTTCCGTGTATTGGGTTATACCATTCATCGGCACAGGTTGTATTTGCCACGTGGCGGGCGGCAGGTTGCCGCCCCTACAATACAATTGTTTCGTATTGCCCTATATTGAACGTTTCTATCATTGTTTTGCATCCGAAAAAATGCGGAAAAAGGTGAAAAATACAGCCCATGCGGATACACGGAACGACCCCAAAAACGCACAATTGTCCATTGTCAATTGTGCATTGTCAATTTGATTTCGTGCCGCTGCCCGCTCCCCGGGTTGCGGTGCGTTTTTTGTTTGTGTTTTTAAAAATTTTAAAGAATAAGGTGCAGACAATCGTTGACAAATGTGTTATACTAAGGTACTTAGGAAGATTCTGAACACTTTCTCTCTGGCTGGGCGGCTTTTGGGGAACGAATCAGAAATTTTCTGGATAGATATTTTGCGCTTAAGGAGGGGCATCCTTTGAAATATTTACGTGGATATCTGGCCGCCGGTATTTTTGGAGCCATTACGGCGGTACTTATGGCTTACGGCAAGCGGTTTTCGGAACTGGTGGATATGATTTATCCCTATGTGACCAGAACCGCCCAGACCATGCTGGCCCAGTGGAGCGGGCAGGTGAGCTTTTGCCTGTGGCAGGTATTGGCGGTGGCTCTGGGGGTGCTGGTGCTGACCAGTCTGGTGCTGATGTTGGTGCTCAAGTGGAATCCGGTGCAGTGGTTTGGCTGGGTGCTGGCGGTGTGTTCCTGCATTTACTGCCTGCATACCGCGACCTATGGCCTCAACTATTACGCCGGGCCCATTGCGGAGGATCTGCGGCTGGATACCTCGGCCTACACCCTGGAAGAACTGACGGAGGCCACGGAGTATTACCGGAATGAGGCCAACGTCCTGGCTACCCAAATCCCCAGAGACAGCACCGGTGCCGTCAGCTTCCGGACCTTTGAGGAGTTGGCTTCTCTTGCGGGAGAGGGCTTCCGGGTGCTGACCTATGAAAAGCACTACCCGGTATTTGCCGGGTCTACCCTGCCGGTAAAGAAGCTGGGCTGGTCCAATATGTACACCTCCATGGGCATTACAGGCTTCACCTTTGCCCTGACGGGGGAGGCGGCGGTGAATCCCCAGGCCCCGGATGTGAGTCTGCCCTTTACCATGTGCCACGAAATGGCCCACCGGATGTGCATCGCCTACGAGCGGGATGCCAACTTTGCCGCTTTCCTGGCAGCCATCAACAATCCCGACCCCCAGTTCCAGTATTCAGGCTACTTTATGGCCTACCGGTACTGTCTGGCGGCTCTCGGCACCGTGCCGGGGAACGCCGCGGTGGAAGCCCGGAACCGGGTGGAGGCCGGAGTCAGCGACTATCTGAAATTTGACATGATCCAGTACGATTCGTTCTACCGGACCCGGAAAAACGAGACCGCCACCAAGGTGGGAGACAAGGTGAACAGCACGTATCTGCAAACCAGCGGCGACAGCTCCGGCCTTGCCTCCTACGGGGAGGTCTGCGATCTGCTGGTCAGCTGGCACATCCAGGAAATTCTGCTGCCCAGTCTGGCAGTGGAGGAAAACCCCTTTGACCCCCTGGACAAGACCCAGGTGGACTTGACGGGCATCGTCAACGCAAGGTAAAAGGAGACCAGATGGAAATCAGAGAAGAGATGAAAAACGCCCTGGATCAGGGGCTTCCCGGGTTTTCCCCGGCACTTTCGGAAGAAACCAAGGATACCCTCTGCGCCTTTGGCGAGGCGGTCATCGAACAAAACAAGGTCATGAACCTGACAGCCATTACAGAGCCTGCCCAGGTGGCACGGCTCCACCTGCTGGACAGTCTTACGGTAATGCACTGCATGGATTTGGAGGGTAAAACCCTCATTGACGTGGGCTGCGGCGCGGGCTTTCCCGGGGTACCGCTGGCCATTGCCTGCCCCAATACCAGCGTCACACTGCTGGACAGTCTGGGCAAGCGGGTCCACTGGCTGGAAACGGTGCTGCCCCAGCTGAACGTCCCGGCCCGGTGCGTCACCGCCAGAGCCGAGGAGGCGGTGGAAACCTGCCGGGAAAGCTATGACGTTGCCGTGAGTCGGGCGGTGGCCAGACTCAATATCCTCCTGGAACTGCTGGCCCCCTATGTGAAAGTCGGCGGGGCGGTGGTGGCCCTGAAAGGAGCCGCCGCGGGGGAGGAACTGGCCGAGTGCGCGGGGGCCATGAAAAAGCTGGGTCTTCAAAAAGAATCCGTGACCCACTTTGACGTGGAGGGCGCGGACCACGCGGTGATCGTCCTGCGAAAAATCGCCCCCACCCCCAAGGCCTACCCCCGGCGTTATGCCAAAATCAAACAGGCTCCGCTGTGATCGGGGGGCTGACGGATGACCAAAAGAATAGGAGCCTGCGCCGTTTTTCTGGGGCTGCTGGCCTTGCTGCTGCTGGGAGCGGGCTGGGTCTTCTGCCCCAGAAGCAATGAAGGACTGCGGGTCCCCTCGTCCAGTGCCTTTGTGGCAGAGCCGGAAAACAGCTTCGATTATGTGATTTTGGGAGACAGCCTGACCCTTTTCGGTCTAGCCCCCAAGGTCATTTTAGAGGAGCAGGGCATCCCTGGCTACAATTGCTCTGTTCCCTTGCAGACCCTGGCCCAGAGCAGAAGCTACCTGGAACGGTTTTTTAGCTGCCAGTCCCCCAGGCTGGTACTGCTGGAAGCCAATGTACTCTACCGGGAGATGTCCCCGGAGGAGCCTGCCCTGGAGCGGGTCCAATCTCGGCTCACGGTGTTCCGGGACCATGACAACTGGAAAACCATGAACCCCAAAACTCTGACCCAATGGCCCCACTGGACCTGGCGGCACGATGGTTGGGGACATTTTTCCAGTCAGGAAGTAGGCCCGGCGGCCACGGAGCAATATATGGTCGATCCTCAGGTCCCGGCCCCCATTCCGGAGTCCTCCCAAAGGATGCTGGAGTCGCTGCAATCCCTTTGCCGAAAGCATGAGGCCCAATTGCTGCTCATCAGCGTACCCAATGCCGCGGTCTGGAATCAGGAACGACACCGGCAGGTGGCGGCCATGGCGGAGGAACTGGGGCTTCATTACCTGGATATGAATCTGGAACAGGTGGGCCTGGACTGGCAGACCGACTGCCTGGACGGCGGCGACCACCTGAACGAATGGGGGGCCAAAAAGGTCAGCCGGTATCTGGCCGCCTACCTGGCGGACACCGGCCTGTTCCCGGACCGGGAAGAACCCCGAGAAACGGCGGGGGCTTCGGCCCGGATGGGAGGATCGTAATGGGAAAAGTGATGCGTTCCATACTGTTTTTATGTTTTCTGGGTCTGGTGCTTCTGGGGGCCTCCTGGGTTTTTCTGCCCAAGAACAATACCGAGGCCGCGGGGATGCAGCGGTTGGAAAGCTATGCCAGCGGCTATCTTTCCGAGCCGGAAAACACCCTGGACCTGCTGGCCCTGGGGGACAGTCTGACTGCCAATGCTCTGGTGCAGCCGGAGCTGTGGGAGGACCGGGGCATCTGCGGCTACAGTGTTTGCGGACCCAACCAGGCACTGACCAAGGGCCTGTACTATCTGGAGCGGTTCACCCGGACCCAGAACCCGAAAGTGGTGCTGCTGGAAGCTTATGAGCTGTACCAGCCCATTTCCCGGGACCTGATTCTGGAGGATCTGGGGCTGCCCCTCATTCCCGTGCTGCAATACCACGACAGCTGGAAGCGTGCCGGAGGACTAAATCCTTTCTCCTTGCCCCACTACACCAGCAAAAATTCCTACCGGGGCTTCTACGCCGACTTTGTGCAAAAGAGCTGTGAAGCCACCGACTATATGGCCCGGGACAAGGAACTGAATCCCGTGGACCCGGTATGTATGGAGTATCTGGAAAAAATTCAGAACCGCTGCCGGGAAATCGGTGCCCAGCTGATTCTGTTCAGCATCCCCAGCCAGTACAGCTGGGATTGGGGGAAGCACCTGGGTACCCAGGCCGCCGCGGACCAACTGGGAATTCCCTATTGGGATTTGAACCTGGAAGACCTGGCCATTGACTGGCAGAGGGACTCCACCGATGGGGGCAACCACCTGAATTATCTGGGCGGCACCAAAGTAACCGCCCGACTGGGCGACTACCTTGCCGGCACCGGCCTGCTCCCGGACCGGCGGCAGGACCCGGCCTATGCGGGGTGGAACGAGGACTTAGAAACATTCCACAACTGGGTGGAAACCACCGTAAAACCCCTGGCGGAAGAATTTACACCGTAACGGAGGAAAATACTTTTGAAAAAAAGAATTCTGTCCTGTACCCTGTTTTTGGGGCTTTTGGCGGTGTTCCTCTGGGGGCTGAGCCTGTATTTTCTGCCAAAGAACAATACCCCAGAGGCGGGGATGGGGGATATTCTGGCCAACGGCATATTAGCGGAACCGGAAAACACCCTGGATTACCTGGTTTTGGGGGATAGTCTGGCCATGACCGGCGTGAACCCCTGGACCGTCTGGCGGGATCGGGGCTATACCGGTTATGTCTGCGCCGCCACAGGCTTGGACCCGGAGGGGGCCGCCGGTTTTCTGGATACGGCCCTGAAGCATCAGCAGCCCAAGGTCGTGCTGTTGGAGGCCCACCAGCTGTATAAGGCCCTGACACCTCTGGAATCCGGGACCCGGCGGATCTCCCGGCTGATTCCGGTACTGGAATATCACGACAATTGGAAATTTTTAAAGCCCGCCCAGGCACTACAGCCTGTCTGCTATGACAATCCCATGGTGGAGCGGGGCTATTATCTGCGCAAGGCCGTCTCCCCTGCCGACCCTGGGGACTATATGGACCCAAAGGACGGAGACGATCCCATCCCGGAGCAGAGTCTGCGGATTTTAGGGCGCATGGCAGACCGGTGCCGAGACCAGGGTATCACCCTGGTGCTATTCAGCCTGCCAAGCCCCGCCAACTGGAATGACGCTGCCCACCGGGCGGTGGAAGCGGTTTCCGAAAAAATGGGGCTGACCTATGTGGATATGAACCGGGAGGACTTGGGGCTGGATTGGTCCCGGGATACCCTGGACGGCGGAGACCACCTGAATGATCAGGGGGCGGAAAAGACCAGTGCGTTCCTGGGCTGTCTGCTGGAGGGTTACGGCCTGGAAGACCGCCGGGAAGATGAAAAATATGAGCGTTGGCACCGGGATTATGAGCGGTTTACCGCCTTGGCTGCCGCCGCGGAAGATACATTGTAAACGGAAGGAGCAACCACTCTTTGGGAAAAAGAATAATGAAAGATGGGCTGTTTCTCCTGGTGCTGGTCCTGGTGCTGACGGCCCTGGGTCCGGTGTTTCTGCCCAAGGACAATACCGCCGCCGCGGGGCGGCTGGATACAGACCCTACGCCCCTGCTGTCCCAGCCGGAAAATTCCATTGATCTGCTGTTTTTGGGGGACAGCGAGGCCTATTCCGGCTTTGTCCCTCTGGAACTGTGGAAAAACCAGGGCATCGCCTCTTTCGTCTGCGCCAGTGTGGACCAGAAGCCCTATGAAACGGTGTGGTTCTTGGAAACCGCCCTGACCAAGCAGACCCCTAAGGCCCTGGTGCTGGAAACCAACGTGCTGTACCGGGTCTATGCCCGGCGGGATCTGCTGGAACCCTACGCCCAGCGGCTGCTTCCGGTGCTGCGGCACCATGACCGGTGGAAGAGCCTGAGCCTTCGGGATCTGGAAGCCCCCCTGTACACCGGGGCCTACCCGGACCGGGGCTACCACCTGCTGACGGATACGGAGCCTTTGGAGGACCTGACGGGCTACATGGCCCCTATGAACGAATGGGAGCCGCTGAGCCAGGCCAATATGGAGTCTTTCCGGAAAATCTATGACCTTTGCGCCGAAAAGGACATCCAGCTGATCTTATACAGCGTCCCCAGCCCCATGAACTGGACCGTCCGGCGGCACAACACCATGGAAGACCTGGCCAGAGACTTTGGCATCGTCTACTTGGACGGAAATCTGCTGGATCTGGGCATCGACTGGATGACCGACACCTACGACCGGGGAGACCACCTGAACTACTGGGGCGCACAAAAGAACACCCAGTGGCTCGGCACCTGGCTCACCCAGAACTGCCCCCTCCCGGACCACCGGGCAGACCCCGCCTACGAAAGCTGGACCCAGGACCTGGAAACCCTGCCCCAGCGCATCCAGGAAAAACAGGCCGGTGGAGAAGCGTAAAACGACAGAGGATATGTCTTTCAGTGTAGGGACATATCCTCTTTTTTGGACGGAGTGGCGGTGCATCCCCGGGTTTTTCTTTTTTTATACAGGATTTTACCAAACAGACATTGCAATTTTTATCATTCTGTACTAAAATATAGTTACCAATCAAAAGGAGGTTCTTTCATGAAGAACGTACTGGTTACCGGCGGTGCCGGTTATATCGGCTCCCATACCTGTCTGGAGCTGCTGGAAAACGGTTATGGCGTGGTCGTCATTGACAATCTGTGCAATTCCAACCCCGAAAGCCTGAACCGGGTGCAGAAGCTCACCGGCAAGACCCTGAAATTCTATGAGGGTGACGTGCGGGACGAGGCCCTGCTGCAAAAGATTTTCGGGGAAAATGACATCGACTGCGTGATCCACTTCGCGGGCCTGAAAGCCGTTGGCGAAAGTGTTGCCAAGCCCTGGGAATACTATGACAACAACCTGAATTCCACCCTGGTGCTGACCAAGGTCATGAAAGAAGTGGGCATGAAGAACATCATCTTCTCCTCCTCCGCCACGGTTTACACCGCTGACAACGAAATGCCCCTGCGGGAGACCTCCCGTACCGGCGGCTGCACCAACCCCTACGGCTGGACCAAGTACATGACCGAGCAGATCCTCTCCGGCAT
>CAKTQE010000059.1 GCA_934593275.1 uncultured Oscillospiraceae bacterium | reverse complement strand
CACGATGACCCCAGCAAGGTGATCCACCAGCGGAAGAACTCTTCCATGGTGATCGGTCTGCGGATGCTGGCCCAGGGACAGGGGGATGCCTTTGTGTCCGCCGGTTCCACCGGGGCCTTGCTGACCGGTGCGACTCTGCTTGTAAAGCGCATCAAGGGCATTCGCCGGGCCTCTATGGGACCTGCCATGCCCAATAAAAAGGGCGGCAACACCGTGATCGTAGACTGCGGTGCCAATGCCGAGTGTACCCCGGAGTTCCTGCTGCAGTTTGGCCTGGTTGGCGCAGCCTACGCCAAGAAGCGTCTGGGGGTGGAAAACCCCAAGGTGGGTCTTCTGAACATCGGCACCGAGGACTCCAAGGGTACCCAGCTTCAAAAGGATGCCTATGCCCTGCTGACCGATGCTGCCCAAAAGGGCCTGCTGAATTTTGTGGGCAATGTAGAGGCAAGAGACGTGCCTCTGGGGGCTGTGGATGTGGTGGTCTGCGACGGATTTTCCGGAAATGTACTGCTTAAATCCATTGAAGGCACTGCCATGTTTGTGGGCAGCCTGATGAAAAAGATGTTTAAGAAAAACGCCCTGTCAAAGCTTGGGTATCTGCTTTGCTCTTCCGGAGTCAAGGACATGATGAAGCTGCTGGATTATCACGAAATCGGCGGCACCCAGCTTCTGGGCATTCAGAAGCCGGTCATTAAGGCCCACGGCGCTTCCGACCGGCTGGCTTTCCGCAATGCCATCCGGCAGGCTATGGAGGCTGCGGAAAACGATATTACCCTGGAGCTGGAGGAGGCCCTGGCCCTTCTGGCAAAATCAAAGGAGCAAACGGATGATTAAGGATATGGAAGAAGAAATCGGTTATCATTTTAAGAATATTTCCCTGCTGCAAAACGCTCTGACCCACTCCTCCTATGCCAATGAGCGTTGGCACAACAGTCTGCTGAGCAACGAGCGGCTGGAATTTTTGGGCGACAGCATTCTGGGTATGCTGGTGGCAGAGTACCTGTTCCGCAATTTCCCGGACCGCCCGGAGGGGGAGCTGACCCGGATGCGGGCAGACATGGTTTGTGAAAAGACCCTGGCAGGCGTGGCGGAAAAAATACACCTGGGGCAGCATCTGCTCCTGGGCCACGGCGAGGAACAGGGCGGCGGCCGGAGCCGGGAGTCCATTCTGGCAGATGCCGTAGAGTCCGTCATTGCCGCTAGCTTCCTAGACGGCGGCATGGAGGCTGCCCTGCACTTTATCAAGACGTTCATTCTGGTGGAGGTTCCTGTGAGCCAGCTGCACAACATGGATTACAAGACAAAGCTTCAAGAGCTGGTGCAGCAGAAAAAGAACCAGGTGCTGTCATACAAGCTGGTAGCCGAAACCGGCCCGGACCACGACAAGCATTTTGAAGTAAGCGTGTCCCTCAACGGCAAAGAAGTAGGCCAAGGCGAAGGCCGCAGCAAAAAGCGGGCCGAACAGGAGGCCGCCAGACTGGCCATCGCCATGCTGTTTCCCAAGGCATAAACGTAAAAAAATCCCCTGCCGCGTGTCAAAAAGCGGCAGGGGGATTCTTTTACGTTGGTACAGGAACCTGCGGTCAAAATGGCAAAATCAAAGCCATTCCAACCGCAGAATGATAACCGGTGGAAATTTACTTTGACAGGGTAAACCGGTACTTCATCATCAGGGCCTGGAGCAGCTTGTGCATGACGTTTTCCGAAATGCCCCGGATGTCCATGGAGGACACAAAGGCGATGGCCTGCTGAACCTCCTCCGATGGCACGTGGTAGGCATTAAGGCTGAGCTGCAAGAAACCGGAGATTTTTTTCTCCAGGGTCAATTCGTTGTCACAGGGATGGGCCATGTAGCTGCGCATCATGCCGGAGGAGCCAATATCCAGCAGATAAAAATCCTGGGCGGTTCTGTCGGGAAGATAGCTGCCGAAAATCTGCTGTAACTCCAGGGCGGTTTTCCGCTGGATCATCTCTACAATGGCAGGCTGGGTATAGGCTTCAACGTAGATTTCCCGAAGATTTTCATTCAGTTCCGTAAGGGTCAGCTGGATGGCGGTTTCCACGGCATAGAGGTATACCGGGGGCAGCTTTGACGTGGCAGAACGGGCAGAGCCGAACTGAAAGGAGAACATAAACTCCACCAGCTCCGTAAGAACCCCATCTTTGGTCTTGAAAATATTCTGAAAGCTGCTGTTGGAAACGCCGCTTTCCCGCAGGATTTCGCTCATCGTGGTTTTTTTATAGCCTTTTTCCAGAAACAGCCGCACACAGACCTGTAAAATGCGCTGCCTTGTAGGCTCGCTTAGACTTGTAAGTGCGATTTTTCTCTCCTCCTTCTGGTCTATAGACCTTTGACGTGTAAATCGAATATAGCAAAAAAAGCTCTCCATTGCAAGAGCAAATCGCATTTTTTGGCAACTGTTACAAAAGAGAATGCTGTATTTGTAATGGGGAAATCAGTCAAGGTGCCATATCCTCGTATATTTTGCGCATTTCTTCCAGAACCTCTTTCAGGCCAAAGGCCTGTATCTTTTCTCCCGCGGCCTGACCAAGGCGGCGGCACAGTGCCGGGTCCTGGCGAAGCGTGCCGATGGCGGCGGCAATGGAAGCCGGGTTCAGCTGGGCGTAGAGTCCCTCTTTGCCGTCTGTGATCAGGTCCGTATTTCCCCGGATGGGGGTGACGATGGAGGGAAGACGGCTGCTCATGGCCTCCATCAAAGACAGGGACAGGCCCTCCCGGAAGGACACAAAGAGAAAAGCATCGGCGGCACCATAAAGCTTTGGGACATCTTTCCGGTAGCCCAGGAACTGCACCCGGTCAGAAAGCCCCAGACGGCTGGACAGGTTGCGGTTGTTTTCCAGTTCCTGGCCCTGACCGGCGCAAATCAAATGAATTGTAGGATCCGGCAGCTGGGCCAGGGCTTCCAACATCATTTTGTGATTTTTGTTTTTGGTCATTTCCGCCACAGACAGCAACATAAAATCCCCATCCCCCAGGCCCAGAGAGGCCCGGACGGCAGAACGCTCTGCACTGTGGTCCTGAAATTTCCCCAAGTCCACCCCCACACCCCTTACATAACGGACAGATTTGGCGTGGAGGTGCTTTTGGGCAAAGGCATAATCTTCCTGATTGATGGTGATAAGGACATCCGTAAAAAAGGCACAGAACCATTCCGCCGGGAAGTAAAGGAGCCAATTGACCAGGGGCGCGCCCTTGAAAAAATGGAGTCCGTGGGCGGTATACAAGACCTCACACCCCTGTTTCCGTGCCTTTCTGGCAGCCAGACGGGTGAGAATGGCGGCAACGGGGGTGTGACAGTGGATCACATCGAAGTGTTCTTCTTCAATGATTTTTTGGAGGCAGCGGTAAGCTTTGAAGTTGGCGGGTTTCAGGGGGTTCCGGGCAAAGTCGATGGGATAAAATCGGTCACAGCCGGGAATCACGCAGTCAGCGGGATTTGCATAGTCATTTTTGGCCGCTACGGCGGTTTCCCAGCCCATGGACTTTAGCATTTTCAGGCAGGGCAGATGAAATTGGGCAACGTGGGTTTTGACCACCGTGGCCGTCAACAAAAATTTCGGCATAACGGACACCTCTTTCCTTATATCAGTGCTTTCCGCTTCCGGATGCGAAGAAGTTCCCATAGCCCTAAGGCGGCACCCAGCCCCCAGCGCAGCAGGGGAAGCCCCGCAAGACCGTAAGTCAGGCCCAGCACCGCCGCAAAAGACAGCGCGTAAGGACCCCAGAGCCGGAACCTGAAAATATAGTCCTTGCCCCCCAGGAAGAACCTGGTGTATACATGGTGGATGGCAAATTGCAGGCCATGGGCCAAAACCGTTGCCACGGCGGCTCCGGAACTGCCCATTCTGGGAATTAGCACCAGGTTCAGCCCCATGTTTACAAGGCAGGAGACGATGGTGGCGGCGGCCCCTATTTTCATTTTCTTATGGTAGTATTCGTAATTGGCGGGGAAGGTCCCCAGGAAAGTCAGGTAGTGGCTGACGGCAAAGAGGGGGACCAGACCTGTGGCGGCCCAGAAATCCTGCCGGGCATAGAGCATGTAAACTTCCCGGCACAGCAGGATGAATCCGGCGCTGAGGACGGTGAAAAGCTCTAAGAAATTCCGGCTTTGCCGCTGGACATCCTGGGTTTTGCCCTGTTTGTAGTCTGCGTAGAAAAAGGCCACCCAGGAGTTATTCAGGGCGTTAAAAAGGGTAAAAAGGATGGTACCCAGCTGGTAGCCGTAGTTATAAATGCCGCTGGTGCTTTGATCCAGGAGCTGCCGCAGCATCACCACGTCACTGTGGCCAAGCAGCAGGTCTGCCAGATTGTAAAATACCAAAGGGATGGCCAGGGGAACGCAGAATTTCCAGTAGGCGGGTACATAAAAGGTCTTGCCCCCCCGGAGAATGGACAGACACATGCCAAGACCCAGAAAGCCGTAAACCACGGCAATGCCCACAATGCGGCCATAGTGCTTGACCTCCTGAGGCAGCAGCAGCACCAGCACCAGAGAAATGGCCAGGGTGGCCAGACTGGTACCCACAGAGAGGATCAGGTTTTTCCCTGCTTTCATCTCGTAGGTCAGCTTGGTATTCATAAAGTTGATGCCAAAGGTGCCAATGGACTGAAAGAGGATCAGAAAAATAAAGAAAGGCGAAAGCCGCAGTCCCCGAGAGATGGGCCTCAGGAACAGGGCGATCAGCACCGTTACCGTGAAAAAAGAACACAGCGACAGGAACATGACACTGGACTGGTATTTTTTCTGCTCCTCTTCGGAGTATTCCACCAGGGCCGGGGCCAGGGTGCCATAGGTCAGCAGTGTGGCCGACACCGACAAAACACTGACCCAGACCGTATAGTTGGCCACGGCTCCGTAGCCATCTGTACCCAAAAGCCGGGAAAACAGCGGGGCGGTAAAAAAGGAAATGCCGTAGAGCAGACAGGTGCTGAGAATATTAAACAGACTGACACGGTTGCGATTTTTCATATAGTATCCTTATTTGCGGTTTTTAACGAGACAGTGGACACGCCAGGCAGGGCCGTAAAGGTCCAGGGCCAAAAGGGTATAAAGCTTCCGCTCTTTTTTGGAAAACAGGGGGCTTTTTCGCAGGAAAGAAAGCTGTTTGCGAAGCTCCCGGCGGCAGCGGTCATACTCCTGGGCATATTCCTTTTGGACCCCCGCGATGATGCACATCTGCATGGGGTGGGCCAGCCCCCGAATCAGCAGATACCGGGCTTCAGGCAGCAGCTGAGGGGCGTTTTTTCTCAGGTCCTTCATAATGTTCCGGCCATGGCTTGCCAGATGGAAGTCCTTTTGGCTGACCTGGGCGGTGGTAATGGAGTCTGACCGGTGGCAGTAGTTGTAAAAGGGCCGGGGCAGCAAACCGCCGGAACCCGCCCGGAGACAGACCCGGTAGATAATAGCCACGTCCTCGTTGATCATCCCAAGAGGAAAGCGGATGCCCTCAAAAAGAGAACGCTCAAAAAGCTTGTCACAGGCGGAGGAATCCAGGCCGTTCCAGGTGAAGATCCGGCGGACCAGATTTTCGCCGGAGAGCAGCCCTTCTTTTTCCGGGCATAGCCCCAGTTGCTTCGCCCCGGTTTCTTCCTCTACGTCAAACCGGCCACCGCAGACCAGGGGAACCTGAAACTTCTGGGCCAGATGTACCAGGTCCCGGTAGGCATTCTCCTCCAGGTAGTCATCGCTGTCAACAAAGCTTACATAGTGTCCCTGGGCCAGGTCCAGTCCCGCGTTCCTGGCACTGCTGAGACCTCCATTGGGCTTGTGGACCACCTGTACCCGGTCATCCTCCCCGGCAATGGCATCGCACAAGGCCCCGGAGCCGTCGGTGGAACCGTCATCGATCAGCAGGACCTCCAAACTGGGGCCTTTTTGAGAAAGGACGGAATCGGTACACCGCCGGAGGTAGGGGGCAACATTATAGACAGGGATAATGACGCTGATGTCAGGCTTGGACATGGCCATCCTCCTTGGAACAATCCTTGTAAATGGAAAGCAGGGCCGCAAGATTTTCGGCGGCGTTGTGGGTTCTTTGTGCATGGGCCTGGGCGGCACGGCCCAGGGCTTCTGCCCGGTCTTGCAGGGCAAACACATCCAGGATTTTTTGGGCCAGCATGTAGGGGGCAGTGGACTGGTATAAAAGCCCCTCGGTATTGTCACGGAGCATGGTGGCCACGCCCCCTACATCCGCCGCTACACAGGGAACCCCCAGCAGCATGGCCTCTCCCAGGGAGTTGGGAGAGTTTTCAACGGTGGAGGGCAGGGCAAATACATTGGAGCTTAGATAGTTTTCTTTCATGGCCTGGGGGCTTAAATGGCCCAGGAAGCGTACTTTATCCAAAAGATTCTGGGTTTCGGCGTATTTCCGCAGATACCGGTGGTAGGTCTGTTCCAGCAGCCTTGACTTGCCGGTGGTGTGAAAAATATCCGGGCCGGGGACACAGACGGTGGTATCCGGGTATTGCCGCAATATCACAGGCAGGGCCTCCAACAGATAGTGAAAGCCCTTAATGGGAATGGCTGCGCTGGAAACGAAAATGCGGTGAGGTACACAGCGTTCATAGGCCCAGGAGTCGGAATAGAAATCCTGCCGCAGGGTCTCGTTGCAGAAATGATACCGGGCTGTGGGGGCAAGCATCTGGGTACAGGCCTTGTCCCAGGGGGTGCGGCCAATCACATGGCGGGAAAGGGCCAGAGCCTGGGCTTCCATTTTCCCCCGCTGGACATAGCGTTTGCGCTGGAAAGCGATGTTGTCCAGCCGCAGAAGATCCCGGGGGCTAAAGCGATGAACCAGGCCGTCGGGCAGTCCCTCGGCGTAATGCCGGGCGTAGATGCCGCACAGGCCCTGAATGCTGATAAGGGTGTGATCCAATAGCCCCAAGTCCCGGCACTGGTTGATCATGGCCAGGGTATGGCCATATTCCGTACCCCAGATGTGAATGACCTGGGGCCGGAAAGAGGAAAGCTCCTGCCGGAAAGGTTCTTCCAAATCTTTGGGATACCGGTGCATCACCGGTTCTGAGAATACCCGGTAGCGAAGTCCTCCAACGATCCCCTGGGCCTCCTGGGGGCCACGGCACAGAATGCACAGCTCATGGGCTGGGTCTTGGAGCAAATCTGCCAGAACATGGTCCACCCATAGCCCGCTGCCGGGTTTGCCGGTCAGGGCCTGCTGCACCGGGCCGGGAATCATATTGCACAGCCACAAAATTCGCATGGTCATGTCCTTTCCGTGGATTCCAGCATACAGAGGATTTTCTTTGCCTGCACCACATTGTTCCGCTCTTCCAATACAAAACGTCTTGCTTCCAGGCCCTGCTGTCTGAGGGACTCTTCCGGACGGGATAGCACTTCTTTCAGGGCCTTGGCAATGCCCTGGGGGGTTTCCTCCCGGATAAGATTGACATAGGGCAGATATTCCCGGGGCATACCGGGCAGGTCCGTGGTCAGCACCGGGGTGCCGGAGGCCATATATTCCATGGTTTTGGAGGGGAAAGAGTATTTTACATATTCTTCATCCGTAGGCCGGGGGTTAATGAGCAGGGTGGCCTTTTGCTCTTCTTCCACCACCTGATGGCTCAGAAGCATACCGCCGTAGACAACAGAGCTGTTTTGGGCGGCAACGGCCTTTAACTCTTCCACATAGTCTCCCGGGCCGTAGATAAGAAGCCTGGTATCCGGCAAGTCTGCCAGCAGGAAGCCCTCTACCAATCGCTGCAAGCCGTAAATTTTCTGAACGCTTCCGGCATACAGGCAGGTCCGGGGGTGGGATTTTGGTAGAGGCGGCCTGTTTGCCATGGAAATGTCCGCATGGCCCTCTAAAATCACATGGGGCTTGCCCTGGGGGTTGACCCGGGCATTCATCATTTCCGTCAGCAGCACAAAGTCTGTACACCGGGAAATGACCAGCTTGGATAGCCGCTGATAAAGACTGCTGTAGCCCAGCATTTCCGGCAGATCCGTCACAATGCCCACGCACCGGCAGCCCTTTTTCCGGGCGGCCAGCTGGGCAAAAAAAGCGGTGGTGCAGTTCAGGCAGTCTACAAAGACCACACTGTCCGGCCGGGCCAGTTTCAGAACCCTTTGGTACAGCTCCAAGCCCCCCTGAATATACTTCCGCAAGGGGCTTTTATAGGCGGTAGCATAGTGATACCAGGCCCCGCCCTCCTGCTCGGAGGGAAGCTTCAGAACATTTTCTTCCAGAAGCCCCCGGTTCACCGGCAGTACCGCGGCCACATCCACCTGTGTATGGGCAGCCAGACCCTCAATCAGCAGCCGGTGGTATTTCTGGGACTGAAAAGCGGGCTTCTGGGGGGCATTTTCAAAAAGCTTTTTGTAGGTGTTGTCGGAACAGGTGCTGACGGCGTAGATAATGTGCATCGGGGGCCTCCTATGGGGTTATTCAGGCTGTTTTTTAAGGATACCGGGCAAAGCCCCCAGTCCTTCCACCAGGGCCATCATGGGGAACATCCAAAGGTAGGGGTCGGTAATGAGGTTCTGGGTGTTAAAGGTAATGGCCAGGGCCAAAAGACTGACGACTTTGGTATACCATTTTCCCTTGCCCCGGCAGACCAGCACCAGCCAGGCAATGGAATTGATGTTACCGGCCAGAATCCCCAGAATGGCAATGAGAATGGTGGTGGAGCTTGTATTGTGGGAAACGGTTTCCAGAATGTAGTCGATGTTGCGGCCCACAAAGGGAGACCACTGAATGACGTAGAGATTAAACAGAATGCTCCCCAGCCGGTCATCGGAAGAGGGGTTGCCGGGTTTGATTTTTTGTAGCATCATCTGGAAATAAACCAGCACCTGGGGCTTTACCAGCAGCACCGCCCCAAAGCCCAGTACCAGCAGCACCAGGATGGCTACTGTCAGCTTTCTTCCAAGAGTGCTGTGATAGACCTCTTTATCAAAGTAGACCGCCAGCAGAAACAGCACCGTGGCGGCGACTCCGCCGGTGGCAAAGGTGGAAAACAGGGTCAGGGACAAAATGGCGGCAATGACCCACATGTGCTTTTCCTCGGCCCAATCTACCTGGTAAAAGCACAGGTACAGGGCCAGAAACAGGAAAAACTGGTAAACACCCGGCTCCCGGAAAATGCCAAAATTCCGTTCCCGGACAAAGGTGACAGATACAAAGGAGAATAGATAATTGTAAAACTCCGCACCGTAGCCATTGCGGAAGGTGGGAACTTTCAGAATTCCAAAATCCGACAGTGGCCGCAGCAGGAAATAGGCAACAAGGGAATAGATGGCAAGGCTTGTCAGCAGAAGCACATAGTACTTGGCCGCCCGGCGGCAGGAGATGAAGTAGGACAAAAAGATGCCAACAAGGCCGCTGAACAAAATGCTCAGGTACATCATGGTATAGTCCCGCTTTAAAACCATGGGGGTCAGCACCGCCACACAGAGCAGCAGAGCCAGAACCACCCGAACATTCAAGACCACGGCTTTTAGATTCCTGCGCTGGTAAATAAGAAAGATGAGGACTGCGATGGCTGTAATGCCAAAGGTCAGGGCCTGGGCCTTGTAAAAGCCGATGAGATAGTGGGAAACCTGGGAAACCCGGGTGAAATACAGCAGGAAGAACAGATACAGGGCAAACAGGGCTTGCCAGGGTTTTGTATTGGGAAAGGGATAACGCTTCATTCTTGCTCCTCCTGATGATTCTTCAAAAGGCCCTCAATGGCCTGGGCCAGGTATTCTGCCCCCTTGGGAACGCTGAGGCCCCCATGGGCTTCGGCCACCTCCTGGCAGGCGGTGTTTTCATAAACAATGGGCCGGGTGCCGCAGCAGGCGGACTCCAAAACGGTCATGCCGAAAGTCTCCTCGGCACTGGGGCAGACGTACACATCCGCCGCCGTATAGGCCTGGGCCAGTTCCCGGGGGCTTCCTGTCCGGGGGAGACCCAGAATGGATTCCGGCAACCCGGCGATTTGTCGGTCACTTAAACCGATCAGGACGATTTTGCAGCTGCTTGGCAGAAGTTCCGCCAGTCGGACAAAATCAGCAAGCCCCTTTCTTGGTTCCCACACGTTGGCAACGCCCAGAACGATGAATTTTCTCTCCAGAGCGTATTTCTGACGGAAATCGCTGCCAGTAGGCCTGAAAACAGTGGTATCGCAGGTGTTGGGAACCACCCGGAGGGGGTAGTCTTTCAAAAAACTCTGGGAAACCAGGCCAGCCAGCCACCGGGAGGGAACATACAGGGTTAAATTGGGAATGCCTGTAAAAAGTGTCCGCTTCTTGCGGAAATTTTCGGCGGTGGCATCCCGCAGCGTCTTGGGGTAGAGTCCCAGCTGGGGGCAGTCGCCGCAGCCGTGCTTCCATTTTTCACAGCCCAGGGCGGAAAAATAGGGGCAGTTTCCGGTGAAAGCCCAGCAGTCGTGGAGCGTCCAGCGGATTTCCTTGCCGCTTTGTCGCAGATAGTCAAAAAGAAGACCAATGTGGATGTAGTAGCCGTGGAGGTTGTGGAGCCAAATCACATCCGGGTCGTATTCCCGGACCCACCGTAAGAATCTGGCGGTGGCGGCCTTGGAGCCAAAGCCGCCGGTTCCAAAAAGCCGATGGCCCAGGGCGTGGAGCCGATAGTCCAGGGGGCTACCGATGGCAACGGTGGGGGTCTGCCCGGTGGCGGCCTTTCGGCCATAGGCAATGCGGCAAATGTGGCCCTCCCGGGTCAGCTGTTGGGCCGTCTCCTCAATAAGCTTTCCCGTGCTGCCAAATCCGGCCACGGAATTGATAAACAGGTATTTCATGCCCCTCCTCCTGGACCCAAAAGCTCCCGGAACAGAGTCTTGTATTTGGAAAGGCAGACATCTGGGGTGTACTTTTGAAGGTAGAGCTTCCGGCAATGCGCCCCCATGGCGTGAAGCACCTGGGGGTCATCCCGCATGGCCCGGATTTCCTGGGCCAAAAGTTCCGATTCTCCGTTGTGAAAGGCCTTTCCGGCTCCGGATTCAATATCCGCTACAATGTCGCACCGATCCATAATGGCCAACAAAGGAATACCCTCCATCATATAGCTGTAGGTCTTGCTGGGGGCGCACAGCCCCGTGGTACCGGCTTCCAGGGAAATCAGGGCGGCACCGCTGATTTCCAGGGCATCCCGGTAGTCCTTGCCGTGAAGATAGTCCAAAACCTGGGCGTTGCCCAGCCCCTCCCGGGCAATGGCCTGTTTCAGGGCTTCCAGCTTGTTGCCGTGACCGGCAAAGAGGAAGAAAATACCTTCCTCCTCCCGCAGCAGCCGAATGGCCCCCAGAATGGTGTCCATATCCTGGATGGTACCCATGTTGCCAAAGTAGGAGACCACGAATTTGTTTCCCAGGTCTTTAGCAAAGCGGTTTCCCGTCAAGTCCCGGCGGGGTTCGCCGCCGTCAGGATACCAGTTGGGGATGACGGTGATATGCTCCCGGTCAATGGCCCGGTTTTCCTGCAAAAACGCCTTCATTTCCGTAGAAAGGGCTACCACCCGGTCAAGCCGGGGGTAGACGGCCTTATTAATATGGCTCATAAGCTTTTCTACACTGCTGCCGGTGCGCAATGCGCCCGTCCGCAGGGCCAGTTCCGGGTACAGGTCATAGGCAACAAACACCAGCTTGCAGCCAAAAAGCTTCTTGGCCCAGGAGGCCACCCAGGGCAGCACCGGCGGGTTGGAATAGAACAGGGCGCAGCGGTAGTTCCGCAGAGAACCCAGGTGAAGAAACACCGAGAGGGTAAAGGAAAAATAGTTCACCAGCCGCCCCCAGGTGTGGCTTCTGTCCGGCTGCAAATAGCGCAGACGGTGAATGGTGATGCCCTCTACCGTCTCGGTTTTGGGTACTTTGGGTCCATTGTAGTATTCCTTGGGTTCTCCGCAGAGGACATCTACGGAAAACCCGGCCTGGGCCAGGGCCTTGGCGGTGTCAAAGGGCAGCTGGGCAGAGGAAATATATTCCGGGTGAAAAAACTGACAGAGAAAAAGGATGTCCTTTTTTTGCTTCAAAGGGAAAACTCCTTTCATTGGGGACCTGTTTCGGTTTCCTGCAGGGCTTGCTCCATGGAATAAACCTGGTAGTCCCACTGGCAGCGGCTCAAGGCCTGGTCATAGCAAAGGCTCCCGAAAGCCTTGTCAATTTTAGGGGTCAGGGGACGCAGTAAAGAAATAGCCCAGCCGAAGCCGGGAATCAGGGGGAGGGACCTGCCGTGGAGTCGGGCAACGGTCTGCACCATGCGGCCCGTGTCCACCTGCTCCCGGTCCTGGGGGCAGTAGATCCCACCGGCACCGGTATCCAGCAAGTGCCGAACCAGCCGGTTCAGATTCCCTACATAAAGGACAGAGCGGTGGTTGCCGATTTTGGGAAAACAGGGCAGACGCAGGGCAAAGTGCCGGAGCTGCTGATAATTTCCTTTGCAGCCCTGCCCATAAATCATGGGGGGCCGGAGAATGGCCACCTGAAATGCGCTGTCAGCCAGGGCAAGCAAATCTTCTTCTGCCTGGGCCTTGCTCAGGCCATAGAGGTCCTTGGGGGCTAAGGGCGTGTCTTTGGTAACGGTGACGGTTTTTCCAAAGGGAGCCGTCAGACCGTAGACCGCCATGGTGGAAAGAAAAATAAACTGGGGAACACCGGCTTCTTTTGCCTTTTTGGCCACTTCCACAGGAAGTTGGGCGTTGATTTGCAGATAGGCTTCTTTCTGGGCCGGGTCAGACTTGGCCTGTTCCTGATGGACCAGGGCAGCGGTGTGATAAACGGCGTCAAAGCCCTGAAAGGAAACGTTTTTCCAAGCTTCGTCCCGGACACTGAGGGACTCTGCATGGTATTCTTCCGGCCATTGGGAAAGATAGGATGCCAAGGCGGTACCCAGGTAGCTGTGGCTGCCGATAATGAGTACACGCTTCATTTCTGCTGCTCCTTCCCCATGGTCCCGGTGCCGCCCTCTACCACGCCCTCATGCTTTAAAACAGCGGTAATGGAGCCGAAAAAGCACTTGCAGTCAAATAGAAAGCTCATGTTCTGGACGTATTCTCCGTCCAGTCTGGCTTTTACATCAATTGGCAGCTCGTCCCGCCCGTTGATCTGCGCCCAGCCGGTAAGACCCGGGCGCACGTCATTGGCCCCGTAGAGGTCTCGCTGGGCAATCAGGTCATACTGATTCCACAGTGCGGGCCGAGGGCCGATCACCGCCATTTTCCCGGTAAAAATCTGGAAAATCTGAGGCAGTTCATCCAGGGAGGTCTTGCGCAAAATGCGGCCTACCCGGGTAATATACTGCTGGGGGTTTTCCAAAAGGTGGGTGGGGGTATCGTGGGGGGTACACATCCGCATGGTGCGGAATTTGAGGATTTGAAAGTGGGTCTTGTGAATGCCCACTCGTTTTTGCCGGAAAAAAACAGGGCCGGGATCGTCAAGCACAATGGCCAAAGCCACCAGGAGGTAGATGGGGGACAAAATCACAATACCGCAACCGGAAAGGATAATGCCTAAAATCCGCTTCCCAAATTTTCGATACATGCAGTGATCCTTCTTTCTAAGACGCTTTTTATGCC
>CAKTQE010000058.1 GCA_934593275.1 uncultured Oscillospiraceae bacterium | reverse complement strand
GGTCGCTTTTTTCTTGGCATGTGCCAGAAAGATGGGCTGCCTCGAACGATTTTGAAAAATCGTTTTGAGACAGCCCCAAAGGAGAAGACGGAGTCAAACCCATCTAAATCCAACAGGCCAGTGGCTTGTTTAAAAAGAGTCCCTGTTCATAAAACGTTGCAATCGTCCCGTGGATTTGCTATAATTTTCTTAAAATCAGGGAATAGGCGGGGGAACATTATGAGCGAATTTTCACATCTGAAAAGCAAGCTTCTGGCGGAGCAGGTGGAGGAGCAGATTTACCATTATATTCTGGACACCCCCTTTGAGCCGGGGGCCAAGCTGCCCAATGAGTTTGAGTTGGGGGAACGGTTTGGAGTTGGCCGCAGTACCGTTCGGGAGGCGGTGAAGTTGCTGTCCAGCAAGGGTATTGTGGAGGTGCGTCGGGGGTCAGGAACCTATGTGGTGACTACCACCAAGGGGCTGTCAGACCCTTTGGGGCTGCGCTCTGTGCGGGATAAAAACGCGTTGGCGTTGGATCTTGTGAATGTCCGTCTGCTGCTGGAACCGGGCATTGCGGAAATGGCGGCCCGGAATGCGACCCAGGAGGACATCGAGCGGCTGCGCCGGTTGTGTGAGCGGGTGGAGCAGAAAATCCATGACGGAGACCGGTATATTGAAGATGACATTGCCTTTCACACCTGTATTGCCGAGAGCAGCAAAAACCTGGTGGTGGGGCAGCTGATCCCCGTTATTGATACGGCGGTAATGATGTTTGTAAATGTGACCCACAAGAAACTGATCGATGAAACCATGATGACCCACCGGATGATCGTGGAAGCCATTGCCAACCACGACCCCATTGGTGCCAGGTCTGCTATGGTCATGCACCTGAACTTTAACAGGACCTACATCAAAAAGGTATATGATGCGGAAAATCCTGAAAAAACCGCCACCGCTGAGAGATAAGAGAAAGCCCTGTCCGGGATTCTTCCGGGCAGGGTGCTTTTTTGTAAAAGTCATCAGACAACTTTACTTACAAGACTTTTCAATGGAGCCTCCAGGAATTGAATTCTGGGCGAAAAACGGCTTCAAATTGGTGATAATGCTACAAAGCAACAGAAAGTTTTGAACATATAGTAGAAACGGGTGGGGATAACTTGCATTGCATTTTTGAAGGAATTATAATATAGCCATAAGATGACTGATGGAAAACATCAAGAAAACATCATTTAGGAGGTAGCAAAATGCAATTGCGTTCCCAAGAAGTCCGCACGTTGGCTCCGGAAAATGACCCGCTGAAAATGGGCATGGGCTGGACGGTGGAGGACCTCTCCAAGCCCCAGATCCTGGTGGAGAGTACTTTCGGAGACAGCCATCCGGGCAGTGCCCATCTGAACGGGTTTGTGGAACAGGCGGTACAGGCGGTCCGGGACAACGGCGGCAAGGCCGCCCGGTACTTCGCCACAGACATGTGCGACGGCATTGCCCAGGGCCATGACGGCATCAATTATTCCCTGCCCCATCGGGATGCCATTGTCAACCTGGTGGAGGCCCAGGCCAATGCCAGCGTGTATGACGGCGGCGTGTTCATTGCCAGCTGTGACAAGTCTGTACCGGCGATGCTCATGAGCATCGGGCGGCTGAAAGACATGAGTGCCATTGTGGTCACAGGCGGCGTTATGGAGGCCCACACTCTGCCCAAGGACTATGTGGTGGAAGACCCGGCCTGTGCCATCAACGAACTGCTGACCCTGGAGCAGATTGGCAAGTTCGATGCCTGGGAGAAAACCGGCGTGATTCCCAACAGTCAGCTGGACTACTACAAGCACCATGCCTGTCCCAGCTGCGGTGCCTGTTCCTTTATGGGTACCGCCTCTACCATGCAGATCATGGCTGAGGCCCTGGGCCTGATGCTTCCCGGCACTGCCCTGATGCCCGCAACGGCCAAGGAGCTGAAACAGGCCGCCTATGACGCGGGCCAGCAGCTCATGGAGCTGGTACGCAAGGGCATCCGGGCCAAGGACATTGTGACCAAGGAAAGCTTTGAAAACGCCATTATGGTCCATGCGGCCATTTCCGGCTCCACCAACGCCACCATGCACCTGCCCGCCATTGCCCATGAGTTCGGCATTGAAATTGATGCAGATACCTTTGACCGGATGCACCGGGGCACCCACTATCTGCTGAACATCCGCCCCTCCGGTGACTGGCCCGCCCAGTACTTCTACTATGCCGGTGGCGTTCCCCGGGTGATGGAGGAAATCAAGTCCATGCTCCACCTGGACGTCATGACTGTCACCGGTAAGACCCTGGGGGAGAATCTGGAACAACTCAAAAACAGCGGCTTCTATGAACACTGCGATGCCATTCTGGCAGAAAAAACCCAGGGCCTTTCCCGGAAAGTGACCCGGGAAGACATTATCCACAGCTTTGACAACGCCAAGGGAACCGATGGCAGCATTGCCATTCTCAAAGGCAACCTGGCCCCGGAGGGCTGCGTCATCAAGCACACCGCCTGTCCCAAAACCATGTTCCAGGCCACCCTGCGGGCAAAGCCCTTTGACAGTGAGGAAGCCTGTATTCATGCGGTGCTTCACGGAGAGGTCAAGCCCGGAGATGCCATCTTCATTCGCTACGAGGGACCCCGGGGCAGCGGTATGCCGGAGATGTTCTACACCGGCGAGGCCATTTGCGCCGACCCCAAGCTTGCGTCCAGCGTGGCCCTCATCACGGATGGCCGGTTCTCCGGTGCCAGCCGAGGCCCGGTGATCGGCCATGTCAGCCCGGAAGCAGCAGCGGGTGGACCCATCGCCCTGGTAGAAGAGGGGGATTTGATCACCATTGACATTCCCAACCGGCGTCTTGCCATTGTAGGTGTCCAGGGTGTGGAAAAAACCCAAGAGGAGATGGAAGAAATTCTTGCCCAACGCCGGAAAAACTGGACGCCCAAGGCACCCCGGTATACCACGGGCCTATTGAAGCTCTATTCTCAGCACGCAGTCAGCCCCATGAAGGGCGCATATATGGAATAAAAAGATCAAATAGGGAGGATCAAATATGTTGGCAGTTTTAAACCCCGAGGCGGCACGGCTGGTATTTGCTGCTGTAGCAGGTCTTGTTTTATTGTTGGTTCTGATCATCAAGTTTAAGGTTCACGCCATGGTTTCCATTCTGGTGGGTGCTGTGGCCATCGGCCTGATGGCGGGGATGCCCCTGGCGGACATTGTGGCATCCGTCAACGAGGGCATTGGTACGACTCTGCGGGGCATTGCCCTGCTGGTAGGTCTTGGCTCCATGTTCGGTGCCATTCTGGAAGAATCCGGCGGCGCGCAAACCCTGGCCCTGGTTCTGGTTCGGAAATTCGGAGATGAAAAAGCCGCCTGGGCCTTGGGCATTACCGGCCTGGTGATCGCCATGCCTGTATTCTTCGATGCGGGTCTGATCATCCTGATTCCCCTGGCGTTCTCTCTGGCCAAGCGCACCGGACGGTCTGTTCTGTACTATGTGATCCCGCTGCTGGCAGGTCTGGCGGTAGGCCATGCCTTTATTCCCCCCACGCCCGGCCCGGTGCTGGTGGCGACCATGCTGGGGGTAGACCTGGGTTGGGTCATTCTCATCGGTGTATTCTGCGGCATCTTTGCCATGATCGTGGCTGGCCCCATCTGGGGCAGCATCTGCGGGAAAAAGTTCCAGATTTCCGTCCCCGACTATGTTGCCCAGCAGGAAGACATTGACGAAAGCAAGCTGCCCAAGTTTGGCACCATCGTAGGCATTATCCTCATCCCCCTGGTTCTGATCATTGCCAATTCCGTTGCCAAAGTTGTTCCGGCACTCTCCGGTGTGCAGCCGGTGCTGGCGTTCCTGGGAGAACCCTTTATGGCACTGCTGCTGGCAACCATTGCCGCCATGTTCCTGCTGGGTACACGCCACGGCTATTCCATGGAGCAGCTGGAAAAAATCATGACCAAATCCCTGGAGCCTACCGGCCTGATCCTGCTGGTGACTGCCTGTGGCGGCGTGCTGCGGTATATGCTCCAGAATTCCGGCCTGGGCGATGTCATCGGCAACGCCGTGGCCACCGCCAGTCTGCCTCTGGTACTGGTTGCGTTCATTGTGGCCGCACTGGTGCGTATTTCCGTCGGCTCCTCCACGGTGGCCATGACCATGGCCGCGGGAATCATTGCCGCCATGCCTGGGGTGGAGGCACTGAGTCCGCTGTACCTGGCCTGTGTCACTGCCGCCATTGCGGGAGGCTCCACCGTATGCTCCCACTTTAACGATTCCGGCTTCTGGCTGGTAAAAAGCCTGGTGGGCCTGGACGAAAAGACCACGCTTAAAACCTGGACGGTCATGGAGACCCTGGTGGGTACCACTGGATTCCTGGTTGCGCTGATCATCTCCTTCTTCGCCTGATGGGCAGAAGGACAAAAATAAAGGAGGAAATTATCATGGAAGTAATGGAAAGACTGGCCCGGTCCATTGTGGTACCGGTGGTTGTACTGGATGAGGTGGAAAAGGCAGTCCCCACGGCCCAGGCCCTGTTGGCCGGTGGGGTGGACACCATGGAAATCACCTTCCGCACCCCCTGCGCTGCCCAGTGCATCCAGGCTGTGGCGGAAAGCTGCCCGGATATGCTGGTAGGTGCCGGTACGGTGCTGAATGTGGAGCAAGCCAAGCTGGCAGTCTCCATGGGTGCCAAATTCATCGTCTCTCCCGGCTTTGATGCCGGTGTGGTGGACTGGTGCCTGGAAAACGGCGTTGCCGTGACCCCCGGCTGCGTAACGCCTACGGAAATCACCATGGCGGTAAACCGGGGCCTGAAAGTGGTCAAGTTCTTCCCCGCCAATGTGTACGGGGGCCTGAACGCCATGAAGAATCTGTCCGCGCCCTTTGTGGGCATCAAGTTCCTGCCCACCGGCGGCGTGAACACCGGCAACATTAAAGAGTATGTGGATGCACCGTTCATCTTTGCCGTAGGCGGCAGCTGGGTTTGCCCCAAGGGGGAGATCCAGTCCGGAAACTTTGAGAAAATCACGGATTTGTGCCGGGAAGCCCGCAGTGCTGCCCAGGGTCAATAAGGAAAGGATGGAATAAAAATGGCTAAAATCGTTACTTTCGGAGAACTGATGCTGCGGCTGCAGCCCTATAACTACGAGCGTTTTGTCCAGTGTGACCATGTGGAATTTACCTTTGGCGGCGGCGAAGCCAATGTGGCGGTGTCTCTGGCAAATTACGGTATGGATGCGGCTTTCGTCACCAAGCTGCCCGCCCACGCCATCGGCCAGGCGGCGGTGAACTCTCTGCGGCGGTACGGCGTGGATACCTCCAAAATCGTCCGTGGCGGCCAACGGGTGGGTATTTACTTCAATGAAAAGGGTGCTTCCCAGCGGGGGTCCGTGTGTATCTATGACCGGGCGCACTCTGCCATCCAGGAGGCCAAGCCGGAGGATTTTGACTGGGATTCCATCTTTGAGGGTGCCGAATGGTTCCACTTTACCGGCATTACCCCGGCTCTGGGGGAAAACGTGGTGGAGATTTGCCGTCAGGCTTGCAAGGCCGCCAAGGCCCACGGCTGCAAAATTTCCTGTGACCTCAACTACAGGGGCAAGCTCTGGACCCGGGAACAGGCCCGGGAGGCCATGACCGACCTGTGCCAGTACGTAGACGTGTGCATTTCCAACGAGGAAGATGCCAAGGATGTCTTCGGCATCGAGGCCGAGGCCACGGATATCTACGGCGGCACCCTGAACCATGAGGGCTACAAGTCTGTTGCCAAGCAACTGGCAGACAAGTTCGGCTTCCAGATGGTGGCCATCACGCTCCGGGAAAGCCACTCCGCCTTTGACAACGGTTGGTCCGCCATGCTGTATAACGCAGCCAAGGACGAATACTGCTTCTCCAAGAAATACGACCTGCACATCATTGACCGGGTAGGCGGCGGTGACAGCTTTGGCGGCGGTCTGATCTACTCCCTGCTCTCCGGCAAGGACACCCAGGCAGCGGTGGAGTTTGCCGTGGCAGCTTCTGCTTTGAAGCACTCCATTGAGGGGGACTACAACATGGTCACTGTCCCCGAAGTAGAAAAGCTGGCCGGTGGCGACGGCTCCGGCAGAATTCAGAGATAAAAAGCAAAAAGCAAGACCGTTCCGGTAAGTTTTGCCGGAACGGTCCACTTTTTCTGCTTTCAAACCGCTTGACACCGCAGGGGGAAGAGGTATATAATACGCTTAATAAAAGGGAGTAACTTGCGCTTTTATAATAGCGTTTGCGGTGTCGTCAAGACGGTGGAAACATCCGGTGCCGCAAGGGAATGGTGAGACTTTTATTGCATTCTGGTGTGCAATAGGGGTCTCTTTTTGGTTTCAAAGGACAGGAGGCGTACGAATGAATTTAAGTGAAAGGACTCTTAAAAGGGTGCGGGAACTGATTGTGTTTTCCGCGCTGCTGGTGGTGGTACTGTGGAAAATGGATGCGGTGCTGAGGGTACTGAAAGGGATTTGGGGCATTCTGCTGCCCTTTGTGCTGGGCGGGGCCATTGCCTTTATGATCAATGTTCCCATGAGCTTTCTGGAAGAACGGCTTTTTGGAAAAGCCAAGGAACGGGGCAGCAGCCTTGCCCGGAAATTGGCCAGACCTTTGAGCCTGCTTCTGACGGTCCTGCTGGTGGTAGGGGTGATCGTTCTGGTACTGTTTGGGGTGATTCCCCAGCTGACCAAGACCGTTGGGACCCTGATGGCCACCATTGCGGACTTTATTCCTCAGATGCAAAACTGGGTACGGGAATTCTCCCACAACAACCGGGAGATCATGGGGCTTGTAGAGAAGGTCCACTTTGACCCCAATGAGGCCATTTCCTGGCTGGTGGGCATTCTGGGCAGCGGCACCGGGAACGTTATGAACACCACCGTGACGGCGGTAGGCTCCATTGTCAGCGGCGTGACCACCTTTTTTATCGCCTTTTCTTTTGCCTGCTATGTGCTGTTTCAGAAAGAAAAGCTCCATGTGCAGGTGCGGAAGGTGTTTTTCGCCTTTCTGCCCAGACAAAAGGCAGAGGGGATTTTAAGCATCTGCGCCCTGACCTACCGGACCTTTGCAAACTTCCTGGCAGGACAGTGCCTGGAAGCGGTGATTTTGGGCAGCATGTTTGTGGTGACCCTGTGGCTGTTCAAAATGCCCTATGCGCTGCTCATTGGCATTCTGATTGCCTTTACCGCCCTGATCCCCATTTTCGGGGCCTTTATCGGCTGCGCCACCGGATGCTTTCTGATTTTCATGGAAGACCCCAGGGGGGCGTTGCTGTTTATCCTGCTGTTTTTGGTATTGCAGCAGATCGAGGGCAACCTCATCTATCCCCATGTGGTGGGCAACTCCGTAGGGCTTCCGTCCATCTGGGTGCTGGCGGCTGTTACCGTTGGCGGCAACCTGATGGGCATCGTGGGGATGCTGATTTTTATCCCTCTGGTATCCGTGTTTTACACCCTTTTCCGGGAATTTGTGTATCTGCATCTGGAAAAGCGGCACATCAAGCGGGTGACCAAAACGGAAGTGGAGGAATACACCCCCCAGGAACTGGCGGACAGAAACGCCCCGCAAAAAGAAGACGGCGAACCCCGCCGCCCATAAGCCAATACCAACGCCCGACTCCCGAGAGTCGGGCGTTTAGCTTGCAGAAAAAGCCTCGCAGAGTTCGCAGACCTTTGTCTGCGAATAAAGTCCAATCATTTTCTGCCGGGGCGCGTACCTGGCAGAAAATTCATCTCAGGCTGCAAGTGTGGAAATTGTCCGCCAAAGGCGGACAATTTATGCACGCAGCAGACTGCAAAAGTTTGTCTAAAAAGCCCTTAAGGGCTTTTTAGACAGTCTGAACGCCCGACTCTTGGAAGTCGGGCGTTTTGCGTACAAACATCGGCTGCCCAGGGAACGGGGCAGCCGATAAAGGGGGAAAACTCTGTAATTGGAAAAAGGATAGGATTTTATCAGGAGGTAGTTCGGCAACACAAATCCATTTACAGAGGGTTTGGAAAAAATGTTATACGGCCAGTGCCTCGCCCAGTTGGCGGCAGGCGGTGAGGGCATCGTCATCGGGGGTTTCCTGGCAGATCACGCTGTCGCAGGCCAGGGCAGCACCCTTGCTCTGGCAGGTGTCTTCCCAGGTGCGCATCCATTCGCCGTCACCCCAGCCGTAGGAGCCAAACAGGGCGATTTTCTTGCCGGAGAGCTTGCTTTCGCAGCCCTCAAACATGGGGGCAAACTCCCCATCTTCCAGTTCCTCGGCACCCATGGCAGGGCAGCCAAAGGCAACGGCATCAAACAGGTCCATCTTGTCACTGTCAAATTCAGCGGCGGAAAACAGTTCTGTTTCTGCGCCGACTTTTTGCGCGCCTTCCACAACGGCCTGGGCCATGGCCTCGGTATTGCCGGTGCCGCTCCAATATACAACTGCAACTTTCATAATTTAAGTTCCTTCTTTCTTGTTCGTTTGGCCGGCTACGGTGAGCCGTTCCATGTTGGTGCCTTTGGCGTATTGCTGGCAGTAGATTTTTGTACAGGTTCTGTACATGGCAAAGGTTTTTTGGGCCTTCTCCTCATTTCCATAGACCTTCCAGCAGCCGGTACATTTGCAGGGCCGGTGTTCCAGAAAGCCCTGCACATCCTCTGCCGGGTAGCTGAGAAACAGGCCGATTTCATGGGGAAAATCCTCCTGCTGCCGGAGCCGTTGGGCAAGCTTTCGCAGACAGCCGTTTCCATCCTGGCAGGAATAGCCGCATTGCCGCAGCAGCGCACCGGAAAGAGAATTGGAAAGGTCCTCCTCCAGCCTGGACGGGCGGTAGAGGTAGATCAGTGCCTTTTTCCCGGAAAACCGCAGGGGGATGGCACGAATGCCCTTATGGCCCAACCGGCGGTTGAACCGCCGCAGAAAATCCAGCACTTCTTCCCGACAGGTATAGGGGCAGGAAAATAAATTCCCGGTTTTCAGTCCCGCCAACGTAGGGGCGCAGTTCCGGACCAGCAATTCTTCAGACATGGCCATTCCTCCCATGGAGAATGCTCCGGCGCAGGCAGTGGCGAATGGACACAACGCCCATGGAAATCAGGGCAATGGCCGCCAATGCGTTGATTGCAGTCAGTATTCTAAAAACTTCCATCCGTCCAACCTCCTGTGCTTTTGTGTGGGGGAGCCATCCTTGAGATTTCGGTTAGCCTTTGCTAACTGCGAGTATCATACACCATGAGACTCTATTTGTCAAGCATTATTTTCCTACTATTTCGGTAGGCAGCAAAAACACTCCCACAAAAGGAAAAAGCCCGACAAGCGTTTACGCCTGTCGGGCTGCCAGATTTCAATTGTACTTTACCAGGCTGCTTCTTCCTCTGGGAAATGGGTTTTCAGCCAGCCCTCAAATTCTGGATTTGGGGATTTTGCTTTCTTTTGGAGCTGGTGGAGGTGGAGGGCATAGAGTTCAACCTCCCCGCCCTGGCGGTCAGACTCCATTTTCTCCACAACTTCCCAACAATCCGAGCAGAGCTGAACCTTATTGGCCCCCTCCCCCGATGAATAGAACATATCCAGCAGCCTTTTCTTTCTGCCGCAGCAACTACAAACCATAAAATAGCCCCTTTCCGCGATCGTCAGTCCTGTTCCTCTTGCAGTGCCTGTGCCCACTTGTCCTGCTGAAAGCCTACCAAAACCCTGTGATCTCCCACCAGCAGTGGCCGCTTTACCAGCATCCCGTCTGTAGAGAGCAAGCGCAGCTGTTCCTCCTCGGTCATACCCGGCAGCTTTTCCTTTAGCCCCAGGGACTTATAGACCAGGCCGCTGGTATTAAAAAACCGTTTCAGGGGCAGCCCGCTGCGGCGATACCACTCGTCCAATTCCTCATAAGAGGGATTCTCTGTTTTGATGTCCCGCAGAACATAGGAAACGCCCTGTTCGTCCAGCCACTTCTGGGCTTTCTGACAGGTGGTGCATTTGGGGTAGCAAACAAAGATCATGGGAACCACACTCCTTTTTTGCTTTATTATATTTCAGATTCATGAGAAGCGCAAGAAGTTTTCACGGGTTTTCGCCCAAACAATAATATTTTGGTAACCCCGCCTTTGGGAAGCTATGGTATAATGGAGAAAAAACCGGAGGGGAACGCAATGGGAAATCGGGTGTTGCTGATTGAGGATGACGGGGCCATTGCCCAGGCGGTGCGGCTCAATTTGGAGTGTGCGGAGTATCGCGTCACGGTGTTTGACAACGGCCTTACAGCCTTTCGGGCCTTGGAACAGGACCACGGCTATGACCTGGCACTGCTGGATATGATGCTTCCGGGGATGGACGGGTTTTCCCTGCTTCCCAAGCTGCAAAGCTATGACATTCCTGTAATCTGCCTGACTGCCATGGGGGATGCCCAGCATGAAGTCCAGGGGCTTCGGGGCGGGGCCGAGGATTATATTGCCAAGCCCTTTGACATGCTGGCGTTGATGGTGCGGATGGAAAAGGTGCTGCGGCGCAGGGGGAAATGGAGCGAAATCTACCATTTCCGGGATCTGACCCTGGACAGCGGCAACCGGCGGCTGTGCAGAAACGGGACGGAGATCTCCCTGCCGCCGCTGGAATTGGATGTGCTGACCATTCTGATGAAAAACAAGAACCGCACGGTTTCCCGGCAGCGGATTTTGAATGAGATTTGGGGAGAGGACTACTTTGGAGACATCCGCACCGTGGATGTGCGGATCGCCAATCTGCGGAAAAAGCTGAACCTGGCCCAGGAAATCCGAACCGTTTCCAAGGCGGGCTACCGATTGGAGGAACGATGAAACTGAAACTCAAATTGACCCTGCTGTGCGCCCTGCTGCTGTTTCTGGTGGCGGTCAGTCTGACGGGGGCCATGCTGTGGCAGGTACGGGAGCAGTCCTATGAACTGCTGACCCAAAGTACCCAGAAGACCCTGGATAGCCTGGTTTCCGGCTTTTCCCAGCTTCTCTACAAGGCCCCGGAGGAGGCACTTAAAGGCCCTGCCCAGGAAGCCTTTCTAACCTACAGCTTTCGCGCCCAGGGCATTCCCGGCAGTGTTCTGGTGGTAGATGGGGTGTGCCTCACCGCCTCCACCCCCATTGCCCCGGAACAGGACTGGCCCCAACGCAGCAGCCGGGGCCTGCGGGTATCTTCCGGCGGGAAAAACTATTTGGTTTTGGGCCAAAGCACCACGGGCTTTGACATTTCCTGCCACATCTACCTGGTGGCGGATGCCAGTTTTATTCAGGGGCAGCTCTGGCAGCTCAGCGGACGTTACGTCCTGCTGGCCCTGGCCATTGGACTTCTGGGCCTGGGGGCGGTGTACTTTATGGTTTCCCACGCCCTGGGGCCTCTTACGAAACTTTCCCAGGCAGCGGAGCGGATCGCCGCCGGAAATTACGGCCAGCGGGTACCCCAGACTTCCGCTGACGAGGTGGGGCTTCTGGCAGGAAGCTTTAACCGCATGGCCCAGGCGGTGGAGACCCATGTAGACACCCTCCAGGAGCAGAACGCCCGACAGACCCTGTTTCTCCGGGCAGTTACCCACGAACTGAAAACGCCCCTGACATCCCTGCTTCTGAACGTCAACACTCTGCAAACCCTGTATCTGCCCCAGGAGCAGCAGGAGGCGTTGCTCGGTAGCATGGATACCCAGCTGCACTGGCTGGAAACCATGGTGAGGAAACTTCTGACCCTGCTGTCCATGAAAAGCAAAGTCCAGCCCGTCCCCACCGATGTGGCGGCCCTCCTGGCCCAGGCCCAGGAGCTGACCCGGCCTGTCTGCCAGAAATACGGCGTCACCCTGTATACGGACTGCCAGATTTCCACATTGGTTGTGGATAAAGACCTGATTTGCAGTGCCCTGGTAAACCTCATTGAAAACAGTGCCAAGGCATCTTTCCCCGGCGGGATGATCTGGCTTCGGGGGACGGAAAAAGGCTTTACCGTGGAAGACCGTGGCCGGGGCATCCCGCCCCAGGATTTGCAGCGGGTTACAGAACCCTTTTACATGGGGGACCCCTCCCGCAGCAAATCCACCGGCGGCTTCGGTTTGGGTCTGGCCCTGGTTCGGGAAGTAGCCCTGGCCCACGGAGGCACACTGGACTTAGAAAGTACCGAAGGCATCGGCACCACCGCCCGGATCCTGCTGTAGAATGCCGGCGGTAATCAAACGGTAACAGGGCGGTAACCTCTTTTTCCTGCGAGTATGGTATCCTGAATTCATCCCACCCGGAACCAGGGACTAGGTTATAATTGCTATGTAGCGGATACAACCTGTGCGGATGAATGGTATCGCCCGATATACGGTACCCCCACTGTAGCGGCGGCAATCTGCCGCCATCCGGCCCTCCGGGCCGGAACCGTGGTACATTTATGTTTGTATCGTCTCACGGAGCCAGCCCCTCGCCGGGGCTGGATGGCGATGAATCATCGCCGCTACATTGGGTATTCCGTTGTACATTTGTATCCGTATCGTCTTACGGTGCCAGCCCCCTCGCCGGGGTGGGAAAACTTTGAAAGGATGTGTCACCATGAAAAAGAGATTATCCAGCCTTTGTGCCATCGGTCTGGCCCTGGCATTGCTTCCTGGCTGTGGGAACAGCCAGGAAAGTCCCGCACCTACCAGTGTGAACCAGGCCATGCTGCTCCAAAAAAGCACCCAGGAGCAAACCGACTATCTGCTTCCCGAAACTTTTACCGGCCACTGGGTCAGCCAGGAGGGGCGGCTCACCATCGATGCCCAGGCCCAGGTGGTGGCAGAGCAGGGGACGGCCCTCCCCACCGCCACTGTGACCCCCAGGGAGTTTACCCAGGAGGATGTGGACAACCTGTTGAAGGTGTTTTTGAAAGGGGAGCCGCTTTACAGCCATACACTAACCAAGCAAGAGTTGCGGGACTGGTTGGATTACATCAATTCTCCCCAATGGAATTCAGACCCCGACAGCCCGGAACGCTCCCCGGAGCAGTTGGCCCAACGCCGCAAGGAATTGAACGACTATTACACTGCGGAAATTGAAAAAGCCCCGGAGGAAAAGCTTATTGTCCACGGCTTTTACGACTCTGATGACCCCACCCACATTAGCGGACAGGCTACGGTAGACGGTGAAGAATATGATGTAAGCATTCGAAACACCTCCGAATATTTCACTCCCGACGCATTCGTCACCATGAAAAAATTCAAATACGGTAGTGAAAACGAAAATTGGGGTGATTGCTCCAAAGAAGAAGCCATCGAAAAGGCAGAACGGCTCATGGCGGCCCTTGGATTTGACCACATGGCCCTGGATGCTGTTTATCAGAACACCGACGACAGCCGCAAGGGCACATGGTCCCTCTTTTATGTTCCAACGGTCAACGGTTTTCCTGTCTCCGGAGTCTGCGAGCAACATGGGGATTCCACCGGTGTGACCCACTGCCAATACTGGGCCTACCGTTGTTCTGAATCGGGCAACGCAGATTCTGTACACTGGCCATTGGAGTACATTTGGATGTGTGTAGGCAAAGACGGCATCTTGTCCTTTGAATGGTCTGCCCCCTCCACCGAACCCATCCTTCAGGAATCCGCTACAGCCCTTCTTCCTTTCGAAGACATTGCTTCCATTGCGAATACCATGCTTCCCCTGGTGGTCACGGGGCCGAAGAGCGGCTTCAGCCTTACCGAAACAGACGCAAACAGCGGCAAGGAGACCCGCATGGACGTAAACATCACCAAGGTCTCCCTGTCCCTGATGCGCATTCGGGACAAAGGCTCCTTGCAGGGGACCATCGTCCCCGTCTGGGATTTCTGGGGAACCAGCGATTGGTATGACGTTGCCCCCAACAAATGGGGCTACAACGAAAAGGGCACGAATTACACCACCCAGCCCATGCTGACCCTGAACGCCATTGACGGAAACGTGGTCAGCCGGGAGCTTGGGTATTGACCGATGGGGGGATCATTCACCCCCACAGGTTCTATTCGGAACGTGGCGGGCGGCAGATTTGCCGCCCCTACGATAACGTACAACGTTTTTTGACATTTTACGGACGCAAAACGATGATAGATACGCTGGAAATACGGTATTTCGGAACAAATGTATCGTAGGGGCGGCAACCTGCCGCCCGCCACGTATCGAATACAACCTGTGCGGATGAATGGTATCGCCCGATATACGGTACCCCCACTGTAGCGGCGGCAATCTTGTCAAGACTCACATGGTTTACACTTTGTGCAATCACATGGTTTACACCATCATTTTTGCACATTGTCCAAAAAGTT
>CAKTQE010000057.1 GCA_934593275.1 uncultured Oscillospiraceae bacterium | reverse complement strand
TGAAACGGTTTGCCATCTGTGAAAGAAAAATCGGGGATATTCCCGTTTATATCCACCGCTCCGGCTTCACCGGGGAAAACGGCTATGAGATTTACGCCGCCTTTGACCAGAGTCAGGCCATCCACGATGCCGCTTTGAAAGCCGTGGAAAGTGTTGGTGGCCGGGAACTGCAAACCCTGGAGGTCTATGTCCGCTCCATTCCCATGGAGAAAGGCTTCGCCCTGAAACAGGACTTCAAACACCTGAGTCCCTACGAATGCGGCCTGGGCTGGGCTGTAGCCACGGAGAAAGACTTCATCGGCAAAGAAGCCGCCCTGGAACGGAAAGCCCACCCCAAATACCGGATGGTGGGTCTGGAATTCTCCCGGGAATCCACAGAGGACATTTCCATCTGGGAGCGGGTGTACTGGTATGGCGTGGAAGTGGGCCGCTGCGCCCAGACCATCTACGGCTACACCGTGGAAAAGAATATCGGTTTCGCCACAGTCCGGGCGGATGTCCCCGACGGTGCGGAGCTGACCGTGGGCTGCAATGATTCTCCGGCGGTGGTCGTCGGCAAGGTTTTTTGTTGAGGAGGGAAATTTATGGGTAGAATGGACGGAAAGGTTTGTATCGTCACCGGTGCTTCCGCCGGTATCGGCAGAGCCACCGCGGCCCTTTTCTGCCAGGAGGGAGCCAAGGTGGTGGCAGTCGCCCGCCGGGAAGAACGGCTGAAAGAGCTGGCCGAGGAATGCAAAGGGATGCCCGGTGCCATGGTCTGGTATGCCGGAGACGTGGGTGACCCCGCCACAGCCGTTGGCATGGTTCAAAAGGCAGTGGAGACTTTTGGTCGGCTGGATGCCGCCGTCAACGGTGCCGGTATCATGGATGACAACACTGCCATTGCCGATTTGTCAGACGAAATGCTGCATGAGACATTCCGGGTCAACACCTTTGGACTGATGTACGGAATGCGGGAGGAATGCAGGCAGTACCTTGCCCAGGGGGACGGCGGTGTGATCGTCAACATCTGCTCCGTAGGAGCCACCCACCAGACCTCCGGCGCGGCCTATTGCGCCAGTAAGGGGGCCGTGCTGGCGGCTACCAAAAACACGGCATTTATGTACATGGAGCAGGGCATTCGCTGCAACGCCCTGTCTCCCGGCGGCGTGGTGACCGATATTCCCCTGGTCATGCCGCCCTCCGATGAATTTGGATTTGGCAGAACCAGCAAACTTCTGGACTTCTCCGGGGAGCTTGCCATGCCGGAGGATCTGGCAGATGCCATTTTGTTCCTGGCCAGTGACCAGTCCCGCTACGTCAACGGTGAAGAACTCAAGTGTGACGGCGGCTGGACCTGTTTCTAACGTCCCGGGCAGCCCCCGCAAGGGGGCTGCCCATAAAACTTAGGAGGTATAAAAATGAAGAAAACCATCACAGTGGTGACCGGCGGTCACGGCGGCATGGGAAAGGCCATCTGCAAGGAGCTTGGCAAGGACTCCGCCATTGTCCTGGCCGGACGGAACGAACAGAAAATGGCCGCCGCAAAGGAACAGTTTGAGGAACTTGGTATTGAAAGCTATATCTGCAAGACGGATATTGGGGATGAAGCCCAGGTGGAAGCCCTGGCAGCCTACGCCGCCTCTTTGGGAGAGGTCAAACAGGTGATCCACACCTCCGGCGTTTCCCCCAGTGACACGGGTACGGAGAACATCATCCGGATCAACGCAGTGGGTACCGTGAACATGGTTAAGGCCTTTTATCCGGTTCTGGCCGAGGGCGGCGTTATGATTAATTTTTCCTCTGTGGCGGCCTATACCATGCCCCAGACCGAGGAATGGACCCAGGCCTTTGAATGCTGGGACCAGCCGGACTTCTACAACAGAATGCTGGCTCTGGCCGGAGAGGCCGAGGATGAGGAAAGCGAGTTTTTCCGTGCCGGTCTGGCCTATGCCATGTCCAAAAAATTTGTGATTTACTTTACCCAGAAGAATGTTGCCCGGTTCGCGGAAAAGCACTGCCGCATCCTCTCCATTTCCCCCGGCTGCTATCTGACCCCCATGCACCAGAAGCTTATTGACAATCAGCCGGAAACTGCGGAAAACCAGCTGGAACTGATTCCGGCGGGACGCTGGGGCCATCCCTATGAAATGGGTGCGCTGACGGCGTTCCTGTGTTCTGCCGGTGCCGGGTACATCAGCGGCGTAGACATTCTTGCCGACGGCGGTCAGAACGCCGGAATCTTTGTCCCACAAATCTGAAAATAACAGTCAGAAGCGGCTTCCGATTCGGGAGCCGCTTCTTTTGAAGTGTTATTCAATTGCCTGCAGTTCTTTTTCCAGGGCCTCCAGGTGGGGCTTCAGGAATGCGGACTGGGGGAAAGACGCCAGCTTCCGCAGGGTCAGGCCGCCAACCAGCTTCATCTGGGGATTCTTGGAAGCATCGGGGCTGTACTTATCCAGAACCGCTGCCGCCGCCGGATTCTTCAGAATGTCCTTTACCTTGCTGTCGAGAGAGAATGCCATGATTGTTTACCTCCTGTTTCTGATTCTGGTCATATTATACAAAACATTCTTCAAAAGCGACAGCCTGCAAAGTGCAGGATTTACAAACGCCCTGCCCCACCAATTTGACGGGTATAAAAGCACAGGGCAAGGCAACGCCCCCTGGCCACGGTTTATGGGGCCAGGGGGCGTGTTATTAGGGAAAGGAAATTACCGCAAAATCGCGCCCAGTTGGTCTTCCAGGGCTTTCAGGACCTTGGAGGTGACGGACTCGGAGTCGCTGTCGGTCAGTGTCCGGTCGTCGGCACGGAGTTCCAGGGAGAAGGCCATGCTCTTTTTGCCGGTGGGGACACCCACGCCCCGGTAAATGTCAAAGAGCTTGACGTCCCGCAGCAGCTTCCCGGCGGCAGCGGCGATGACCTTTTCGGCCTGGGCAACCGTTACCTCTTCGTCACAGACGATTGCCAGGTCCCGGCTGACGGCGGGGTACTTGGGCAGGGGAACATAGGTAGGCTCCGGCAGCAGCAAGCCCATCATTTTGGTGAGGTTCAGCTCGGCGCAGAACACTTCGGAATCCATGCCGTAGTTGGCGGCAACCAAGGGATGGACCTGACCCATAACGCCAATGTCCACACCGTCTACGGTGATTCTGGCGCAGCGTCCGGGATGGTAGCTGGGGTCGTTCTTTTCCGCCGTATACTCCGCTTTCTTCATCCGCAGGCCGGAGAAGATGGCTTCCAGCTCGCCTTTCAAGGTGAAGAAGGTCTCGGTGGTGCCATAGGTACCCAGCACCAGCTTCTTCGGCTCCTCCGGCAGGACCTGGCCCTCCCGGGGCAGATATACCGTGGCGATTTCATAAAGCTTGGCTGCCTTGTTGTGGTAGGCGTTATTCCGGGAGAGGATTTCCAGCATGGAGGGCAGAGCCACGGTCCGCATAATGGAGGTATCCTCACCCAGGGGGTTCTGGATGCGCAGGACATTGCGCAGAGGGGAGTCAGCGGGAATGCGGATCTGGTCAAAAACAGCGGGAGAGGTGAAAGAATAGGTAATGATCTCGCTGTAGCCCATGGCCCGGCAGAGGGTGCCGGTCTTGACTTCCAGCTTCATTTCTCTGGAATAGCCCCCGTGGGTGGCGGTACGGAACTGGGTCACGGGGATCTCGTTGTAGCCGTAGGAACGGCCCACCTCCTCGGCAATGTCCACCATCCGCACCAGGTCCGGACGGAAAGAGGGTACCTGGACTGTATCGTCCACCACCGGCACTTCCAGCAGTTCCAGATACTTGACCATGTCCTCTTTGGAAATCTTGGTACCCAGGAGCTTGTTGATTTTCTCCGGCTCCAGGGGAATGGTTCTGGGCTGGGGTACGTGGTTGATCACATCGATCATGCCGTCCAGCACGTCGCCGCACTGAAGCAGTTCCACCAGCTCACAGGCCCGCTGGACGGCGGGAACCGTCAGCATGGGGTCCAGGTTCTTTTCAAACTTGCCGGAAGCTTCGGTACGCATACCCAGGGCCAGGGCAGTCTGACGGATGGAGGTGCCGTTAAAGTTGGCGGACTCGAACACCACCATGGTGGTGTCTTCCCGGATTTCGCTGTTGAGACCACCCATGATGCCAGCCAAACCAATGGGCTTCGTTTCATCGGCGATCACCAGCATACCGGGTTTCAGCTCCCGCTGGGTACCCTCCAGGGTGGTCATGGTCTCGCCCTCCTGGGCTTCCCGAACCACGATCTTTCCGGAGGAAACATAGCGGTAGTCAAAGGCGTGCATGGGCTGGCCGTATTCCAGCATCACATAGTTGGTGATGTCCACAATGTTGTTGATGGGCCGAACGCCGTTGGCCCGCAGACGCTGCCGCAGCCACTTGGGGCTGGGTCCGATCTTCACGTTGGCCACCATCCGGGAGGTGTAGCGGTTGCACAGGTTCTCCGCCGGGACTTCCACATCCAAATGCTCAAAAATGGAACCGGCTTCCGAGCCGTGAACCACAGGCTCATGGTGCCGCAGGGGCTTGCCGAAAGCGGCGGCAGTCTCCCGGGCCAGGCCGATGATGGAGTAGCAGTCCGGGCGGTTGTTGGTGATTTCAAAGTCCACCACGGTGTCATCGTTGCCGATGATGGGATTGATGTCGTCGCCGGGCTTGCAGTCCTCGTCATTCAAAATCCAGATGCCGTCGGCAAACACACCGGGCAGGTCATTCTGGGTCAGGCCCAGCTCTTCAAAGGAGCAGAGCATACCGTTGGACTTTTCCCCACGGAGCTTGCCCTTGGTGATGTGAACGCCGCCGGGCAGGTAGGAATTGTGCAGGGCCACCGGCACCAGGTCTCCCTCATGGACGTTCTGTGCGCCGGTAACGATTTGCTCCGGCTCCTCCCGGCCCACGTCCACCTGGCAGATGAACATATGGTCAGAGTTGGGGTGGCGCACCATGGAAAGGACTCTGCCCACCACCACATTCTTGATTTCGGCATCCATCCGCTCCCAGGTTTCCACCTTTTGGCCGAACACCGTCAGCCGCTCTACAAATTCTTTATCGGAAACCCCGTGCAGGTCCACGAAGTCCTCATTGATCCATTTTCTGTTCAGTTTCATTGTTTTTCCCTCCTCAGAACTGGTTCAGGAACCGAACGTCATTATCGAAAATCAGACGCAGGTCGTTGATTTTCAGCTGGCCCATGGCCATCCGCTCCAGGCCCATGCCAAAGGCAAAGCCGGTGTACTTCTCCGAATCAATGCCGCAGTTTTCCAGGACCTTGGGGTGGACCATACCGGCACCCAGCACCTCGATCCAGCCCTCACCGTGGCAGGTGGAGCAGGTCTGGCCATCGATTTCGCCGGTGCCGTGGCACTTGTGGCACTGCATGTCCATTTCACAGCTGGGTTCGGTAAAGGGGAAGTGGTGGGGACGGAACCGGGTTTCGGCGGTCTCGCCGTAGACTTTCCGCAAAATGGCGATAAGCGCGCCTTTCAAGTCACCCATGGTGATGTCCTCGGCCACCACCAGGCCCTCGATCTGATGGAACATGGGGGAATGGGTGGCATCGGCCTCATCTTTCCGGAACACCCGTCCGGGGGCCAACATGCAGATGGGAGGCTCGTGGGTCTCCATATAGCGGATCTGCATGGGGCTGGTCTGGGTACGCAGAAGCACGGAGTCGTCATCGGTGAAATAGAAGGTATCGCTGCGGTCCCGGGAGGGGTGGCCCTCTTCAATGTTCAGCTTGGTGAAGTTGTAATCCGCCAGCTCCACCTCCGGGGCTTCGTAGACCGTATAGCCCATGCCCACAAAGGCATCCTTGATCTCCTGCAGCACCTGGTTCATGGGGTGCTGGTGGCCAACGGTAAACTGCTCTCCGGGAATGGTCACGTCAATGGCCTCGGCAGCCAGCTTGGCTTCCAGGGCGGCGGCGTGGATGGTCTGCTTCCGCTGTTCCAGCTTTTCCTCAATGGCAGAGCGGACAGAGTTGGCCATCTGGCCCATGACGGGCCGCTCCTCGGCGGAGAGCTTGCCCATCTGCTTCAGCACGGCGGTCAGCTCACCCTTTTTACCCAGCAGCTTGACCCGCAGCTCTTCCAGAGCCGCCGGGGTAGAAGCCTCTTCCAGAGCGGCCAGGGCCTGCTCCCGAATGCTTTCCAATTGTTGTTTCATGGTTCTTCCTCCTGTTAAGAAAGGTCATTTTTTGTATAAAAAAACACCTTCCATCCCAATATCGGGACGAAAGGAGATCCTTCCGCGGTACCACCCGCATTTGCCGTCAAGACGGCACGCTTTTCGGACGCAAACACGCCCCAGACCTATAACGGCGTCACCCGGCCAACCCTACTGTGTGTTTCAGGCGGCAGCTCCTGGGAGAAAGCCCGGTTTCCTGCACATACGCGGCTCTCACCATCCCGCGCTCTCTGAAATGCAAACCAGCAAAGGGCAGCCCAATCGCAGCTTTTGAAGTATTCTTCCCGTATCATAGCACACCTGAACCTCATTTGCAAGGATTTTTTTCTTTCGGGCGGTAGATAATCCTGGGGCTTTATGCTATGATAGGGAAAAAGCATTTTAAAAGGAGTTTACCTATGCTTCCCGAAGCATTTTTAACACGGATGCAGCAGCAGCTGGGGAAAGAATACCCGGCGTTTTTAGAGTCTTTGGAGCGGCCCCGGGCGGTGGCCCTGCGGTTTGACCCCAGAAAGGGGGCTGTTCCCACCCTGCCCTTTGTAAAAGAGCCGGTACCCTGGGAACCCATGGGCTATTATTATGACCCCCAGGCCCGACCGGGGCTGCACCCCTATCACGAGGCGGGGGTCTACTATTTGCAGGAGGCCAGTGCCATGTCCGCCGTGGCCCTCTTAGACCCCCAGCCCGGAGAGGCCGTCTGTGACCTCTGCGCCGCCCCCGGGGGGAAAAGCACCCAGATTGCCGGACGGATGGCAGGACAGGGCTTTCTTCTTTGCAATGAATATAGCCCCACCCGGGCGAAAATCCTCTCCCGGAACATCGAGCGCATGGGGGTTGCCAATGCCATTGTCACCAACGAAAAAACCGAGAACCTGGCCAAGCGGCTTCCGGGCTTCTTTGACCGGGTGCTGGTGGATGCCCCCTGCTCCGGAGAGGGCATGTTCCGGAAAGAGGAAGCCGCCATTACGGATTGGAGCCAGGAGACCGTAGAAATGTGCGCCGCCCGACAGGCGGAAATTCTGGACAATGCCGCGGTGCTGCTGAAGCCCGGTGGACGGCTGGTGTATTCCACCTGTACCTTTGCCCCGGAGGAGGACGAACTGGCCGTAGCGGCCTTTTTGGACCGGCACCCGGAATTTGTGCCGGAGGAGGTGGACGCCCCCTGGTTCACCCCGGGACCCCAGGGCAGCTACCGGATGTGGCCCCACCGGCTTTTGGGTGAGGGACACTTTGGGGCGGTGCTGCGTAAGCTGGAGGGGGAAGAACCGGAAATTCCGCTGGAAAAAGGGGCAGCCCTGCCCAAACCCTGGGTCGCCTTTGCCAAGGAGACCAGGCTTACGCTGCCGGAGGGCATTCCCGTGACCTTTGGGGACCGGCTGTACTTAACCCCTCTGGGTACCCCGGCCCTCCAGGGGTTGCGGGTGCTGCGGGCGGGTCTGGAACTGGGAACACTCAAAAAAGACCGGCTGGAACCTGCCCACGCCCTGGCCCTGTGGCTCCGGAGCCTTGCCAACACCCTGCCCCTGAGCGTCCAAGGCCCGGAAATCGAAAAGTACCTCCATGGGGACGTTTTGCCCGGAAGCCTCCGGGGCTGGTGCCTGGTCACGGTGGACGGCTACAGCATCGGCTGGGGAAAAGGAGACGGAAACCAGGTCAAAAACCACTATCCCAAGGGTCTGCGCCGGTGATTCAAGGGAAGTCTAAGAATCTCCCTTTACAAATTCTCTATTTTATGATAGAATACTCTGGAATTTTAATGTTCTACCCCTGAATTTATCACAAGGAGAGGATCGTTCCTTGGCCAGATATGAAATTAACGGCGGCCACCCTCTGGAAGGGACCGTCACCATCAGCGGTGCCAAAAACGCGGCAGTGGCCATTCTGCCCGCGGCCCTGCTGGTCAGCGGAAAATGCCGTGTTGAAAACGTACCTGATATATCCGATGTCCGCATCCTTCTGGATATTTTAGAGGGAATGGGCGCAAAGCTCAGCTACCCGGAACCCCATGTGGTGGAGTTGGACTGTACCGATGTACAGTGCGCCGCCCCGGATGCGGACCTGGTTCGGAAAATGCGGGCCAGCTATTATCTGATGGGCGCACTGCTTGGCCGGTTTGGAAAGGCCCACGTGGCCCTGCCCGGGGGCTGCAACTTTGCCTCCCGGCCCATTGACCAGCACATGAAAGGCTTTTTTGCCCTGGGTGCGGAGGTGGATGAACGGGAAGACTTCATTGCCTTGAAGCCCGGTGAAGAGGGTCTCCACGGTGCCAGGATCTCCCTGGATATGTCAAGCGTTGGTGCCACGGTGAACATCATGCTGGCGGCCACCCTGCTTCCCGGCCAGACCATCATCGAAAACGCCGCCAAAGAACCCCACATCGTGGACCTTGCCAACTTCTTAAACACCATGGGCGCACGGATCACCGGTGCCGGTACGGATACGGTAAAGATCCGGGGAGTCAACACCTTAAAAGGCGGCACCTACGCCATCATCCCGGACCAGATCGAGGCCGGGACCTATATGGCGGCAGTCACCGCCACCGGGGGCAACATCCTGGTTCAGAATGTGATTCCCAAGCACATGGAGTGCATCACCAGCAAGCTGGAAGAAATGGGTGCCAAAATCATCGTCTTTGACGATGCCATCCGGGTCATCCGAAATGGGCCTTTGCGGCAGACCACCGTCAAGACCCGCCCCTATCCCGGCTTCCCCACGGATATGCAGGCCCAGGTCTGTGTGTGTATGTCTCTGGCCAAAGGCACCAGCCGCCTGACCGAAAGCGTATACGAAACCCGGTTCTTCGGCTACTGCGAGGAACTGGAACACATGGGAGCCAACATCCGCATTGAGGGAAAAACCGCCACCGTTGGGGGCGTCAATACCCTCCACGGAGCCAGGGTCTTTGCCCACGACCTGCGGGCCGGTGCGGCTCTGGTCATTGCGGGACTCAGTGCCCAGGGCCACACCCAGGTGGAAAACATCCACTTTGTGGAACGGGGCTATGAAGACCTCATTGGAAAGCTTACCGCCCTTGGGGCCGAGATTCGTCGTGTTGAAGACTGATTTTATGGGCGGCCCGGTTTTTCCGGGCCGCTTTTTGCGTAAAGGAGGCAGTTTAATGGCTACTATGGAGCAGCAGGTAGAGGCCATTGTGGATACCATTCTGGAGGATTATCACAATGGCCGCAGCATTGACCGCATGAGTCCCTTTGCCCATCCGGACAAGGCCGTGGTCATCGACATGATTCAAAAGCTCATGCGCATTGTCTACCCCGGATTCAGCCGGGACCGGAATTTCCGGATGTACAATGCCCATCACAATCTTTCCATGCTCATTGAAGACGTGATGTACAATCTGGTAAAGCAGTTGACGGCGGTATACCACCAGGATTTGAGCGAGCAGGAAGCCCAGGAGAAAGCCCAACAGGTGAGTCTGGAATTCTTCCGGGCCATCCCCGCACTGCGGGCGGTGATCCAGACCGATGTGGAGGCCTTTTACGACGGCGACCCGGCGGCCTACAGCACCGATGAGATCGTCTACTGCTATCCCGGCATTTTTGCCATCACCGTCTACCGTCTGGCCCACATTCTCTACTGCCAGGGGGTGCCACTGCTTCCCCGGATCATGACGGAACACGCCCACAGCGTCACGGGCATTGACATCAACCCCGGGGCCACCATCGGCAAATACTTTTTCATCGACCACGGTACCGGCATCGTCATCGGAGAGACCACGGTCATTGGGGACCATGTAAAAATCTACCAGGGCGTGACCCTGGGCGCACTGACCACCCGTGGGGGCCAGAGTCTCCGGGGCAAGCGGCGGCACCCCACCATTGAGGACAATGTGACCATTTACGCCGGTGCGTCCATCTTAGGAGGCGAGACCGTCATTGGCCGGGACAGCGTCATCGGCTCCAACGTGTTTATCACCAGTTCCATCCCCCCCTGCACCACCGTCAGCGTCAAAAGTCAGGAATTGCAGATCCGCCAGCGGGGGGGCTGCTGCCCGGAGCCTTTCTGGCCCGGTTCCAAGGAAAACCAGTGAAAAAAATTTTCTCCGGCAATCAAAAAAGAATTGCATTCTGATTTCATCCGTGCTATATTGTACACGCTTTGAATATCGCCATGGAACCGCCTGCGGCTTTGGGCCGCCAGGGGAATAGGGTGCAAAGCCCTGCGAGTCGGTCACTGTGAAGCCCGGTTTGGGATAAGTCAGGATACCTTGCGGCTCCATTGTCTCCGCCGGAACTGGAGTCAGAACCTATGCAGAGGTTTCCCCTCTGCTTTGTAGACCTGCCGTCTTTTCCGATGGCAGGTCCTTTTTTCGTGTAAAACCGCATTCAACTCCCCTGGAGATTGAAAATAAACACAAGAAATCGAGGAATCTTTATGCACAACGCAAAACGCATCCTGACCCTGGTCCTGGCAGCTCTGCTGGTCCTGAGTCTGGCAGCCTGCGGCGGCCAGACCGCCCCCGCCGCCACCACCGCTCCCGAAACCACCGCCGCCCCGGAGACCACTGCGGAGACCACCGTGGAAACCACCGAGGCCCCCACCGAAAGTGCAAAGCACACAGTCTATCCCCTGACCATTCAGACCTATAACTACTCCAAGGAGCCCGTGGAATACACCTTTGAGAAGGCCCCTGAGCGGGTATGGGCGCAGAGCCAGGACAACATCGAAATCCTGTTGGCTCTGGGTCTGGCCGATAAGATCGTGGGTGCCTACGGCCTGGACGGTGATGTCCGGAAGGATTTGAAGGCCGACTTTGAAACCATCAACTACTACGACAAAATGCCCAGCAAGGAAGAAATCATTGCTCTGAATCCGGACTTCATCACCGGCTGGTACTCCACTTTCTCCGACAAACGTCTGGGCGACGTGGACTTCTGGCATCAGCGGAACGTGGGCACCTACATGTCCCTGAACAGTGCCTGCCGTGGCAAGGCCGCCGAGAACCCCCAGACCGTTGAGCACGAATATCAGGACATCCTGACCCTGGGCGAGATTTTTGACGTGCAAGACAAGGCCGAGGCCATTGTCAACGACATGAAAGCCCAGGTCCAGCAGATTGACGATTACCTGGCCGACAAAACCAGACTAACCGCCGCTGTTCTGGAGGATGAGGGCGGCACCTACCGTGTGTACGGCGAGGATGTACTGGGCGGCAACGTTGCCATCCACGGCGGTGCGGAGCTGGCCGTGGGCAAGCACGGCGAAAACGGCAATATCAGTGCCGAAGACCTGGTACTGGCCAATCCCGATGCCATTTTCATGGTTTGGTATGACGGCTACTCCGTTGGTGATGTGGACTACGCCGGTGACCAGGTGGTAAAGCTGATTACCGAGAATCCCGCTTTCGCCAGCCTGGATGCCGTAAAGAACAACAGAGTGTTCGCCATCAACCTTTCCGGCATCTATTGCAGCGGCATGCGTACCATTGACGGCATTCTGGATGTAGCTACCAATCTGTATCCCGAGCTGTATCAGTAATACACAAAAATATTTGTCTCTGGGTATCGGCAAACCGATACCCAGAGATTGCTATAGGAAGATCATATGGACTTAAAAAACGGTATTTTTCATGGAAAGCCCCTGTATATTGTGGCGATTATCCTTTTAATAGCGATCCTGTTTCTATCGTTGTGCTGGGCCGTGACCATGGGTGCAGCAAACCTTTCCGTCAAAGATGTTTACAGTGTGATCCTCTATAAAACGCTGAAAATCGGCGACCCGGAGCTTTACGGCAGCGGCAGTCTCAGCGATATTGTCTGGTTTATCCGGCTGCCCCGGCTGGTGCTTGCCATTTGCGTTGGGGCCGCTCTGGCGATCTCCGGCGTAGTCATGCAGGCCATCGTCAAAAATCCCCTGGCTGACCCCTATATTCTGGGCGTTTCTTCCGGTGCCTCCCTGGGTGCGACCCTTGCGATCCTGCTGGGGGTAGGCACGGTTTTTGGCGGAAACTATGTAGGTGTCATGGCCTTTCTGGGTGCCCTTGCCGCCTCCTGGGGCGTGCTGTTTCTTGCAAACATCGGAGGCCGAGCCACCTCTGTAAAGCTGATTCTGGCGGGAACCGCCCTGTCCTCCATCTGCTCGGCGGTATCCAGTTTTATCCTCTATGTGATCAACAACAGCAGCAACGCCATTGCCGCCGTTGGCCGCTGGACCATGGGCAGTCTGGCCGCCGCCAGCTGGGATACAAATCCCACCATGCTGGCGGTGACACTGGTCTGTGTTGCTTTCTTTATGACCCAGCACCGCACCCTGAATCTGATGCTGGTAGGCGACGAGTCCGCCGTGACCCTGGGCACCGATCTGCACCGCTGGCGCATTCTCTATCTGGTGGTGTCCTCCCTGCTGGTGGGCTTTTCCGTGTACAATGCGGGGATCATCGGTTTTGTAGGCCTGGTGATCCCACATATCGTTCGGATGCTGTTTGGAACGGACCATAAAAAAACAGTGCCTATTTCGGCTCTGCTGGGAGCCGTATTCCTTCTGTGGGCGGACGTTGCCTGCCGCACACTGCTGGATCGGACGGAACTGCCCATCGGCATTCTGACCTCGATGATCGGTGCGCCCTGCTTTATCTATTTGATGGCCCGGAGCCGTTACGGATTTGGAGGTGGCGAAGGATGAAGCTGGAAGCAAAAGACATTGAAGCGGTACTGGGCGGAAATCCCATCCTCCGGGGTGTTTCCCTAGAAGTGGACCACAACGATTTTGTGGGCATCATCGGCCCCAACGGCAGCGGCAAAAGCACCCTGCTCAAATGCATATACCGGGTACTGAAGCCCCAGGCCGGTATCGTGCGGCTGGACGACACGGATATCCGTGAACTCTCCTACAAAAAAAGTGCCCAGACCATTGCGGTCCTGGCGCAGCACAATTACTACAATTTTGAATTTTCCGTCCAGGATGTGGTACTCATGGGCCGTTCCCCCCATAAGCGGACCATGGAGCGGGACAACGCCGAGGACTATGCCATTGTAGCCCAGGCACTGGAGACCGTAGGCATGTCCGACATGGCAAAACGAAGCTTTTCGACCCTCTCCGGCGGTGAGCAGCAGCGGGTGATTTTAGCCCGGGCCTTGGCCCAGCAGACCCCCTGCCTGATTCTGGACGAGCCAACCAACCACTTAGACATCAAATACCAGCTGCAATTGCTGGACATCGTGAAAGGCCTCCACAAAACGGTGATCTCCGCCGTTCACGATTTGAACATTGCCGCCATGTACTGCACCTGGCTTGTGGTAATGAAAGACGGCCAGATCGTCACCCAGGGTACCCCCCGGCAGGTTCTGACCCCGGAGCTGATCCGCCAGGTTTACGAGGTAGAGGCCCGGGTATCCACCGACGAACGGGGGATCCTGCGCATTCTCTACTATCCCAAAAACCAGGAGGAAGCCAAATGAAAATCGCCATGTTAAACTGTCTGGATGCCAACCGTGTCTGCACCGGAGCCGGGTGTCTAAAGGCCTTTAACGGCAAGACCCGGCACTTTGCGGACTACGAGGAACCCCTGGAACTGGTGGCCATGGCCCGGTGCAACGGCTGTGAGGCGGGCATCGACGCAGGATTCCAGGAAAAGCTGGAACGTATGGTCTCCGAGGGGGCCAAGGTCTGCCACCTGGGCATCTGCACTGTCCGCCAGGACACCGGCAAAGAATGCCCCACCATCACCCAGGCCGCCCAATACCTGGAATCCCAGGGCCTGACCATCGTCCGGGGAACACATTAAGAATTGACAATGGACAATTGACAATTTTAAGCAAAACGGACGTATATTTACGTATTCAACGCCGGTTTTGCATTCGTAAAATGCAGAAAACGTGGTAAATTGACGTAGGGGCGGCAATCTGCCGCCCGCCACGTAGCAATTACAACCTGTGCGGGTGAATGGTACCACCCCATATACGGAACAATGTAGCGGCGTTGACCCAACGCCATCCAGCCCCGGCGAGGGGCTGGCACCGTGGCGAATACAACCCGTGCGGTTGAATGGAAACACCTCCCGACATGTCATTCCGAGCGAAAGAATGTGGTATAATGATTTTGGACAACTCATCAAATGACAAAAAGGAGAGAAACGAGATGCCCAAAGGTGAAAGAAA
>CAKTQE010000056.1 GCA_934593275.1 uncultured Oscillospiraceae bacterium | reverse complement strand
TGCTTTCCTGTGTTTTAAGCAGTAATCTGAAAAAGGAAACGCTGGTAGAAAGAATAAGGTATCAGGGATAGCAAGTAATATGTAATGAACTAGGTCTTAACGAAGAGGAGAAATAGATAACTTCCAGTTTGTCGAACTGATAAAATCCCTTTAGGAACTAAAGGGCGCACTTCTGTGCTCTCTTGTCGAGAGTATGGTGCGTCCTGCGGATCTTCATTCTCTGTCAGCAGAAAGAAACTGCATGACCAAGAATGTTTCGTCACGACCTTCCGTCAAGGTGGCTACACCCCCTTGCGCCGCTAAAGCGGCTATCCCCTGTGGACTTGCCGTCCGCAAACAGCATGAAATGCTGTTCGCCGCCAGCAAGTTTGGAAAAACAAATACCGAAAATCAGACCGTTGACTGGTCGCACTATGCGAAAAGTTGACGGTCTTTTTTTATCCCCAAAATCAAAAAAAGGAGGTCAATCACAATGACAAAACCGAAAACCCCTGACCAGCTTCGAGCCGAAAAGGAACGAGCCGAAACGCAGCTTGCATATGACGCAAGCAGCCGGATCATATCGCCGTACCAGCAAAGACAAGTCGGAAAGTTAACCAAACATCGGTTTTTCAGAGGCTCGCTAACAGCTTGCTAACAGAGTACCTCGTACAGCATCGTACATGCCATCACACAGAAAAACAATTGCGGATATAAAACGGCATATAAAGTCATAAAATATCATGATTTCGGAACAAATCGTGCGTGTGGTCAATACCCCGTGCCTACTCCTAAGGGGAAGGTCGGGGGTTCGAATTCCTTTTAGCGTGCCAAGAAACGCCGAAAGCCTTTTTTGCAGGGCTTTCGGCGTTTCTTTTGCTATTTTTTGTGCTGCTTTTCGATATAGATTTGGTACAGCCCCAGGCGGGATTTGACGCCTGCTTTTTCGTAGATCGATGCGATATGCCGCTGGCAGGTGCGGCGGGAGAGGTACAGGGTGTCAGCGATTTCCTGAATGCTTTCTTCTGAGTTGACCAGCTTGTCAAAGACCTCTATTTCTCTGGGGGTCAGAGCCAAGGTATCTGACAGGATGCGAAAGGCTTCCTGAGGGTCCGGGGCTGTGGGTGGCTCTTGGGGTAAATCCGGCGGGGCAGTCATCCATGCGGTGTACAGGGAAATGATCACGCTGACGGCCACAAACAATCCAAGGGTCAGAACGATGGCCACCAGACCGTTGCTGTCGGAGACCAGCAAGGCTACGGAGCCGTTGGTCAGCAGAGCGGCACTGACGTTATTCATGGCACGGCCCATGCCGGTCCAGGGCAAGGGATCAGGCATCCGGCAAGCAAAATCCAGAAAACAGGTGGTAAAGAATACCGCGAAAAAGCCCGCAGAAAAGTAGAACACCAGCAGACCAATCAGAAAAGAGCCGCCCAGTTTGAGGACCACCACACAGATGACAGAAAGCAGCATGATGCAGTACATCATCACCGTCATATACTTTCGCTTTTGGATGTCAAACAGGAACCCGGCGGTCAGACCGCTTGCCGCCAGCAGAAGCCGGGGCCACTGGCCAATATTGGCATCCGCCCCATGGCGCAGGGTGACTGCATTGTCCAGGGTGCTGAAAATACAGGCCATCAGAACGATGAGCAGCATCAAAAGGACACCGGAAGCCACCTGTTTTCGGTTGGCTTTTTCGTGGCTGGGGCTTTCCGCAGGGGCATCACAGGAAAGGCTTTCGGCCTTTGGCAATATGGCAAGGAGTCCCAGCAGGGAGGAAGACAAAATCCAGGCCTCTATGGTTTGCAGACCCGCCAGATTGTTATTCACAAATTGCAGCAGGATCCCCAGGCCATAAGAAAGGCCCACAAGCCGTGCCAGACAGTCCCGGTCCGCCACCAGGCTCCAAAACAGGTAGTGGATCAGGCTCCCCAGAAGCCCCAGGACAAGGAACAAGGTCATGCCGGAAAGCAAGGTGGAAGCGTAGGAAGAATGCCGCTGTATGAGGACATTACACCCCACCGCCACAAGGGCAAGGACTGCCAGCAACACGCCCCTTGGCCCCCGCTTCAAAAACCGGTGAACCGGCGGATACAGGAAAAAGCCCACGGCACTGAACCCCAAGGCATAGTTCTGGGCGATCACCGTTTGTTCTTCTCCCGCAGTCAGGGAGAGCATGTTCACGTACATGTACTCGGTTCCAAGAAACAGGAACGTGAACACCCCCAGCAGCGCAACCGCATAAAGGGTGCTGACGTTTGTAAATTCCTTTTTCAGCATCATGTACCAGGCCCTCCCCTTTCCGCACTTTTGTAAATCATTATAGCATGACCTACCAGGATTTTCAACGACTCCGGCAGTTTTTCGCCCTCCCGGATACCGCCGCAGTCCTTATACATATGAATGAAAAAAGCCGTTATAAAGAGCAACAAATCTCAGAAACATCCCGCACAACGCAAAATGGCGCAGGTGCGCCAGGGTCTTTTTGCGGAATTGGCACCAAAGCGGCCTGCAAAAAATGCTCCGGAAACCGTATAGTACGGGTGTCAGGAAAGCCCGTACTTTTATTTCAGGAGGATGAACACCATGAAACAATGTGACAACGGCCACTTTTATGATGAGAACCGATTTAACAGCTGCCCCTACTGCCAGGAGGCCGCCGGGGTCGGGAAAACGGTGGCAGCCAGCCCGGTGGGAAAAACCGTGGCCGCCCTTGGGGGTGCTGCACAGGATGCGGACCGGGGGAAAACCGTAGGCATCATTAAAAAGAAAATCGGCTTTGACCCCGCCGTTGGATTTCTGGTCTGTATCGCCGGTCCCAACCGTGGCAAGGACTACAAGCTGGTAGCGGGCAGGAATTTCATCGGGCGGGCGGCAGCCATGGATGTGGCCCTGACGGATGACGACACCGTATCCAGAGAGAGCCATGCGCTGGTAACTTATGACGTAAAGCACAACAAATTCTCCCTCTCCCCCGGCCAGGGCCGAGGGATTACCTACTGCAACGATGAGCAGGTGGAAATGGTGCGGCCTCTAAAGGCCTACGACATTATTGAGGTGGGAAAAAGCCAGCTTCTTTTCCTGCCCTTGTGCGGAGAGAACTTCCAATGGAATGAGGCGTAGGGCATGGAGCATGTACTTTCATGGCTGAACCGCCCGTTGCCCCCTGGCCCATCCATTCGCATCTGGATGGTGCTTTCAGGTGTCCTGGTTCTGTTGGCGTTGGCCGGAGTCTTCACGGTTCTGGGGCGAAAGAAAAAGCACCGCCTTGGGACAGAAAGGCCCGATACAGAATGTCCGGAGCCACCGGAATGGGTACTTGCCAATTTGCAGGGCCTGGGGAACCGGGAAGAACAGCAGGACGCTTTCGGCATCTCCCCAATGGGCCGCTATGAAACAGAGGGTATTCTCGCCGTGCTGTGTGACGGCATGGGAGGCATGGCAGAGGGGGGCAAAATCGCCACAGAAACGGCAGCAGAGCTGGTAAGCCTTTTCCCCTGGGCGCAGGACAGCCAGGTTGTACACTGGATCCGGCAGCGCAGTGCCAGGGTTTACCGGCAATTCCGAGGTCACGGCGGCACCACCCTGGTTGCCGCGCAGGTCAAAGGAAACCAGCTTTCTTTCTGGTACGTAGGCGACAGCGACCTGTTTCTGCTGCGGGCGGGGAAACTCTACAGTCTGAATATCCGGCAGGAATATCAAAACGTCCTGGTTCTGCGGGCTTTGGATGGGGCTTTTCCTGTAGAGGAAGCCTTTCTTGACCCCCAGGCCGGTGCCCTTTCGGAGTACATCGGCAAAGAAGAAGTGATCTGTGACTTTAGCCGCATTCCTTTTCCCCTGCTGCCTGGGGACACCCTGTTGCTATGCTCTGACGGCGTCAGCGACACGCTGACCCGGAAGCAGATCCGGGAGGCCATGGCCCTTTCCCCCCAGGAGTGCTGTGACAACTTGGAGCAGAAAATTCTGTCAGCTGGAAAACCGAATCAGGACAACTATACGGCCATCGTATTAAACTATCACGGTAAAGGAGTGGAGGAATAAATGGAAACAAAAAAAGCAGCCAAAAAACAAATTGCAGCCATTGCCCTATTGGCTGTGGGAGCAGTCTTTATTATCCTGGGCATCCTGGGCGCAGCAGGTGGAGGCGGCACGGACCCCTATGAGGCCCGGAACAGCGTTGTGATGGTTTACTCCTATCTTCAGCTCACCGACGGCCAGTCCGCCGGGGCCATGGGTACCGGCTTTGCCATCGGAAAGCCCGGCGAGGCGGTGGAGTATATTGTGACCAACGGCCATGTGGTGGATTATGGTTACTTAGGCCCCAAGGCCTATCCGGGGCAGGTGTATTCCGCCGGTGTACAGGTCTACTTCTCGGCGGCGGAAAACCAGTATGTTTCCGCAGAGGTCGTCTATTACTCCCCGTCCACCGAAAAGGACATTGCCATCATCAAATTGCCCTCTAAAACGGACAAACGGAAGCCCATCACCATTAAGAATGCGGACGCTGTTTCCATTGGCGATACCGCCTATGCGCTGGGGTATCCGGGGGTGGCCAGCAACAGCCAGCAGTTCAGCACCTATGACGAAAACGACATCACCCTGACCCGGGGCATTATCAGCAAGCGCACCAAACCGGCCTGGAGTACCTATGATGCGTTTCAGATGGACGTATACATCAATCACGGCAATTCCGGCGGCCCGCTGGTGGACGAACAGGGCTTCCTGATCGGCATCAACGCCTCCGGCGCGGTGGATGAACAGGGAAAGAGCGAGGGAGTCAATTTTGCCATTACCTCCGGGGAATTGGTGAAAATCCTGGACAGTGAACACATCCCATACGCCATGGCAAGTGGCGGTCTTTCCCGCATTCCCTCCTGGTTTGCCTATGTATTCCTGCCCATGGGCATTCTGACACTGGCAGGGGGTATTCTTCTGTTGGCAACACAGAAAAGCGGCCAGCGTATCCCCTCTTTTGCCGGAGCCAGACCTTCCAAAAGGGGTCAGGGTTCTGCCGGAAAGGGGGCTACGCTGCTGGGTGTAACGGGGAAATACGCAGGGCAGCACTTTGACCTTTTGACAGGAAAGGTGGTCCTTGGCCGGGATCCAACGGTCTGCAATATTGTATTTGACCGGGATACACCAGGCATCAGCGGACGGCACTGCCAAATTGCCTATGACCGGAATCAGGACTGCTTTGTCATTACGGACCTTGGCTCCACTTACGGCACGTTCCTGGGCAACGGCAAAAAGCTGACGGCCAATGTGGCGGAAAAAATCTACGCCGGAGATACTTTCTACTTAGCCGACAACGCCAACCGATTTGTCGTGACCAAGGAGTGAGCCATGGCAGCGTATTGTTTCAAAAACGGAAGCATTCAGAAAGCCCAGTGCAGTGGTGACATTCAGAATTTGACAGCTATCTTCCACCTGAGCGCAGAGGGAACCATGGTAGAGTCCCGGCAGCTCCCGGTGCTATCCGAGGGCGAGGGGTATCTTGCCTACAGGGGTACGTTTTACATAGAGCCGCTGGAAGTTCAAATTGAGTTTCTCAAGGCGGCCAACGGAAAACAATGGCTGGAAGCACTGCTTCTGCGGCATGTGGAACGGGTGCGGCAGGTATCGGAAGACCTGTTCGTAATGGCGGAAATCAAGGAGGTGACACCATGAATCCGGAACGTATCTGTTATGGCTGTTTTACAGAAAAGGAGCCTGGACAGCCCTGTCCCCGCTGCGGCTTCGATGAGAACCAGGAGCAGCCCTATCTGGCCCTGCCTCTGGGAACCATCTTAAACGGCAGATACCTGGTGGGGAAAGTGCTGGGCATCGGCGGGTTTGGCATCACCTATCTGGGGTATGACCTGACCCTGGAAATCAAAGTCGCCATCAAGGAATATATGCCCTCCGCACTGGCCACACGGCATGCTGACCGTTACACCGTGGCACTGACCGGCCGTGTGGAGGAGGAATACAAGTATGGCATGGAGCGGTTTTTGGAGGAAGCAAAAATTCTTGCCAAGCTGCAAAGCACCCCCAATATTGTCTCGGTGCAGAACTATTTCAAGGAAAACGGCACGGCCTACTTCGTCATGGAATACATCGATGGCATGAGTCTCAAAGCCTATCTGTCGAAAAACGGAGATCAAATCTCCTACAGCCAGGCCATTGCCTTTTTACAGCCCATTATGGAGGCTTTGATTCAGGTCCATGGAATGAACCTGCTGCACCGGGACATCAGCCCCGACAACATCTATATTACATCCACAGGAGAAAGTCGGCTGCTGGATTTTGGTGCTGCCAGATTTGCATCGGGAGACGGCAAAAGCGTATCGGTCATCTTAAAGCACGGTTACGCCCCGGAAGAACAGTATTCCAGCCACGGAAACCAGGGTCCTTGGACGGATGTATATGCCATGGGGGCCACGCTGTACCGGTGCATCACCGGAAAGCTGCCCCCGGATTCCATAGAGCGTATTCACGGCGACCGGCTGAAGCCTCCCTCCGAATTGGGGGTCCGTATACCGGGCCAGGTGGAAAACGCTATTCTAAAAGCCCTGGCCATCAGGACTCAGGACCGTTTTCCCAACATGGAAGCTTTCATCCAGGCTCTGAATGGCCGTCCATCTATACAAGAGCAGGTGGCAGCAGGTCTCAGTCCACGCGCCAAGACAACTGCGCGCAAACAAAACGCCCGACAGTCATCTCCTGAACACCGCACAGATATCCCAGTAGAAAACTCCTCTGTTTTCCAAAGGCTTCTGGCCTATTTGAAAGCCGAACCCATCGTCGCCTTTGTTGCGGGTGGCGGGGTGCTGGCAGTGCTGGCCCTTTGCATCATCCTCCCCATTGCCCTCTCCGGCGGCAAAAAAGAAGCACCCACCGGCAGCGGCAATACCCCTGTGGAAAGCCCACCGGCCATCAGCCTGGCTCCCACTCAGGCAGCAGACACTACCGCGCCTACGGTGGAATCCACCGCCCCCAGTGTGGAAATGACCCAGCGGGACCTGGTATCTCTCAATGCCACGATCCAGATCCCCACAGGCTATACGCCATCTTCCAGCGGCCTGAGCTTTGTTGACCAGCAGAAGGGCTGCGCCATTCTGACGGACTATTTCTGGAACATTGACGGCCCCATTTACGGCCTTTCCGATGTGGAATCCCAGCGGGAAGCCATCGTTGCCGCACTGATGGAGGACTGGAAAGTGACCGACTATTCCATTCTCACCGCCGGGCCGGATGAGGTAGGAACTGCGGATGCCTACCAGATCTACTTTGAGGCCACGGACATTGACAGCACGGTCATGGATATGGTGGTCATGGCGGTGGACGGGTACGAATGCGGCTGTTATTTTCTGATTGCGGCCTATCCAAAAGGCGATGAGGCAGCGGCGGCTGAAATGCAATCCATTATCCGGTCTTTCCGCAGCAAGGGAACCCCTGACAGCACCCATAAGGTGTATTACGCCCAGCGGGCCGGTGTCAAGGTGATTGCGGACGAGTCCCTGGTACAGGGAGGCGCGGCGGATATGGAGGTGGAAATGAATGTATACGGCATTGAAACCGTCCATGAACTGTTCCTCTACCCCACCCAGGCAGACCGAAACGCCGCCATCGGAGAGGGCTGCGCCGTGGAAATCGGAAAGGCCTATGAATTCGGTCTGTATTCGCCGGAGGACGTGATCGATTACAACAAGCGTGTCAGCGGCACCAATAACAAGACCTATACCTTCTCCTCCGGCGGTGCGGAATGGCTGGCCTATGACTTTACCATCTCCAACAAGAATTTCAGCTACGCCTCGGCCATGATCGACGGAGAATGCTATCTGGTAGGCTGTATGTTCAATGCTTCCAACAAGGACACCGTGGTTTCCCTGTACAATCAAGCCATTGCATCTGTAAGGGCCTGGAACGGTTGATTTCAGGCGGAGCGTTGCCAGTCATAAAAATGCGCTCCGTCCTGCTTGGTAGGACGGAGCGTTTCTTTCCAGGAAAGGAGGCGGCCATGCTGCATTTCAAAAAGAATGTTCCCTATTCCCGGCGTATGGTGGTGTATGGGATTTTCGATGTGCTGGATTCAATGGACTGCCAATATGAGCAAGCGTTGATTGGAGACATCCATGTACAGGCAACCATTCTGGGTCATGTCAGCCGGTTCGCTTTCGCCGTCACGGAGGAGACCCCGGATACATCCATCCTCCATGTTTCCATGCTCTGCCCGCCAGAGGGCATGGGCGAGGAGGAGCAGGGGCTAGCGGTGGGATATCTCATGGACTGTGTTCTCCGACATATCCAGGGGGAGCACGCAAGATGATATAATTAATATCATTTAAGTTTTCAGAAGTGATTTTCTAAATGGTTTTGCTCAAAAATATGTCTTACACCTCTTGCCATTAGTCCGGAAATATGATAGAATACTTCTACATTGCAAACCATAGTTTTTAATTTCAGAACCATAATGATATAAATTCTATCATTTCGAAGGAGTCCACACTTATGAAAACATTTTCGTTCCAGCTTCTGGCGGATACCGTCAAAAAACAGCGCAAAGCCAAGGGCATGACCCAGGCGGAGCTTTCCGAGGCTACCGGCATGAACCGGTCGATGATCGGGCAGATGGAGAACCGGACCTTCAAGCCCTCCATTGAGCAGTTGGAGTCCCTGGCCCGGGTTTTGGATTTTGATGTGACAACGCTTTATGTAGAGGAGGCAAGGCCCAAGGCTGCCCCCGGCAAGCGGTACAATATCGCCGTGGCCGGTACGGGCTACGTGGGGCTGTCCATTGCCACCCTTTTGGCCCAGCACAACCACGTCACCGCTGTGGACATCATTCCGGAAAAGGTGGAACTGATCAACAATCGGAAGTCCCCTATTCAGGATGAGTACATTGAAAAGTATCTGGCAGAAAAGGACCTGGACCTCACCGCTACTCTGGACGGGGAAAGTGCCTACCGGGATGCGGACTTTGTGGTCATCGCCGCTCCCACCAACTACGACAGCAAGAAGAACTACTTTGATACCTCCGCTGTAGAGTCCGTTATCGAGCTGGTGCTGAAAGTGAACCCCAAGGCCATGATGGTCATCAAGTCCACCATTCCCGTGGGCTATACCGCCTCCGTCCGGAAGAAATATAATACCGGAAACATTATTTTCAGCCCGGAGTTCCTGCGGGAGTCCAAGGCCCTGTACGACAATCTCTACCCCTCCCGGATCATCGTCTCCTGTGATGAGGAAACCCGGGGCCAGGCGGAGATTTTCGCCAGCCTGTTGCAGCAGGGTGCCATCAAGGAGAACATCGATACCCTGTTCATGGGCTTTACCGAGGCCGAGGCGGTGAAGCTTTTCGCCAACACCTATCTTGCCCTGCGGGTCAGCTATTTCAATGAATTGGATACCTATGCCGAAACCAAGGGTCTTGACACCAAGGACATCATCGACGGTGTCTGCCTGGACCCCCGGATCGGCACCCACTACAATAATCCCTCCTTTGGCTATGGCGGCTATTGCCTGCCCAAGGACACCAAGCAGCTGCTGGCAAACTTCGACAACGTACCTCAGAACATGATGAGTGCCATTGTGGAGAGCAACCGGACACGGAAGGATTTTATTGCCGACAAGGTACTGGAAATTGCTGGCGGCTATGAGGCCAACGATGCCTGGAACGCCAACAAAGAGAAAGAAATCGTGGTGGGCGTATACCGGCTGACCATGAAGGCCAACTCCGATAACTTCCGGCAGTCGGCCATCCAGGGCGTGATGAAGCGCATCAAGGCCAAGGGGGCCACGGTGATCATCTACGAACCCACACTAAAGGACGGGGATACTTTCTTTGGCAGCAACGTTGTAAATAACCTGAAGAAATTCAAGAAGAAGTCCGGATGTATCATTGCCAACCGCTATGACACCTGTCTGGATGACGTCATTGAGAAGGTCTATACCCGAGATATCTTCAAGCGCGATTAAAGTCAGAATCTCCGTGAGCAATCTGAACCGCTCACGGGGATCGTTATATTGAAAAGCAAAAGAAGTTCGAACATTTTCTCTAAAAAGCACCTATAAATGCATGAATTTCTTGTAGAAATGCAAACTATATTTTCCCAGCGTCATTTTTTGTTGACCAGTTTGCCATTGACAGCGTAGCAATATCTGTATATAATAATATTAGAATTCAGCTATAAGGAGGTCATTCCATGAACATCCGTCCTTCTGCCGCAATCCGGCAAAACTATAATGAAATAGCAGAGCTGTGCCGTGGGACTCAAGCCCCCGTCTATTTAACCAAAAACGGCGAGGGTGATTTGGTCGTTATGGATATTGACAGCTTTACCCGTCGGGAAAAAATGCTCTCTCTGCGGGAACAGCTTCTGAATGTAGATGAGGACCGGGCCGCAGGGCGAAATGGCTGCACTATTGAGGAACTGGAAAACTACCTGGACCATCTTCTGAATGAGGGCTGAACATGGAATACAGAGTCATCATCTCAGACCGGGCCAAGCAAATGCTTGGGCAGCACATTTATTTTCTGGCCCAGGTAAATAAGAGTGCTGCCGTAGAACTGAAAAAACGATTTATAGAGGAGTTCCGGTCCCTTCGCTTTCTTCCCCAGAGGTATCCCTTTCTCTATGCAGACTTTATCCCACCCAACAAGTATCATAAGCTGACCGTCAAAAACTGGTTTCTGGTTCTCTATCAGATCAGGGATGATACTGTTTACGTAGACTGGATCATCGACTGTCGGCAGGATTATGAGTGGCTGCTAAAATAAAGCAGCAAAGAACACCTTTTGAAGTGAATTTTTTAATTTTTAAAGCATTCCTTGTGATTTCTTGCTTTTTTCCTGGGGATGTGGTATAGTAAGGAATGATTTTTGTTTACTGGAGGCCATTACCCCATGGGCTTGCGCAAATTTATTTCTATTGCTGCCGTAACACTTCTGCTGCTGGCTCTATCCGGCTGCGGCGGTTCTGCTGATCCGGTGGAGGATACCACCCAGCCGCCGGAAACCACCAACCCCGCTTATCTTGCCACGGAGCTGCAAATGGTGGTCACCTACGAAAATGTAGGAGAGCTGGAAAATTATAAAAATCTGACTCTTTTGGATGCCACTGGCTCCACCGCTTATCCGGCTTTGGAGGTCTACGCCCGGAACCATCCGGAAGTCCAAGTGATTTATACCGTGTCCCTTGGCAAAAAAGAGGTGGCCCACGGCACCCCGGAAATCACCCTGACTGCCGAGGAAACGGACTATGACAGTCTGATGACCAATCTGGCCTTTTTAAAGGACACCAAAAAGCTGACCCTGCCGAAGACCAGCCTGACTGCGGAAGAATTGCAGAAGCTGACGGACGCCTATCCGGATTTGGAAATCAGCTATACCCTGGGTCTTGCCGGACAGGAGTTTACCGCCGATACCACCTCTTTGGATTTGTCCGCCCTGTCCTCCGGTCAGGTCGTGGCCGCCTCTGAGACCCTGGCCAGGCTCCCGGAGCTTGAAACCGTGGAGCTGATGACCTCCGGCGGCACCACCGCCCTGAGCCAAGCCGATGTGGAAACCCTGATCAACGCCGCCCCCAACGCCAAATTTCACTACACTTTCACCCTGTTCGGCAAGGAAATCTCCACCAACGACAGCCAGGTCTCCTTTAAAAATCTCTCCCTGACAGAAGCGGACATACCCGCTCTGCGGCAGGCCCTGGCCATTATGACCGGCTGTGATGCCTTTATTCTGGACAACTGCGGCCTGGACAATGAAACCATGGCCACCATTCGGGCGGACTACCCCAATACAGAGCTGGTTTGGAAAATCCAGTTCGGCAAGTACAGCACCATGACCAATGCCGAAACCATCCGGGCCGTTTATAACGTCTTTGATGACACCTGCGAAAACCTCAAATACTGCTGGCGCACCAAATATATGGACATCGGCCACAATGAAACTCTGACAGATCTGAGCTTTGTCGCCTATATGCCGGACCTGGAAATTATGATTGCCTCCGGCTGTGCGGTGAAAGAACTAAATGGCTTTGAAAATTGCAAAAAACTGGAATTTTTGGAACTGGCTTTCTGCTACAAGCTGGAATCCATCGAGCCGTTGGCCGGTTGTGAAAACCTGAAAAACCTGAACATCTGCTATTCCAAGGTTTCGGATTTAAAAGCACTGGACGGTCTGCCTTTGGAGCAGTTCATGTGCAAGCAGACCCGGGTCCCGGCGGCGGAGCAGAAGATTTTCAAAGAAATCCACCCGGACTGTGTGACCAATTTCTACGGAAAAGAGCCTTACGCCGGTGCGGGCTGGCGTTATAAGGACAACGGAAAGACCTATACGGAAATCTACAAAAAGGTCCGGGAGGTCTTTGGATACGATGATATGCCCACGCCGGTGATTGAGAAAAAATAAAACCCTAAAAAATGGACCTGCCGTGAAATCCAATCACGGCAGGCCCTTTTCTTATCGCATATATTCAAACTGCAAATCGTAAATATCCACAGTGTCTCCGTCCTGAATGCCCATTTGTTCCAGCCGGTCAAAGAGACCAGATTTCCGGAGCATCTGGTCAAAGTAGTTTCTGGACTCATAATCATCAAAATTGATGTTCTGCACCAGCCGTTCCAGCCACACGCCGGTGACCATCCAGGTGGAACCAAGATGCTCAATGGTCAATTCCTGAGGATCCCCGGCCTCCGGTGCTTGTTCTACATACTCCGGCTCGTAAATGGTTACCGGGGGCAGGGTGCGCAGCCGTTCGGCCACCACTCGCATCAGGTTCCGGGTACCCTGGGTGGTTCCGGCGGAAATCTCGTAAAGCTCACATCCCGCCGCCTCCACACAGGCACGAAGCCGCTGCAAATTGTCACTGTCCGGAGGCAGAAGGTCGATTTTGTTGGCGGCAACGATCATGGGCCGGTTGGAAAGGTCTACGGAGTAGTTGCCCAGCTCGTCACAGATGGCGTTAAAATCATCCACCGGGTCCCGGCCCTCGCTGCCGGAAACGTCCACCACATGGACAAGGAGCCGACACCGGTCAATATGCCGCAGAAAATCATGGCCCAGACCGGCACCCTCGGCGGCACCCTCAATAATGCCGGGAATATCTGCCATGACAAAGGACACGCCCTCATCCACGTAAATCACGCCCAGATTGGGATACAGGGTGGTAAAATGGTAGTTGGCGATTTTGGGCCGGGCATTGGAGGTGACAGAGAGCAGAGTAGATTTGCCCACATTCGGGAAGCCCACCAGGCCCACATCGGCCAGAAGTTTCAGCTCCAAAATCACATCCCGCTCCTGGCCCTTGAGACCCACCTTGGCAAACCGGGGGACCTGCCGGGTAGCGGTAGCATAATGGGCATTGCCCCAGCCTCCACGGCCCCCCTTGGCAATGACAAAATCTTCACCGGTGGACATATCCACAATGATTTGATTGGTTTCCGCATCCCGCACCACGGTACCCCGGGGGACCTCAATGACCAGGGGTTCTCCACGCTTGCCGCTCATGTTCCGGCCCAGGCCATTCATGCCCGCCTGAGCAGAATACTTGCGCTTATAGCGGAAGTCCAGCAGGGTGGAAAGATTGTCATTGACCCGGAGAATAACGCTGCCGCCATGGCCGCCGTCACCGCCGTCGGGTCCGCCGGAGGCCACATACTTTTCCCGGTGGAACGCCACGGCACCGTCGCCGCCCCGTCCACCGCAGACGGTAATACGAACTTTATCTACAAACATAGTTTACCTCCATCGTTATCCGGCGGGTGACACAGAAAAAGCGGCGCATTTCCGCTTCCTTTTCTCTGCCACCCAGGTTTAAAAAAAGGACCGCCGCTATTACGCAGCAGTCCTTCGTTTCTTAGGCTTGTCTTACTGCTCAGCGTAAACGGAGCATTTCCGACGATCCTTGCCCATGCGCTCAAACTTGACGGTGCCGTCAACCAGAGCGAACAGGGTATCATCCTTGCCGATACCAACGTTGGTGCCGGGATGGATGTGGGTGCCTCTCTGGCGAACCAGGATGTTGCCAGCCAGAACGAACTGACCGTCAGCACGCTTGCAGCCCAGACGCTTGGACTCGGAATCACGGCCGTTCTTGGTGGAACCGCCGCCCTTGTGGTGAGCGAAGAACTGAATACCAATCTTCAGCATTGTATTACACCTCCAAAACTTCGATGTTGTCGGGATATTCGTCCCGCAGGCTGCAAAGATAGAGCATCATACCGGCCAAAACCGCCTGAACGCTTTCTTCTTCATCGCAGCTTGTGGGGAGGGTCAGGGTAATGCGGGCATCTGCCTCTTTCACCCGGACCTTGGCTTTGGCACCGCACACATCATTGATGGTGGCCTCAGCCATAGCGACAACGGCAGACACCGCAGCGCAGACAATATCACTGCCTGCCTCGGCATAGCCGCTGTGACCGGAGACGGAGAATCCGGTGATCCGCTCGTCCTCGGTAAAAAATTCGATCTTGGTCATACTCTAAAATTACAGAGCGATCTTGGTGATCTCGACCTTGGTGTAGGGCTGACGATGACCGATGTGGGTCTTCTCGTTCTTCTTCGCCTTGTACTTGATGACGTCGAGCTTCTTGCCCTTGCCGTTCTTTACGACCTTGGCCTCCACCACAGCACCCTCTACAGCGGGGACACCGATCTTGGAGTTCTCACCGTCCAGCACAGCCAGGACCTGGTCAAACTTCACGGTCTGCTCAGCTTCAACAGCCAGCTTCTCAATGAACAGAACATCGCCCTCGGCTACAGTGTACTGCTTACCGCCGGTAACAAAAACTGCCTTCATAAATTTCACCTACTTTAATTGTGTAGTCTCGCTCTAAAGGCGGCTGATTTGCACAGCACTTAAAGCCCCTTCGATGCGGCTGAGTCATTTTACCATTGTTTCTTCAAAAAGTCAACAGGTTTTTGAAAGAAATTTGGAAAACAAATCGGATTTTTCTCACGACCACCGGGAAAGGCAAAATAAAAACGCTGCCTGTGATCGGCAGCGTATTTATCAGCCAAGGGAATCAGACGGCCCGCTCAACCTTATTGGAACGGAGGCATCTGGTACAAGCGTACACATGGCAGGGAGTTCCATTAACAACGGCCTTGACCCGCTTGACATTGGGCTTCCAGGCACGGTTGGAACGTCTGTGGGAGTGGGAAACCTTAATACCAAAGGTTACGCCCTTGCCACAAAAATCACACTTCGCCATTCATTGCACCTCCCATCTGAACAATTCGTAATCGTTATTGCGCCCAATTCGAACGCCTAGATATAATAGCAAAGATTCCTGAAAAAAGCAAGTGTTTTTTTCGAAATTTTCTTTTTATTTTTCTCCCTTGATATTCTACCCCTCTTTGGTATAATAAACCCAGAGATGGCTTCCGTGTTTTTGTCCCGGAGCCGGGAAGGAGTGGAAAGATTGAGCGAATATGTTGTAACGCTTCCCAATATTAC
>CAKTQE010000055.1 GCA_934593275.1 uncultured Oscillospiraceae bacterium | reverse complement strand
ATTCTAGCAAAAACTGTTACCTATGTCTCTTCTCTACCTGTTACCTATGTTACTACTCTATACATACCAGCCGCCCGAAACGTATCGAAAGTGAGTGGATGGTTTCTGTTATAATGTTTTCATGTCCATGGAAACGTTCCACCAGATTCAGAAAGAAAAGAGGAAACGCGTATGAAACGTTCTTTTTGTCGGGCACTGTGCGCCCTGCTTTGCTGTGTGCTGCTTCTGGACATTTCGGCCTGTGCAAAGCAAGACTCCGCTTCTTCCGAGCCGCCGGTAGAAACCCAGCAGACGGAAACCATCGCAGAGACGGAAGGTGAAAAAGGTCAGGGGCAACCCTTAAGTGAGGAAGAGACAACCTACCGGAAGGATGAAACCTATCATTTCAAAGAAACAAGTACACACGACAATATAGAGGAAATCGTTGACAATGTCTTCCGGAGCGACGACGACAGCTTCGTCAAAGGAACCTATGAGCGGCACTACAGCGAACGCTATACCGTCAAAGGCACCCGCGTTGCCAATGTCGATGGAACCTTCACACAGACGGGTACCATCCGCGACGAAGACGGCCATCTCGAATCCAGCTGGGAGCTGGTCTATGCCGATGAGAATGCGTCAAACGCACCGCGGAACGCAGATATGATTATACAACAGGATGCATACGGAAACATCGTCAGCGTCTGCGGAAGCAACGAGACCCAGAACGAAGATATCAACCCGGAGTATTTCACCGAAAATTGGAAGGACAACCGCAAACCGTACAATACGCACCAGGTTGAGGACCGGAATGTAAACATGATTTCCTTTCGTGGTCTCATGAATCTGCATGACGGAAACGGAGAGCTTATCCGAGTTTTCGATGATTCTTTCATTTGGAACGATGACGGAAGCATCACATCTACTAATTCCGCGGAGTATTTCCAAGCCTACGATGGCTGTTCAAAGGGTTACAAGGTGAGAATCACCTCGAAAGATTGGGCTGATGGGACAACCTCCGAATTGCAGGAAGTCGTGCATGACTGTGATGAAAACGGTGCACTTATTCGAATTATCGAGCAAAGTCACGTTCAAAACGCTGACGGCGGCACAACATCGACCGAATCCGCGGAGTATTTCCAAGACTACGAAGACTACTTAAAGGGCTATAAGATGAATCAAATAACGAAAACCAGGGCTGACGGGACAACCTCCGAATCCATTGGCGATTTCACAGAGCCCGACGGAATCAACACTAAGGAACACTATATTCGAAATGAAGACGGCACTGAGGATATCCACATTGAGACACGGAAAGACGGATCTCTTATCCGAATAATCGAGCTGAATCACGTTCAAAACACTGACGGCGGCACAACATCGACCGAATCCGCGGAGTATTTCCAAGACTATGAAGATTGTTTAAAAGGCTATAAGATGAAACAAATAAAGAAAGACAGAGCCGACGGAACAACCTATGAATTACATGGCGAATACTGGTACCCCGACGGACGCTATTCCAAGGCTGGCTTTACAACGAACGCAAACGGTGCCATGGAAAACTACTCTGAGGAGTGGAAAGACGGCAAAAAGGTGAGCAAATAACACAAACTTTCGGCCTGGTATGCCATGCACGACGATTGCATGAGTTAAAATCCTTTGAACAAATTCCGAAAAAACACCGAAGGGCGGCTATTAGCCGCCCGAAACGTAGCGAAACTGAGGAGCTGGTCGAACTTATACCCCCGGACGGAAGCCAAAAAAGCCTTCTCCAGCAGGAGAAGGCTTGGGGCTTTGATTTTCAGGTTATACGTATTCGCCCAAGCTTTTCGGTCCCGCCAGCCCCTACCGCCGTCTCATCAGTCAGGGCTGCGCCCTGCCAGCTTCCCCGAAGGGGAAGCTTTTGGGAATCCCGTCGGCTTATACACACGTCTACAGGCTCTATTTCTGAATCTTACGGGACTTTTGTGGGCATCGTCCCCTACGCGATTTATAGGCTTGTTCATAGAATTGTAGCTCGTGCAATCGTCGTGACGAAAACGCAAAACTTCTTGCATTTTTCACAAAAATATGCTATAATTTTTGAACTATTTTTGTAAAGGAGAAGCATCATGCAGAAAACAGAAAAGCAGTTTCACATTCATTGTGAAGAAGGTGACGTGGGCCGCTACGTGTTCCTGCCCGGTGATCCGGGGCGTTGCCAGGCTATTGCTGCCCATTTTGATGATCCGGTCCATATCGGCATGAATCGGGAATATAATATCTATACCGGCACGCTCCTGGGAGAGAAGGTCTCTGTTTGTTCTACCGGTATCGGTGGGCCCTCTGCTGCCATCGCTATGGAGGAGCTGGCAAACATTGGCGCGGATACCTTTATCCGTGTAGGCACCTGTGGCGGGATCGCCATGGACGTTTGTCCCGGCGATGTGGTCATTGCCAGCGGTGCCATTCGCTATGAGCATACCTCCTTGGAATATGCACCCATTGAGTATCCCAGTGTGCCGGATTTTGATGTGACTTTGGCACTACGGGAGGCCAGCCTCGCTTTGGGCTATGGCAACCACGTGGGCGTCGTTCAGTGCAAGGATGCCTTCTACGGCCAGCACAGTCCTGAAAAAAGTCCTGTTTCTTATGAGTTGCTGCAAAAATGGGAAAGCTGGAAACGTCTCGGTGTCAAAGCCAGTGAAATGGAGTCGGCGGCTCTGTTTGTAGTGGCCGCCGCCAGAGGGGTCCGCTGCGGCAGCTGCTTCCACGTGATCTGGAACCAGGAGCGGGAAAAGGCCGGGATGTTTATGCCCATGACTGAGGATACCTCCGGGGCCATTCGTGTTGGCATTGAAGCAGTAAAGAGGCTGATTCTGGCAGACCGGGAAAAATAAAAGAATAGCCGGACACTGCTGTTTCGGCAGTGTCCGGCAGTGTACGTTATTTGGAAAGAGAAGTGAACATTTTGGGAAAAATCCTGAGTCTCATGATCCTTGGAGCGTGGCTGCTGTTTCTGCTCCTGCAAAACCTTGGCTATTGGGAATTTTTGCGAAGAAAATGTGGGGTTGAAATCGAATTTTTGCCGGCTTTGACCTGTGCGGTTCAGATTTCCGTACTTTTCTTTGCCGGAATTCTGAACCTTTTGCTGGAAGCGACAGTCTGTCTTTGGCTGTTTGGCCTTTTGTCCCTTGGCTACTGTATCAATCAGGACCGTGATCTGTCCTTTGTAAAACGTTATTGCAATGTGGGCTATTTGTGTTTTTTCCTGTTTTTTGCTGCCCTCATTCTTTATTTACACGGTGCAACATTTTCATCCGGAGACGACTTTACACATTGGGGCCTGGTAGCAAAATCGATGTTGACCACAGACCATATGCCAACCATGCGGGAAGCGTATATTGAATATCCGGATTATCCTTTGGGAAGCGCAATGTTTATATACTTTTGTATGCGTTTCTCCGGTGCCATTACCAGTGAGTGGCAGATGATGCTTTGCCAGACCTATCTGCTACTTGCATTCCTGTTACCGATGATGCCTCCTCTTAAAAAGCACCGGGCCATTGGGTTTATCGTGGCCGTTTTAATGACAGAATTCTTTTTGAAGTACAGTATTTGGCCTTATTCTCTGAAAGTTGATACGTTGCTGCCACTGGCAGGCATGGCAATGCTATTATATGTGTTCCGATATTGTTCGGCGGGGGAAACCGGGAAGCCCAGCTTCTATCTGGCCAGTGCCTTTATCCTGGCTGTTTCTCAAATAAAAAGTGCGGCAGCTTTTTTTGCGGCGATTGCCCTGGGCCATATTTTGCTGGAAGGAAAGAAAGACCGCCAATGGAAGCAGCGGATCATCATGGTTTTGGTGCAGCTGATCGTCTACCTGCTTTGGGTGAAGCACAGAGATTACGTTTTTGGCTACGCAGGCCGCCATGGTGTCAGCATTGAAGAGTATGCGTATGTCCTGTCCGTTCATAACAAAGCAGAACTACCTGTACTGATTCGCTCCTTTGTCCTGCGTTTGCTGGGCTTTGAAGGGAATCTGATCTGTTTTGCGGTTGCGGCTGTAGTGGGCCTTTGTTATTTTGCGGCAGGTGGCGTCAAACAACTGTCTGGTTTCCTGAAGCTCTGTGGCAAGGGACTCCTGCTCTACCTTGCCTATATGGTTGCGCTGTGCGTCATGTACTATACCTCTATGGATGTCCCGGGATATGAAACCAGCTTGCCTGGTTTTGACAGATATGCGCAAATCGCTGTTATCGCAGTGCTTTATGGCCTTACTGTATTGCTTATGGAGCGGATCAGTGCATCTCAATTCCGGCGTGAAAAGTATGCGGCAGCAACGTTGGCTGTGCTGCTTCCGGGCCTGTTGTGGTCGCAGGGAATTACAAAGCCGTTCTTGATGGAAACACCTCCTGTAAATGCGGATCGAGTCAAAATCGAAAATGCCATGCGCTATAAATACATTAAGGAGGGCACTTCCTGTGCCATTCTGGGCGTGGGAGAAGGAAACCTGGGTCCGCGGTATATTGCAAAGTATCTTTTCAATAACTGGGACCGGGAGAATTTCACCGTCAGCAGTATGGAAGATTTGAGGGCGGTGGAGGACTATGACCCGGATTATATCATCGTTCTTGACTTGGAAAATCCTTATATTCAGCAATGGATCCAAGAAAAATATCCGGAATATGTTGGCAAAACCTTTATCGACCTGACATAACTTAAAAAGTCATTGCGTGCCGGGAAAAGCACGCAATGACTTTTTTATAGAATTTTTACTCGTTGGCATAGGAAATAAATCCAAGGGTCATATAATCCAGAATGACCATCTTATCCGGGGTCGTACCCATGGTAACGCGGTGGCAGTGGACTTTCCACACATCGGAGGAACCCAGTTTTGCCTTGCGGATCTCAAAAACATGATTCCAGCTGCGGCCTTCCAGATATTGCTCCTCCCGGATGAAGCGAATCAATTCCAGACGGCGAAAATGAAATGTGGGAAAGGCATTTTCAATGCAGGCTTCAAACAGGGTTTGGGCATCCCGCACACTGCCAAGCTCAAAAGTATTGCGAATCATTGCACCGTAATCTTCCATATGGAACCCTCCTTATAGCTTTTGATAGGTTTTCTCCAAGAATTTCTCGCTGTTTACCAATACACGGGTATGGGTAGCCCGGCCAATTTCACCGGACTCGTCAGAGGCCGTAATGACAAAGGTAATTTTCCGGCCGTCTACAGCTGTGACTTCAGCTGAAGCCCGCACCTCTAATCCAACGGGGGTGGCACTGAGATGTTCCAGGTTCAGGGCTGTTCCTACGCTGGTCTGTCCCTGGGGAAGCACATCCTCAATGGCGGCGCAAGCGGCACCTTCCATGAGGGCAGCGAGGCAAGGGGTTGCGTATACAAGCAAGCTGCCGGAGCCGACATACTGGGCGGTATCCTCTTTTTCTACCAGGGTAGAGGCTTCGCCTTTCAAACCAATTATAATTTCCATGACACACACCTTCCAGTTTCTGTATTCCTTTTATCAATATATCTCATGAATTTCTAATTGTCAATGATCTGGGGTTGTAAATCGGATGCTTTTTTCGTATAATCTAAGATATACTTGAAAGGAGGGGACAGTCATTCCTTATTCCAATACAAAGGCAATCGCCTTAGGCGGTGTGCTTGCTGCTCTGGCCGTTTGCATTCTATGCCTGGGAAGCTTGATACCAATCAATACCTATGTAAGCCCTATGCTCTGCGCACTGCTTTTGCAGGTTGTTTTAAATATTTGCGGAAGACGCTTGGCTTCTGCCTGGTTTGCAGCAGTGGCGATTTTGGGGCTGCTGCTTTGCCCGGACCGGGAGGCGGCTGGTGTGTTCCTGTTTTTGGGAGAATATCCCATTGTTAAGCAGCTGTTGGACGGGAAAAAGCTTTCAGGTTTGTGGAAAGTTCTTTATTTCAATGGCAGCGTGTTAGTACTCTACTGGTTGCTCCTTTTTGTGATGGGCATTCCGGGGCTTTATGAGGAGTTTCAGGAACTGGGCAGCATCATGCTGGCGGTATTGGTGCTGGTTGGAAATGGGACCTTCTTTTTGCTGGATCGGGTACTTAAAAAGCCATTTTTTCAAAAGCTGGGACGATATGGACACTAACTGGGAACTTTATATTCTGCGCTGCGGTGACGGGAGCCTGTATACGGGGATCTCCCGGGACGCGGAAAAACGGCTTGCAGCCCATCGCAGTGGAAAGGGCGCAAAATATACCAGGGGCAGAGGTCCTCTGACCCTGGTATACCGGGAACTCTGCACGGACCATAGTGAGGCCTTGCGGAGAGAATACGCCATCAAACGCCTGACCCGGACAGAAAAAGAACAATTGATTCTGAAAGCGGAGGAATCAAAGAAATAAGTAAACGACAAGGGTGATCAGGGCCGTATTTGGCCCATCTTCGCTGTTCCCTGAAATCAGTAACAACAGCAGCACAACGATCAAATCCTCTGCTTCAAAACCGGAAGGCAAGAGGTTGCTGAAAAACGAGCCAACGGTCTGGTCTTTCGCCGGTTCCCGGGAAGCAGGAAGCGGCACTTGGTCCGGCAGACTCTGACGGAGGAAGGTCCCATCCTGTGTGGGGATATAACGGTTATACATTTCTACACCCCCGTTCCTTTTCCCAGAATACCGGAACCCAAAAGGCCGGAAGCTTTCTGTGCTATTTTGGCAGCCCGCATGGCTTTTTCCAGCTTCTGATGCCGTTCCCGGCTGATATACGGGGTCAGAGCATTGAGAAGTGCCTGCTGCTCTTTGTCAATGGCGGCACCCTGGGCCAGGCTGGAAAAGGCCTTTATGGCTTCCAGGCTGTCGCTTCCACCCATCTCCACAGAGTCCGGGGCAGGGGTTGAATCTTGTTGTGGCTGCCCTAAGGACTGGGCGAGCTTTTGAATTTGCGCCATCATCTGGGGATTACCCAGAATGGATTCCAGCGAGGTTTCCAGTGGGGCTTCCTGGCTCATGGTTCATCACGCAGTTGTTTCAGAAGTGCTGCCGCTTCCGCCGTGGCGAGAAAAGCCTCCAAAGTCCGTTTTGCTCCAGCAATATCTCCTTTTCCTACCTGCTCCAGGGCTTGTTTCAGCCCTTTTGCGTCAGAACGCTGCAATAGCGTTCGTAATTGTTGGCCAGCGTCCGTATCTGCCAGAAGCTGGGCCTTTTGAATTTGCTCCTGGGTAAAATCAGCTTGCTCCATTGAGGATGCTCCTTTCCAGTCCAGAGATGCTGTCTTTTATATCAGTATATGCGCGAAGTGCTTTTATTTGACTGTGTGATAAAAATAATCCCAACAGTAGCTTTCTTGATTGGGGTATGTTATAATACGGAAACGAGAATACTAAGGGAACGCCTGATCGATTGTTGTCGGTTCTTGCCGAGCAAATCAGCGTTTCCCGGAAGGACGGATGAACGATGGTTGTTTTGGTTTTGTCGGATTCCCACAGGTTCCTTTCATTTATGGAGCTTTGCGTTGAAAAAATCCATCCGGACTGTTTGATCCACCTTGGGGATTATTACCCGGACGGCTATGAGCTTAGGGCTTTGTGTCCCGGGGCGGAAGTATATCAGGTACCCGGAAATTGCGATGAATATGGCTGTGATAGTCGTTTTCCGAGAATTCTGATGCCCACTATTGGTGGTGTTCGCTTTTATATGACCCATGGTCATTTGCATAAGGTCAAAATGACCCGCTCCCTATTGCTGAAAGATGCCCGGAGTGCCAATGCCCAAGTGGTGCTTTATGGCCATACGCATATTCCGGAATGCAGCAGGGAAGCGGATGGGCTGTGGGTGATGAATCCGGGAGCCGGTGGCTTTTCCGGAACTGCGGGAGTTATTGAAATCGAAGACGGGAACGTCCGCTCCTGCCGTATTGTGGGGCGGGCAGAGTTGGAGGAGATGAAATGATTCTTGCAGTACACATCGGCAATACAAACATCACCCTTGGGGCAGTCAAGGGAAAAGAGATTTTGTTTCAGGCCCGCATCCGCACGGATGCCACAAAGACCTCGGATGAATACGCTATTGATTTACAAATGCTGTTGGCCATCCATAGCGTGAGCAGTAGTCAAATCGAAGGAGCCATCATCGCCTCTGTGGTACCCCAGGTGTTAAATCCTGTCAAGACGGCACTGAAAAAGCTTTTTGGGAAACCTGTGATGGTGGTAGGCCCGGGAATCAAAACTGGCCTCAATATCCGCATTGACAATCCGGCCCAGACGGGTGCGGATTTGGTGGTAAGCTGTGTGGCTGCCCTAAAGATGCAAAAGCCGCCGCTGATCGTGATTGGTATGGGAACCGCAACCACCATGATGGTGTTGGACGAAACAGGAGCCATGATCGGCGGCAGTATCAGCCCCGGTATCCGGGTTTCTATGGATGCGTTGACCCAGCGAGCGGCACTGCTTCCCGGATTGCAGCTGGACCAACCCAAAAGAACCATTGGCCGCAATACAGTAGAGTGTATGCGCAGCGGCATCCTCTATGGTGCCGCGTCCATGCTGGACGGTATGATTGAGCGCATGGAGCAGGAGCTTGGCACACAGGCCACGGTGGTCGCTACAGGCCGCATCGGGCAGTATGTGGTGCCTTTGTGCAAAACCCCGATTCTCTATGAGCGGGATCTGATTATCAAGGGCTTGGCGGCACTCTATTTGGAGAACGTAAAGTAAAGGAGAAGCTTATGAAGAAAACCCCTCAACCGGCCCCATCGTCCAATGGTGCCTTGCAAGGCTATGAGCAGTTTAAGCACGTAATGGGCATTGTGATCACTTGGCTTTATCATCTGCGCAAGGTCGTTCTGGCAGCACCCGTTGTGTATGTTGCCCTCCGGCTTGCGGCGTATAATACTGTGAATTTACCACTTTCCGTAGGATTGCTGCTGCAATCTGACGGGACATTTACCATGCACATTTCCCGATACCTGGCGGTGGTCGGACCGTTGGCACTGACTGGCGGGTGCCTTGCGATGATGTTCCTTTCCAGAAAGGCATTGTACGCTTGGGCGGTCAGCGTGTTTTCTCTGGTACTTCCGGTGCTGCTGGTGGTAAGCAATTTGTATCCTGCATAGTTTATTTCCCAATCGTTCAAGGATTCTTCACCTTTCTCCCAACGAAACATGGTATACTGTAAGTACAGGAAACGGGAGCGGTGAAGGAGCCGATGCCGCGGAAATATTCGCGGATAAGCCGACGGTATTCCTTGTGACACACCGATTTCGCGGAAGAAAGAAAAACATACTCAGGCGGCAGCGACCAATTTCGGTCGCTGCCGTTTTTGGTTTGACGACTGTCCGGTTTGCTTAAAAAATGGAGGCCATGGGGAAATGCAGAGCCAGATGTTTCCAGGTATGTCGGTCAAGATTCCCTGTGGGCGGAAGTCCGGATATTTGTTGGAAAGCAGAAATTGCATCCCTTGTAGCCAGATCCAGCACACCGGTGATCTCCGGAGCCTCCAGGCAATTGTATTTATCTGCCATGATCAGCAGAATCACCTGGGCAAGGTAAACTGACGGGTTTCGTTCTCCATAGGTAATGGTCTGGCAAGGATTCAGAAGAACGGCCAGGGCAGGGGGAGGTGTGACTTCTACCTGGGCTTTGCCATATTCATGGACGATTCGATCCCATGTCTCCTGGTCGGTGACTCCGGTGATGGGAAGCTGATGGCGACGCTGAAAAATACGAACGGCCTCCATGGTATCGGGGCCATAGATTCCGTCCGGAATCAGGGCCTTATATTCTTCAACACTCTCGGCCAGAACACGAAGCATGGTTTGCAAACTGCGGATGGGTTTGCCTAAAAAGGTTTCTTTTGGCTTCATCCCAAAGCCTCCTTTCTTGTGGGGTCCTGAACGTTCATGGAAAGATTGTAACCCGGGAATTGGGTAAGCGTGGTGGAACGGGCATATCGGTTTCGTGGCGGTGTCCCATTGATAACAGCCGCGGTATATGGGAAGCGTTCCAAGTCCAGGAAGCTGGCATTTTCGATGCCGGCAAACTGGTCGTATATTTCATCCCAGGTTGTAAGGTCTACGACTCCGGTTTGCGGAATACTGAAATAGTTCTGGGCTGCCAGAACCGCATTACGGGTGGCATCCCCAAAAATCCCGTCTACGGCAATGCTGGGGATTTGAGGGATATAAGCGGCCAAAACACGGAGCATATATTGCAGGTGTTCCACCCGAACACCTTGATTGCCAGGAACAATAGGGTCTCCGTGATTCCAGGCGATGGTATAGAACTGCTGCCCCTGACTTCGCAGTTCAGAAAGGCTGGTAACTGCCGTATACAGCCGTACCAGGGCATACCAGCTGGCCGGTCCCACCACACCGTCTGGATTCAAGTCGAAAATTCTCTGAAATGACAGCAGCGCACTTTCTGTTTGTGCGCCAAAAATTCCGTCAATATTGGGTATTTTCGGGATTGCCGGATAGTTTTGGGAGATGCGATTTAACTCCGTCTGTATGATCACGACGTTGGGGCCAACACTGCCTCGCCGCAGGGGCATTCCGGGATAAGAAGATACGTAGTTTTGAATGGGGGCATTGGAAACGATTTCTACATCACCGTAATAGCTTTTCAGAATTTGGGTGGAGTTATAGCCTTTCTGGGCAAGCTTTTGACTTCCCCATTGACTAAGCCCCTCGCAGGTCACTGTGGTGCCGTTGCAGAATTTGGCAGCCAGAGGTTCTACAAAATTGGGCCTACGCAGATAGGAGTTAAATAATTCATCTACCAGTCGGGAGATGTTTGAAAAGAAACTCCGGCCTTTTACGAAAAACTGATCATATGCCGTTGAACTGGTGATATCAAAATCATAGCCCCGGCTTCGATAGAATTCCGTGTAAACTCGGTTCAGCGCAAAGGAAACGATAGCAAGAATATTTGCCCGTAGGGCACTTTCTTCCCAGGTGGGGTAGATTTCGCTGGAAGCTACATTCTTCACATAGTCCGGAAAGCTAACTGCAACATTTTCGGCGTCACTGCTGGGAGGCCCCAGGTGAACTGTGATTCGCTGGGGTACAAAAGGGGTGACTGTTGGCATAGGACCTCCTATAGATTCTGTGGCGGCGTATTGTAGAGAACGTTTTCATCCCAACGATCCGGCAATTCTGAAAGTGGAACCATTTCAAAATTCTGAACCGTGGTCACATCGGGGAAAATCTGCACATTTCTGGCAAAAATCTGCTCAAAATTGTTTTTATAGGCACAGACGGTAATATTCGTAAAGGGCTTCTGCCCATGTTCTTCCGGTTCCAGACTTTCCGCTTTCTCGGGGGCTGGAATAGGAATTCGCTCTGTCAGCCCGCTGCGGCCTGTCAGGCGCATGGCAATGGCAGTCCCATCCTGAGACGTGACGACCACCGCCACGTCTTCCAAGGGAATCTGGGCGTAACTCATGTATGCTTTTGCGACAAAATAGCCGTTTGGCAATTGGCATCCCTCCAAGATAAAATCCTGATAGTATATGCTGGCAAGTTAAAAATTGTTCCGGCTGCCTGGTTTGGCAGCCGGAACAATTATAGGAACGGACGCATCTGACGGATATTGTTGGTTTCAGTATCGATCAGCTTTTGAGAAAGCGTCTGGATCCGGTTGTCGCGTCCGTCTGAATGATGGAGATTTTTAAGCCCTTTGACCATGCCTTTGGTATTGCCCTGAATCATTAGATCCGCAATTTTGGAATCGGGATTTGCTCTGGAAAGCTTCATTCGTACCATTATATCGGTCATTGCCCGAATGGCAGGGTCCAGTTCACGCAGTTCCCAGCCCCTCTGAGAAGCGATGCTATGGGCTTCGGTTTCAATTCGGTCGTATTCCAGTAGCTGCTGCCCAAGGGCCTGCCGTAAATCCGGCTGGATTGCTGCATCCATGACACTGCGAATTCCAATCTGGCCCATTTGTGTGGTTTTTAGAACGGAGGATAGAATTTCACGATTGTTTTTCATAACTGTGTCACCTCCTGGCTAGTATTGGCAGAGCGAAAACTTCTATGCACCGAATAAACTTATCCAGCATAAAATGGCAGAGGAGTGTGATGATATGTGTGCCATTGCCGGCTGTATCGGCCTGGAGCTACAGGAATGCACGGCAGAGAAAATGCTGAAAACAATGGACCGTCGAGGGCCGGATGGCCGAGGGTCGCTCCATCTTCCCGGCTGTGTGCTGCTGCATACAAGACTGGCTGTGATTGACCCAGCCGGTGGCCGACAGCCCATGGCGCTGGAATGGGGAGGGGAGAAGTACAGTCTTGTATACAATGGAGAAACCTATAACACAGATGAACTACGGCAGGAGCTTCGAAAATTGGGGCATTCCTTTGAAACACATTGTGATACGGAGGTGGTGCTGCACGCCTATGCCCAGTGGGGGAGGGAAGCACTATCCAAAATCAATGGTATTTTTGCAATGGCTGTGTGGGAACACAAGGCCCAAAGACTATTTATAGCCCGAGACCGTATGGGCGTAAAGCCCTTATTCTACAGTCTGATTGAGGGCGGATTGTTGTTTGCCTCGGAGATCAAAACCATTTTGGCCCATCCCAAAAGTAGAGCGGTCCTGTCCCGGGAGGGAGCGGCACAGCTTCTTTTGCTGGGTCCGGGACGAAAACCTGGCAGCGGTGTATTTGACGGAGTTTCTGAATTGGAACCGGGCTGCTGTGCTTATTTTGAGACAGGAAAGCTCCATGTGGAAAGGTACTGGTCCTTAAAGGACCGGGAACACCGGGAAAGCTTCGCTGAGACCGTAGAGCATACCAGATATTTGGTGCTGGATGCCATCAAGCAGCAAATGATTTCCGATGTACCCATCGGAACGTTTTTATCAGGAGGACTGGATTCCAGTATTATCAGTGCGGTATGTGCCGAAGAATTAAGGGCGCGGGGAACAAAACTGAATACGTTCTCGGTGGGATACCCTGATTATGAGGTGTATTTTCGGCCAGGAAAATTTCAGCCATCCTCAGACAGCCATTATATTGAGCAAATGGTTCATTTTTTGAATTCGGAGCAGCACCTGACAGAGCTTCAACCAGAGACGCTGATGGATGCTCTGGAGGAAGCAACGATTGCGCGGGATCTGCCGGGAATGGCTGATGTGGATTTTTCGCTGCTGGCATTTTGCAAATCCGTTTCCAAACACGTGAAAGTTGCACTGTCTGGCGAATGCGCTGATGAACTATTCGGAGGATATCCCTGGTATCGGGATCCGGAGGTCCGGGCGCGCACAGGATTTCCGTGGGCCCAAAATACAGAAGATCGGGCATCGATTCTATCACCGGAAATGCGCCAGGGCCTTGACTGCATGGAATATGTAGCGGAAGCCTATGAGAGAACCTGCCGGGAAAGCGACATCCTGCCGGAAAACAGTCCTTTGGAACGACGCATGAAAGAAATGGTCAATCTAAATCTTCGATGGTTTATGCAGACACTTCTGGACCGCAAGGACAGAATGAGCATGTTCAACGGGCTGGAGGTCCGTGTACCGTTTTGTGACTACAGAATTGCGGAATACCTATATGCTGTGCCTTGGGAATACAAAGACTATGGAGGGGAGGAGAAGGGACTGCTGCGCGCCGCTTGCAGCGATCTTCTTCCAAAGGAAGTGGCCCATCGAAAAAAGAGTCCCTATCCCAAAACCTTGGACCCTGCCTATGTGACATTGCTGGAAAACAGGCTCTGTCTACTTATGAACCAGAAGAATACGCCGCTGTTTCAACTGGTTGACAAGAAAGCACTACAGGCCTTGCTGTCCAAAGAAACGGTCTGGCCCTGGTATGGCCAGCTGATGGCAAGGCCGCAGAAAATAGCTTATTTTCTACAAATAGACTATTGGCTGCGTCAATACAATATCGAACTGAAATTTTAGAAAATGATAGAATACTGCAAAAGCAACTGATAGTTGACAAGAAAATGCGACAATAAATTCATAAATTACGACAAAAAGCACCGGGCATCAGGCTCGGTGCTTTTCGTCATGGCAGATACTTACCCTATATTTATTCAAGCAAAAATCCTTTTCGCCGCAGCTCCTGGGCAATTAAATCCAGAAGCTTTTCCGACGGGGCAGCAACCGTGTGGTAATGGCAGTCATCCGTTAGAATTTTCAGGGGATTGTCTTTGGATTTCAGAAGCTTGGTGTAAAAATCCTGGGCATCCTGGTTGTTTTCAATCATCAAATCAACTCGAATCTGGCCGTATAATTCATGTTCGACCACAACATCCAGTATCTTTCCGCCATAATCCAATACAGCCATGAATTCCTCTAAAACCTGCTCTGTTGAGTGGCGAACAGAGAACACTCGTTTGGGCAAGGCATCCATTGCCCCTTTTTGACGAATCAAATACCCTCGATTTGTAGAGAGAATGTCATAATTCTCTGCTCGCATCAGGGCAATATCCTGGACAATCACCTGGCGGCTCACATGAAAAAGTCCCGCCAGTACGGTTCCGGACAGGGGAGTGCTTTGTGTTTTTAATAATTGTAAAATCTCATTTCTGCGTTCTTCACCGGACATGGTTATCACCTCGTTCTTCTGACCTCTTTTTACCATATTTTCTTTCGCAAGTCAAATAATTCTTGACATATGAAGTAGAGCGAATATAATGGTGTCTAGTTAACTGACAAGACAGTAAGAAAGAGGAAGGATTTTATGAACGCATTTCTGAAAAGAAAGAATATCGTCTTTTCTGCCAAGCGATATGGTATTGATGCCATGGGAGCCATGGCACAAGGCTTATTTTGCTCTCTGCTTATTGGAACCATTGTAAAAACCCTGGGTCAACAGTTGGGGATTTCTTTTTTGATGGATGTTGGAGGATATGCCGCCGCCATGAGTGGCCCTGCCATGGCCATTGCTATCGGCTATGCGTTGCAGGCACCGCCTCTGGTACTGTTTTCTCTGGCAACCGTTGGATATGCGGCCAATAAGCTTGGTTCTACCACCCTCTCCGGTGCAGCCGGTGCCGGCGGACCGTTGGCGGTGCTTCTGATTGCCATTGTTGCGGCAGAATCTGGCAAAGCTGTGTCCAAGGAGACGAAGGTGGACATTCTGGTAACGCCTTTGGTTACAATTCTGGTGGGCGTGGCCCTTTCTGCATGGATCGCCCCGGCCATTGGTACTGCGGCTTCTTCCGTTGGTGAATTTGTAAGGTGGGCAACCGTCCTGCAGCCTTTCTGGATGGGAATTCTGGTATCGGTTGTCATCGGTGTTGCGTTGACACTGCCGATTTCCTCTGCGGCCATCTGCGCCGCTCTGGGCCTTACCGGGTTGGCCGGTGGTGCCGCGGTAGCGGGGTGCTGTGCGCAGATGGTCGGTTTTGCGGTGATGTCTTTCCGGGAGAACCGTTGGGGCGGCTTGGTCAGTCAGGGATTAGGAACCTCTATGCTCCAGATGGGTAATATCATGAGAAACCCGAAAATCTGGATTCCACCGATTCTGGCGTCTGCCATTACCGGCCCTGTTGCTACCTGCCTGTTCCACTTCCAGATGAATGATCCCTCCGGCGGTGTTGCTTCCGGTATGGGTACTTGCGGCATGGTCGGCCCTATCGGAGTCTATGCCGGCTGGGTCAATGATGTTGCCACGGGGATAAAGACGGCTATTACCGGTATGGATTACTTAGGAATGCTTCTGATTTGTTTTATACTGCCTGCGCTCCTTACATGGGCATTTGCAGAGCTGCTCCGCAAAATGGGCTGGATCGACGAGAATGATTTGAAACTGGATTAAGCTTTTACCCCCGGCGCATTAAAGTGCCGGGGGTAAACTTTAGAAAAAATCGATGTTTCTTGGTATTTATCGGGCTTACATATCAATTGAAGGATTCATAAAATAAACATTTCGCTGGTTTAGTTTCTCTCGCAGCAGCTGCATAGCCTCTCCGAATCTCTGGAAATGTACGATTTCCCGTTCCCGCAGAAACCGAATGACATCATTGACATCCGGATCGTCACTAAGCCTTAGTATATTGTCGTAGGTGACCCTCGCTTTTTGCTCTGCTGCCAGATCCTCAGTCAAATCCGCAATCGGATCCCCCTTAACAGCCATGGACCCCGCGTTCCACGGAAATCCCGCCGCGGCATTTGGATATACACCAACTGTATGGTCGACAAAATAGGGTGCAAACATCGGATCTTTGTACTGATTTTCTTTCAAATTTCGGGTCAATTGATGCACTATGGCCCCAACCATTTCCAGATGCCCCAGTTCTTCGGTCCCCAGTGGAGCATCTAAAATGGGGCAAAATCCCATTCAGAAGGACAAGCCCGCCCACCCTGGGCTGCT
>CAKTQE010000054.1 GCA_934593275.1 uncultured Oscillospiraceae bacterium | reverse complement strand
GCCACCATGTTTTCAAAGGGCAGCATGCCGGTGACATTTAAATAGCGTGTCCCCGTAATGAGGTTTTGTTTGTTGGCGTTTTCCGCCGTCAGCTGGTAGCCGATGAGGTGGCAGCGGTTATACAGGCTCTTGCCGTCTATAAAGTCGTACTGCCGGTTGACCCAGCCGGTGGGTTTCACGGAACTGATGCTGCCCCGCTTTTCCGTGGGCATCAGGTCCTCCCCCACACAGGCTTCCGCCGGACCGCAGCGGCCCAGGCCGTCCAGGGGCGCATAGGTTTCATAGGAGCATTCCGTAAAATCCTCCTGGGTGAAAAAAGGCTGGTTTCTGTTGATGGCCACATAGGGCTGGCCGGAATAGGCCGGAATGTTCTCCAAAGAAATGGCTCTGCCAGGGCCAAAATAGACCTGGTAGACCCAGGCAAGGCCCAGAAGCAGCAACAACAGCAGCAGTTCCGGCAGCGTCTTGATTTTCTGATTCTTCTGCTTTGCCATGGTGTCATTCTCCTTTTATATAACGCTCTGCCGTGATTTCCGGGTGGGAAAAGCCTGGGAAATCCCGCTGCTCTTTTTTGATCCACACCCCCTGTGGAAAACAGAAGCCCTCATCCCAGGGGTAGTCCCGGTTCCAGCGGTAGAGAAGAAGTTCCTCCGGCTGTATATCCCCTGCCGGGGCCTCCCAGAAGCAGTATTCCCCCGGGGGCGTTTCCGCCGGGTCTTCCACCACATGAAGCTCTGCCTGGGGAAACTCTTTAAAAAGAATCCGGCTCTCCTTGGAAAGCCAGAGCTTCCCCCTGGAGCGTTCCAGCAGGTCCCGGCACATTTCCCGGTCCCGGCTGCACCGGCGGCCATTGAAGCGCAGACCGTCCCGGTTTTCAACACAGCTTACAAGTATCATTTTTTCCCCTCCCTCTTGATCATTCCGGGAAAGCATATCAAAAATAGCGCGAAAAATCAACCGTTTTCCCATTAGAAAGGGAAAAGGCCAAATCCCGTGGCTTTTGTCCTTGACTTTCCAAAAGTTCCTGATACAATCAATTCATCTTGTTTTTTTGAAAGGGAATAGAAAAATGGAATCATCCAAGAAGCACGGCTTTGCCAGCCGCTGGGGCTTTATTCTGGCCTCGGTGGGTTCCGCCGTGGGCATGGCAAATGTATGGGGGTTCCCGAATAAAATGGGAACCAACGGCGGCGGCGCGTTTTTGGTGGCCTATCTGCTGTTTGTGGCACTGTTTGGCTGCGTGGCCCTGCCTGCGGAGTTTGCCATGGGCCGCCGGTCCGGCACCGGCACTTTGGGAACCTATGCCTCCGTATGGGAGAGCCGCAACCTGGGGACTGTGGGAAAGGTGCTGGGTTGGCTGCCTCTGGCAGGCTCGCTGTGCATTGCCATCGGCTATGCGGTAATCGTCAGCTATGTGTTAAAGGCCCTGGTGGACTCCCTGACGGGGGTGCTGCTGTCGGCAGACGCGGCGGCATGGTTTGCTTCTTTCTCGGAAGCCCCCTACGCCGTGGTACCCTACCATATCGTTGTGGTTCTCGGTACCCTGCTGACGCTGATGCTGGGGGCCAAGAGCATTGAGCGGACCAACAAAATTATGATGCCCCTGTTTTTTGTGATTTTCCTGATTTTAGCGGTTCGGGTGGCACTGCTTCCCGGCTCCGGGGCGGGATACGCCTTTTTGATGCGGCCCCGGTGGAGTTCCCTCTCGGACCCCAAGGTGTGGATTCAGGCCATGGGTCAGGCGTTTTTCTCCCTGTCCATTACCGGCAGCGGCATGATCGTCTACGGAGCCTATCTTTCCAAACAGGAGAACGTGGTAGGGGTGGCACGACACACGGCACTGTTTGATACCGTGGCCGCCTTTGTGGCCGCCCTTGTGATCCTGCCCGCTTGCTTTAGCTATGGGCTGGACGTAGGGGCCGGACCGGGGCTGCTGTTTGTGACGCTGCCGGAGATTTTGCAGGACATTTTCTTAGGGCGGCTGTTTGCCATCATCCTCTATGTTGCCATGATTTTCGCCGGTATCAGCTCCTTGCAGAATATGTTTGAAGCCGTGGCCGAGTCTCTGATGCACCGGTTCCCCCGGCTGGGCCGCTGGACGGTGCTGGCCATTCTGGCCGCCGCCTGTCTGGGCTTCGGTCTTTCTATGGAGCCTATTTCCAAGTGGGGTCCCTGGATGGATTTGGTATCCATCTACATTATCCCCCTGGGTGCCACCCTGGGGGCCATCAGCTGGTTCTGGGTGCTGCCCCGCAAAGCCCTCATGGAAGCGGTAAACCAGGGAGCGGCCAAGCCCCATGGCAGCGTCTGGTACAATTTGGGCAAGTACCTCTACGTCCCCCTGGCCATCCTCCTGTGCGCCATCGCCCTGATTTTCCGGGTAGCATTTTGAGAAAACTCTGAATATTCGTAAGAGCCAGTCCCTGCCGGGACTGGCTCTCATGTCATTCCGAGCGCAGTGAAACGGAGTCGAGGAATCTTCCCGAGTAGCAGATTTTACCTTGTGTTGGTATATTTCTGCTACGTGGTGGATTCCTCCACTCCGCTGACGCTCAAGGCCTGAATGACAAATGATCCCCCTACACAAAGGACGTGTAGGGGGAACCTTATATGTTTGCGGGAGAAAAATCTTTCAGGTCCATGACCTGGAATGCGAACGGTGTCAGCGTCTCCGGGCAGTTTTCGTTGTAGTGGGAGAGAATGCGATTTGCTACCATTTCTCCGTTTTCCCGGCTGGCGTTGGATAGCAGCAGCAGGAACAGGCCATCCCCGCCACGAGTAAAGGGGTCGCCGCCCCGCAGGGCATTGGTCAGAACCTGTTCCATGCGGTCCATGGTCCGGGAAAGAACCGGCTGGTTCTCCACCGCGGTTCGGAAGGTCACGACCTGGGCTTCCCCGCCCCGGCGCAGGTCCCGCAGCTGGCGGCAGACAAACTCCCGGAACACGCCTTTTTCGCAGCGCATGGCTCCCTTATTGGAAGCGTCGCTGCCGATCATATCGCAGATCAAGCGGCTGTCATCCGGTTCTTTTCCGCTGTCCCGCAGAGCTTCCTCCCGTTCCAGGGATACTTCCGTGGAAACGGCCCCGGCATCCAGGCCCAGTTCCTCAAAGACCTTTAAGGCCTCTCCTGTTTTGCCGGAACGCCGCAGGACTTTCATGCGGTAGGCCACCCAGTGCTGGTTTTCCGGGTCCCAGGCCTGGGCTTTCTTGCACAGGTCTTCCGCTTCCTCAAATCGGGCCTGTTCCAGAAGCCGGGGTACCAGGTCCGTCAAAACTTCCCGGTACAGGTCTTCATAACGCCGGTGCCACTTCTCCCGCCAGGGTTCCCCCTGGCATTCCGGCAGAAAGGGTCCGCTGTAGGCCCTGACGGCGGTAAGGGCCGCCTCTACCGTACCGACCTCCCGGGCCTTTTGGCACAGATTTTCAAAATACTCGCAATCCAGAACGGTGGTTCGGTCCGGTGCCCAAAAATAGGTACCGGAGTTGTTGTAAATCATCCGCTTTCCGTTTTCCAAGCCCAATTCCATCAGCGCGCCCCGGGCGCGGCTGAGGTTGTTTTGCAGGGTACTCAGCGTGTTTGCGCCCTCTGACTGGGGCCAGAGCCAATCCGTCAGCTCCTGGGCAGGAACACCCCGTTCCCGATTCATAATCAGATAGGCAATCAGCGTCCACAACCGCCGGGAGCGTCCGTTGAGGTTCACCACCCTGGGCCTGGGCAAGCCCGGCCCATATATTGTAAATTTGCCAAGCACACTTACATAAATAGAACCTTCCATGACGAACACCTCTTCTCTCTTACTTTTCTACGTTCTATGATACACCATCTCATTTCAAAAGACAATCCTTTTCTCTAGGTTGCCTTTTTACATGACCGGCGGTGTCCACAAGTCGCTGCTGCCGCCGCCACCGCCGCCGGAGCTTCCGGCATCCGGTGCCGGGGCAATGACCAGGGGCGTTTGTCTTAAGGAAGAAGAGGGTGCAAAATACCGGTCATTTTCCACCTGAACCAGGGCCACCGTCCCGGTATCCCACAGAACTTTCAAAGCTTGGTTTGTATAAACGATCTTCTCCGCCTTTTGGCTCAGGGCGCAGTCTTTATACAGCCCGCAGCCGTTCCCGGCGTAGCCATCCCAGGGGGTAAAGCTCTGGGCGGTTTCCAGCCAGTCAGAAGCAATATAGGCCGTAGAGCCGTCTTTTTCCAAGATGGCGGTGTAGCCCGGAAGTGCTGTCTCCTGGGACTCCAACACCTCTACCGTCTCCCCCAGGCTGCAAAACCGGAGAACCAGAGGGATTCCAGGAGCCTTTACCAGGGCCGAACCGGTTTTGACGGCATCTGCGAGAAAGCGCAATTTAGGAACGCTTAAGGTAATGTCCCCGCCGTCCTGGGGGCCGGAGGAACCGCCACCACCGCCGTAGGACTCGCCGCCCCCCTCTGCCGGGGGCTGGTAGGGGTATCGGGTCAGCTGGGCTGTTTTTATAAAGCCTGTTTTCTCACCGATCTCCACGTAGTAGCACCCCTGCAAATCTTCCAGCACCTGGGCCTGTACGTTGGTGCCGTAGGCTTCTACAGGCTCTCCCAGACAGGTATAGTCCGGGAACAGTCCGGCGTTCCAGGCGGTGTAGCCGGTCCAGGGTTCTTCTTTTTCATCGGGGAACCGGAGAAACCGGGTTTCCACCAACCCCTCGCCCCCATCGGTTTTGACCCGCGCCCAGGTGTCTTCATAGCCTGTGACCTCCAAAGGGGTCTCCCTATCCAGAAAGAGGCGGATCACCGGGATCCGGTCCCCCACCACCCGGACGGGGGTGGTTTTGGGGGCGGTGGTCTCCTGCTCTGTGGGTTCCGGCTCCGTAGGAGCCTGGGTCTCCTGTTCCGTGGTTGCGGGAGCGGGGCTAAGTTCCGGCTCCTGAGGTTTGCCGCAGCCTGCGGCCAACAGGCACAGGGCCAGCAGCAATGCCATGTATTTTTTCATATCCGTTCCTCCTTAGCCCTGGCCGTAGACCGCGTCAATGATCTCATGGACATAGCGGTAGCCCTCGGTACCGGGCTTGTAGGTGTTTTCGTTCTGCTTGGCGATATAACCAATGGACCGGCTGACACAGCCGCCGTAGAGGGTGTAGAGTACCCCCGCCTGGTCTTTCAGGATGATGTAGGGCCGCAGGGTCAGGGTCTGCTTGCAGTCCTCCATGGTAAAGCCCACCAGAACATTGGTATACTGGCATCTGCCGTTTACCGTGGCAAACACCGGGTCGTTGACCCCCCGCTTATAGGCGTAGTTGTGGCTGCCGGTTTCCAGAGTGGGGGTGCCAACGCCTCGCATGACCACGGTGCCGTATTCTTCCAGGGTAAAGCCCGCCAGGGTGGCGTTTACCAGGGCGTTTTTCACCTTTTCATCCACGGACGTGATCATACGGATGCCCTTGGTGCCGTTTAAGCGAATGGAGCAGCCCGCGTATTGGAGCAAATTGTCCAGCTCGTAGACCCGTTCCAGCTTGGCCCCCGTTTCTTCCCGGATAATGCGGTAGACCTGCATTTGTATGGGGTAATTGTCCTGGGTGGGGCTTTCAGAACCGGTCTGGTAATTGTGGGCAGTCAGCAGATCGCCGTTCTCCGGTAGGTTTACATAACTATCATTCCCCAATTTCTCCACCGGGTAAGTCACGCCGTTGACGGTGACGGAGGTATTCCCCTCCAGTTCGCCGCCGGTCACGTCCAGATAGGTATCAGGGATTTCCACGGTAAAGGTGACCTCTGGGGTGGACTCCGTACCAAAGCGGGCTTCCAGGGTGTATGTTCCGGGCTGCAAGGCTTGCAGATATTCAGCGGACAGGCTCAGGGGGAATGGGGCATCCAGGGTATCCTGCACCTCATAATTTTCTTCTTCCAAGAGTTTTCCGTTGATTGCCAGCCCGTTCAGCTTTCGGGTCTGGCCCCCCAGGGTAAAGCTCAGGTTTTTCCCGCTGCCCCTGGCCCAGGTCTGGCCGTCCCCCTGGGTCACAGACCATTGTTTGAGTCCCGCTTCCAGGGTTTCCAGTTTTTTCAGCAGTTCCTGTTCCACGGTTTCTTTTTGTACTGCCGTCAGGCTGTCATAGGCCTTGCGGGCGGGGATGATTTTTGTGTCCTCCAAAGTCTGCTCCCAGGGCTGGGCCGCAGAGGGCAGGGCTTTCAGCTGATTCTCCACCGCCAGGGTTTGGGGGGCTTTCACAACGGTCACGGTAAAGGCTTCGCTTGTCCGCTCAAATCCCTTGCAGCGCGCCGTTACCTGGTAGGTATATTGACCCCTGGCCAGATTTTTGTCCAGCGTATGCGTTTCATCGGTTCCCAGAGAGATTTTGTTTTCCCCTTGCAGCTGATACCACTGATAGGTCACCGTTTCGCTTGCTGCGGTCTGAGATTCCAGCTGGGCCTTGAGACAGATGTCCTGTTTCAGTTCCCCGTAAACCGTGGTGAAACTTCCGGAATGCGTTTCTCCCCCAATCTGGCAGACGACCTGCACACCGGTAAAGGGTGCATCGGTCACACGGACGTTGCTCAGATCCTTCGTGTAATAAGCACTTCCATAATTTCCATCCGTCTCCACTTGGTTTGGATAGGACTGATCCTTTGTATTCTGGAACGCTTTCCCGGAAGCCAACATGTTCTGGAAGTCGTCAAAGGTCACCTCCCGGAATTTTTTTAAGTTGCCGGGTATGGATTCCCACGCAGAAATTTTCACATAACTGCCACCGGAAAGGGTATTCCGGGGAAGGTCTCCATAAATCTGAAGCCAGTTGATCTGGCCGTCGGTGATGTTCAGCTGGCCATGTTTATCCTGATTGATGTTCTCATGTCTGCCGCCGGAAATATTCAGCGTTCCCTCCACATAGGTCCAAGCTGTGCTTCCTCCCTGAAGCTCTGCAGTGCCGCCGGACAGGACAGTGAGCCTAGAGGGCTTGGCCATGTTCGGCTGATTATTCAAATTGTTTTTCGGCAGAACAAAGGTGCCTCCGGCCTCTACCGTCACGGGGATAAATTCGCCGTAATTAGGTGTTCCGCTGCTGCCGCTGTTGCCGCTGCCCGCCTCAGGTGTAGACATGACAACCCCCTGGCCGACCAGCTGCACCGTGCTGCCGCTTTTAATGACCAGGCTCCGACCGTATGCGCTATAAGATCGGTCTTCCATATCAATGGTGACCATTCCCTTGGCGTTCACCTCGATGGTGCCATCCGGTGGTTTCAGGAACCGAACCACGCCCCCGGTTTCGGCAGCGCGAACAAAGCCGTCGTTATAATTGCCAAAGTATTGCGGTTTACCGGTTCCGACCGTCACGGTCAGCAGATAGGTCACCTTTCCGCAGTTGCAGGTGTATTGTGGCCTGCCGTGTCCGGTGTTAATTTCCCGGACACTGGTGTGGTCACACCGGGCCACCCGGACATCTGAAAGCACTTTTCCAGTCTCCGAAACAGAAATCACAGTTCCTGCTTCGTCTGTATAATAGCAGTTATCCGCCAAAATGCTTTTGAGGGTTTCGGGGTCTTGCACATGGATCTCGCCAAAGCTGCCGCCGGAAATTTTCGTACCTGCACCCGCCACAAGGCTTTCGATCTTGCCGGGTGTCTGGGAGCTGTCCTGAATCAGGATTTTTCCTCCGGATGACTCCAAACTGGGCATTTTTTTGCCGTTCAAGTCCAGGGTGAAGTCCTTACCCAGTATCTGATCAGCAGACAAGCTGCCATCTGCCAGCAGGGCCACGGTCTGCCCGGTCTTCACGGCGTTCACGGCTTCCTCCAAGGTGGGATACATATCCTCGCCCACCTTGGCCCGATACACCTGCAAGTTGCAGTTCTTGCAAAGGCCGGTATTCGAATCAATCATGCCCTCGTGGTCACAGATCCTGCCGCAGTCGCACTTGCCGTCTTCGTAAGTACAGGTGTGAGGAACCACCTGGGCACGGGATAATGTCGAGGCACTGCCGGGATTGATGATTTTCCCGTTGTCTTCCGCAAAGGCATACCCCGGGGCCAGAAGTTCCAGACAGGGGTGGTCTTTGCCCTGTTCGTCCTGATAACTTAGACCAGCATTAAAGGTACCTCCGGTAAGGTTGGCAGGGCCATAGAAGCGGACACGGTTCTTAAATATGACATTGTCCTTGACTTTCAAGTCCATCCCTGCCGGAACTGTCGGCATATTTTCTACGGTAACGTCATCCAGAATCAGCGAACCGGCCTGGTTCAGGGTCAGTCGGATCAAATAACCGTTTTGAATCGTAAAGGAATGGCCCTTGAAATCACCCAAAATCAATTCCGAACTTACGTTGTGGTCTTGCAGTGCCAAGGTTCCGTTACCATTCAGTGTCCCGACATGCAAAGCTGTGCCTCTTGTATAGTTCTCCCACAGATACAGTGTTCCGGGGAAATAATCGTCCAGGGCGAACGGGGTGCCAGCATTCTGAGGAATTTGGATGGCAACGCCATTCTCCGTGATAAAAGGCTTATCCGCTCCGCACGGTTTTTTGCACTGCACACATAGGCCGTCAGGGCCATAGGTGATAGGTTGTGTGTGGTCGCAGGTGTTGATCTTTACAACAACAGGAGATGTCGCACCTTTATAGCCACATATGTCGCAAGTGACCCAGCAATAGATGGAACGACTGTATACAGCGGGAGCCTCCGGGTTTGGGATCAAATCTGCCGGTGTTCGAATCAGTTCGTTGGTTTCCCGTCTTCCAATTTCTCCACCGTCTCCGTACATCCACATATATGAAATATCACTGATAATGCGCTCTCTAGTTCCCTGATCAATTTCCTCTGCAACTTTCACATTCACCGTTAAGGTTGCGGAATTTTTGTCAGAAACAACCTGAATGTTATTATCGACGGTAATCGGCGCAACTACAGTAACTACAACAGGCTGACTGGTCTTCCCTGAGGTCAAGATCAGTTGATATTCACCCGTCTTAGCTTGGTTGTCTGCCGTAACAGTAACTATTTTCCTGCCCATGATGCCATCGGATATAGTTGTGGACAGGCCGGGATGCGCTCCTTCAAACACAGCTGTCAGGGAACTTAAGTCTCCATTGTCGCAGTCAATCCAGAAAGTGGCATTACCACCCACCCCCGCAAAAAGCTTTCCCTCCTGCGCGCCAACGTAGAGCGTGACTTTTTCCCCGGGTTCCCCCTCTGCCACAGCCATGGGGGCATTCGCTTTCAGAACACGCCGGACAGGCGGCTCCTCCTGTTTCGGTTCTTCCTGGGGCGGCTGTGGGGTCTCCCCGTCCTGGGGGTCCGGCTCCGGCTGGGGCTGTTGGCCCTCCTGGCTCTGAGGGGGCGGCTCCTGTTGGGAAGTCTGCCCCTCCTGGCTCTGGGGGGTAGGCTCCGGCTGTGGTTCCTGGGGTTCTTCATTCTGAGAAACCGGGGTTTCCTCCAGGGTCTGGGTCGTTGAAGCCTCCTCCGCAAATGCGGGGGCGGGCAGCAACCCTAAGCACAATGTCAGAACCAACAACAAACTGATCACTCGTTTTTTCATAGATGACACTCCTTTTCCTCCATCCAGGAATCCTCGGGGATCAAACGCAGCCGAATGGCGGCACTTCTCGCCTCCCCCCGGCGGCTGACATCCAACTTTTCCAAAATATGGCTGACGTGGGTTTTGACCGTGGTAACTTTTATATCCATCATGCGGGCAATGTCGGCATTGCTCTTGTCCGCGCAAATCAGGCGCAAAATCTGCTTTTCCGTCTCCGTCAGTGCCTCCCCAGGGTCTTGCCGGGGCTGCAAAAACAGGGGGTCCATGGTCGCCTGTTTCCGGGTGTGGGCCAGAATCTTCTTGAGCAGTTCCGGGTCTTTGTCCCAATCCAGCCGGGTCAGCAGGGGCAGCACCGCCCCGCCGTAAACGCTGATCGTGCGGACAAACTGGAAGCGGCTGACCGTATCCAGGGCATGGCTCAGCCGCTGCCGCCAGTGGTCGTCTTTCTTTCTGTAAAGGGCCAGGGCAGACAATACATCCAGGTGTACCCCGTCAATATAGCGGCTGCAATTGACACAGTAGTTTTCCAGCGGGGTCAGGGTCATGAGGGTTCCATCGGGGTTCCCCTCGGCCAGCTCCACCATGGCCTGGGTCACGTACTGGTAGCGTTTGAGTACATCCAGGTGCACCGGGTTCCGGGGGGCCTTTTCCCGATACCAGCCCTCCGCCCGGTCTAAATTCCCGGCGTGGAGGTCCACCCGGCAGAGCATGGCATCGATGTTGGGGAAAAACCGGGCCTGATTGGTTTCCTCAAACCGGTCCCGCAGCAGCTCCAAGGTCCTGCGGGCGTTGTCGGGCCGTCCCTGGGCCAGATAGTTCCGGGCCAGCAGGCCGCAGGCGGCAAACTCAATATCCGGTGTTCCCCGGCGTTGGATCTCTCCCATGTGGGAGACCAGGATCAGCATTCGCTGGGATACATCCTCGCCCTTTTCAAACTTGCTCTCGGCCAGGGCACAGTCCGGCAGGCCTACCCCATCGGCGCCCAACAGCTTTTCCACAGGCAGCCGGATGGTATTGTAGAGAAAATCGTCCTTGGGACTCCAGGCGGAAAAATCCTTGCCGCCGTTCATAATGCTGGGCAAGGTGCTGGTAACGGAGAAGGGGGGCAAACTGATTTTCTTGTCCGTCAGCAGTCGGGCCACGGCGGGGATGGTTTCTGTCAGCCCGTTGGTCCCCCGCTGGGGCAGGGCAATATCCAGCCAGGCCATCCGGCTCCGGGCCTCTCCCCCGGCAGCATCCCGGGCGCTGCAAGAACGGGAAAAGTTTTTCAGGGCCTCATACCAGCGTTCTGAGCCCTCGTAGTCCATGGTCAGGGCGCAGAGCATACTCATGCCCTGCATCAGGGCCGGGGAGTCCAGGATCTCCCGCTCCGGCAGCTCCCTGTAATATTTCTCCATTTCGCTGTAGTGACCCATGCCGGGGTGCATCTGGGAATTGCGGATCAGCAGCTCCGACACCTTGGCAAAATCCCCGCCCCGGCTGTAGCATTCCAGAGCATGGGAATAGTCCTCTTTCAGCTCATAGTAAAGCCCGCCCCGGCTGAATAAGGCACGGCATTTTTCCTCGGTATACCGGCTTTTCATCTCCCAGAGCAAAAAGCCCCGGAACTGGTTCAAGAACCGCAGCTGACCCTTGCCCTCGGTTTTCAGCATGGAGGTGTTTTTTTGCAGCCAATGGAGCATTTCTCCGGATTTGGGGTCGCCGCTCACCATTCTGGCCAGTTCAAAGTCAAATGTTTCAAAGGGGGCCAGTTCCAGCAAAAACCGGCGCAGGGGCAAATCAAAGGGCAGGAATACGGCGGTTTCAAAATACCGGTAAACCTCCAAATAGGACTTGGCCACCAGTTCCTGGCCGTAAGGCTCTCCCTCGGCCATACGCCGCAGGGAAATGGCCACCCCCAGAGGATAACCGATGGACTCCCGGAGTATGGTATTGACCTCCCCCTGGGTCACGGCAACCCCCTGCATCCGGGCCAGTTCCTGAATCTCTTCCCGGCCAAACAATAAATCCTCGGTGGTGATCACCGTCATGACCCCGGCGTACTGAAAGGCCATCATGGAGCCGGGAGGCGCGCCCCGGGAGAGCAGCACAAAACGCTTCTCCGGCCTGCGGCGGACAACGTCACACAGGGCCTGCATTTCTTCCTCCTGGATCTGCTGGAAGTCCTCTACCAGCAGAAAGTTCCAGTCCTCGCTTCCGGTCAGGGCCAAAACATCCAGTGTCCGCCCCTCCTGCCTGAGCAGCTTCTCCCCGGCCAGCAGGGTTTCCGCCACACAGGTTTTTCCGAATCCGCAGGGGGCGCAGAAAAACAGAATGCGCTGACTGCGCAGAAATTCCCGGTATTTCCTGGTAATCTCCGGTTTTATCACAATATTCTTGGTCATGGTACCCCACCTTTCCCCTGGTCCTCAAGGCGTAGTTTTTGATTTTCATCTATTATAAACCACTTTTTCCCAAAAGGGAATCCTACCAAAGTAGGAGACCGGCAAAAAGGCTTTGACGAATGCCCGTTCCCGTGGTATGGTTAGAAAAAAACATTTTCAGTAAAGGGAGGAGAAGCCATGGAACTGACAAAAGAGGATGTGGCCCGGTATTTTCCAAAACGCCGGGCAGATGCCCACAAGGGAGACTTTGGAAAGCTTCTGCTGCTCTGCGGCAGCCGGGGCTACACCGGCGCGCCCTACTTTGCCGCCATGGGTGCGCTGCGGGTAGGGGCGGGGCTGGTATATCTGGGGGTACCGGAGAGCATTTACGGCATTGCGGCGGTAAAGCTTCAGGAGCCGGTGGTTTTCCCGCTGCCGGAGTGTGGGGGACAGCTCAGCGAAAAAGCCGCAGAAGAAATTCTACTGCGGCTTCCCCGGATGGATGGGGTGCTGATTGGCCCTGGCCTGGGGCTGGGGAGTGGGTGCTTCCAGGTGTTGGAAGCGGTGCTTCACCACGCCGCCTGCCCCGTGGTGGTGGATGCCGACGGCATAACCCTCCTGTCCCAGCATATGGATATACTGCGTGGAAGGACAGCCCCTACGATTCTGACCCCCCACGAGGGGGAATTCACCCGGCTTTTTGGCCCTGTGGGTCCGGACCGGATGGCTCTTGCCAGAAAAGCCGCCGGGGAGAGCGGGTGCATTGTGGTTCTAAAGGGCCACCGGACCTGTATCACCGATGGGAATAGAGATTATGTAAACCCCACAGGAAACCCAGGGATGGCCGTGGGCGGCAGCGGGGATGTGCTGGCGGGCATCATCACAGGGCTGTTGGGCCAGGGCATCGACCCCCTGGAAGCCGCCGCCCTGGGGGCCTGGCTCCACGGTGCCGCCGGGGATGTCTGCGCCCGGGAACTGGGGGAATATGGGATGCTGCCCTCGGACCTGTTGGAGGTTCTTCCGCGACTACTAAGGAAGCTCTGATTAAATCGGCAAGAGCTGGCAGCGAGAGATTTTGTTTCCAGGCAAGGTTCAAAAAGTGAGGGAATACTTTGTGTATTTCCCACTTTTAGAACCGCAGCATGGAAGCAAAAGATCCGCTGTCCAGCCGCAGACGATTTATTCAGAGTTTCCCTAAAATAAGGGCGGATGTTTTTTGCGCAAACTGCTTTTGCTGCTGCTGCCGATGTGGCTGTGGGGCTGTAGTAAGGCCCAGGTGGAGCCGGGTTTGGAGCTGCGGGAACGGATTTTAGAAAGCGGCTGTTCCTTTCAGGCGGAAATCACCGCAGACTATGGGGACAGCCTCTCCCGCTTCACCCTGGACTGCCAGGGAATGCCTGACGGAAGTCTCTGCTTTACCGTGGTCGCCCCGGAGGGCATTGGGGGAATCCAGGGAACGCTGGCCGCCGGCACCGGGAAGCTGCACTACGAGGACAAGGCCCTGGGGTTTCCGCTGGTTGCCGAGGGTCTTCTCTCCCCGGTCAGCGCGCCCTGGATTTTTTACAGAAGTCTTCGCTCCGGGAATCTGCTGTCCTGTGGGAAAGAGGGCGGGCTTACAAGGCTTACACTGGATGACAGCTTTCAGCAGGACGCCCTGCGGCTGGATGTGTGGCTGGATGAAGAAAGCAACCCCTGCCGGTGCTATATTTCCTGGGCAAATCAAAGCTATTTGTCACTTAAAATCGAAAATTTCAGAACACAGTCGCAGGATGATGCGTAGAATGTCCAAAGGAAACCGTATAAAAAAACATTGTCGGTGGGAGAATATCATCAGCCGCGTTACATAAGGTTCCACCCGGTAGCGCGGAATGATATGCACGGAGTGTGAAACCATATGGACAACACAGTGAAACGGGGAGACATTTTCTACGCCGACCTGTCCCCGGTGGTGGGCAGCGAACAGGGCGGCACCCGTCCGGTACTCATCGTCCAGAACGATACCGGCAACCGCCATTCCCCCACGGTGATTGCCGCCGCCATCACCAGCCAGACCGGAAAAGCCCGACTCCCCACCCACATCAACATCGCCGGAGGCAGCGTAGGCCTATCCAAGGACTCCGTGATCCTCCTGGAACAAATCCGCACCATCGACAAACGCCGCCTGCGAGAACACATGGGACGGCTCAACGACCAACAAATGGCCATGGTAGACGACGCGATCGCCGTCAGCTTCGGATTGCCGGAAACGCATTAAAAACCCCGGAAACGGGGTTTTTTAATTGATTCCCCCCGTTCACAGATATTTTTCTTTATTCGCTCTTTACAGAACTGCCAAATTAGGATATAATATACACATTCTTTTGAAAAAGGAGCTGAAGACCCATGACGGATCAGGATACTCTGACCTTCAACGTCCACGATGATAAAGAGAACATGCGCCAAATCCTCCGGAGTGTGTTCGAAGCCCTGACTCAGAAAGGCTACAATCCCGTAAACCAGATCGTTGGCTACCTATTAACGGAAGATCCTACATACATCACCAACTACGGCAACGCCAGAAGTATGATTTGTAAGATTGACCGGGATGAGCTGATGCAGGCTCTGGTGCGCGAATACCTTTTTGAGCACAATTGACCCCGGCTAAGGGGCTTTTGCCGTGGGCAAAAGCCCCTTATTTTGCACCTTGACAGCTTCATACCGCCTCTCGTCCTGCACCGTTTTTGCAAGATTTTTTGCAAAAATTCAAAATGTGCTAGAAAACTCAGCACTTTTTTCAAAGTGCTGCTTGACAGAGTTGTTACAATGTGTTACAATTCGATTACATTTTCAAGGAGGTATCCACTCATGGCTGAGGAAAAAGCAGTTCTCATGTATAAGGGACACCCGCTGATGCGGAAGGATAACCTGATTTATTACGGCTCCATGGCCGACAGTCATATTGTCATGCTCCAGATTCTGGACAGCAAAAAGGTCGGTGACACCGACATGGCCACCAAGGTTTCCGTGCAGCTGCAGCTCACAGACCCCACCGCCAGAAGCAGAGACCGCATTGTAAAGAGAAGTGAAAAAAGCGACCTGTACACCGCCCTGGATGTGGGCTGTGTGTGGCTGGAGCGCGCTCTGGCCGGTAAACAGTAAAGTTTTCCCCCGCCGAGGCAGCTCGGCTTTTACGCAAGACGGAGGTTACGTATGAAGTTTTCCAAAAGAATGATCGTTCTGTTCTTCACCGTGATGCTCCTGGGTACAGCCCTCTTTCTCCCGGCCTATGCCGAGAAAAGTGACTGTATCCAGGGCATTGCTTTTGTAAACACCCAGTCCCTGCGGCTGCGCAGCGATGCTGCCACCAGCGGCAAGGTGCTGGATACCGCCGCCAAAGATGAAGTGGTGGTGGTGCTGGAACAGGTGGGCCAGTGGTATCGGGTGAATTACAACCTGAAAGAGGGATACATGCACGGCAGCTACTTAACCGTTGCCACCAAAGAAAACGCGGAACTGGGCTATGGTAGGGTCACTGCCACCGCCGTCAATCTGCGGCAAAAGCCCTCTACCGGCTCTGCCTCCCTGGGGACCCTGGCCAGCGGTACCAAATGCTACATTTTAGGGGTCAACGAGGGCTGGTACAAGGTCATCGCCCAGGAAAAAATCGGCTATGTCCGCAGTGACTATCTGCTGCTGACGGAAGCCCCCTACGAAAACAAGGCTTCCAGTCAAAGCCCCAAGTTCTTCCGGCTGGGCAAGTCCACCGGCCTGACTCCCAGTGCCGCCGCCCTCAGCGGCACGGCCAGTAACCCTAGTGCCGTTGGCACCGCCACCGTGTCCGGCAGTGCCATTGTGGCCGAGACCCAGAAGTACATCGGCGCACCCTACGTTGCGGGCGGTGCCAGCCCCAGCGGTTTTGACTGCTCCGGCTACGTCTACTATGTCCTTAAAAACCTGGGCCTGAACCCGGCCCGGACTCCCAGCAGCCAGTGGGCCACCCTGGGTACCGCCGTATCCAAAGAGGATTTACAGCCCGGCGATTTGGTGTTTTTCATCACCGCCTCCTCCGGTGCCGTATCCCACGTGGGCATCTACACCGGCTCCGGCCAGTTCCTCCACGCCCCCAACTCCCGCTCCACAGTTTCCTATTCCAGTCTCACCACCGGCTACTGGGCCACACACTACTGCGGTGCCAGACGGCTTTCCTGAATCCACAATTTTTCCACAAGGCCAGTGCATTTTTGCATTGGCCTTTTTGTATGATTCTCTTTCTTTTGCGGATACTATGCTTAAAAAGGGAGGGAATTTCATGGGCAACAACAAGCGGGGCCGGGGGAGCTTTGTGGCAGAAAAGCCGGTAGTCTTCAATGCCTGGGCCAGTGTGGCCGGGAAAAAAGAGGCCCAGGGTCCCCTGGGGCATTGCTTCGACAAAACCAGCCGGGACACCTATTTCGGGCAGAAAACCTGGGAACTGGCGGAAAAGGCCATGCAGGA
>CAKTQE010000053.1 GCA_934593275.1 uncultured Oscillospiraceae bacterium | reverse complement strand
AAAACATGCCTTGCTTTCAGCCAAATCGTATGATTATCAATGGCCTTTACCAGGATGGGTGTGACCCCCGCCAGGTTGCCGGCCAGTGTATCCGTAAAGATCTGGTCCCCCACAATGGCAGAGTGTTCCGGGGCAAAGCCGAAACGCCCCATACATTCCACCAGGCCCCGGGGGCTGGGCTTGTGGGCGCGCATGATGTAATCCAGGTGATAGTCCCGGCAGAAGCGGATCAGCCGGTCATTTTTGCTGTTGGAGACAATGGCGATCTTCACCGGGGAGGCGTTCATGTTCTCCAGCCACCGCCTCATTTCTTCCGTAGGGACATCGGTGGTATAGGGGACGATGGTATTGTCAAAATCCATCATCAGCAGGGTGATGCCTTGGCTTTGCAGATATTCAGGGGTCAGGTCCGTCAGCTTCTCGGTCATCAGCCCAGGCAGAAAGGACAAAGACATATTGGTTTCTCCTTTATCATATACTGACGGAGAAATGCCCCAGTACCCGGCCCATGTCCCCGAACGCTCTATCAGTATACCACGGAAAGGAGGATTTGTCCATGGGTATCCCGCAGTATCTGGCCATGACGGAGCCGGAACTTTTGAAAAATTCCCCGCCGCCATTCCTTGCCTGTTTCGGCATCCATTTTTCCCAAGAGGGACTATCCAAACTCCCCCAGGCCCTTCCCAAAGGGGCGATGCTCATTCTGGATGACCACACCCCCCTGGAAAACCAGGGTATCCCGGAAATCACGGAGACCCTGGCCCGATTCCTTGCCCGCTGCTCCTGTCGGGGGCTGGTGCTGGACTTTCAAAGGCCGGGGGTCGCCGCCCAACGGTCTCTGGCCGCCTTTTTGGCCCGGCAGCTTCCCTGCCCGGTGGCCGCCCCGCCGGAATATGCCCCGGAGGGGTGTCCTGTGTTTCTGCCGCCGGTGCCTGTAGACTGTGCTGTTGAAACCCATCTTGCCCCCTGGCAGGGCCGGGAAATCTGGCTGGACACCTGTCTGCAAGGGCTTCATCTGACCCTGACCCCGGCTGGTACCACCCGCGCCCCGGAGAATCGCCCTTTGTCCGGAGGCTTCTATGATGCGGCCCTCTGCTGCCGGTATACCATCCGGGAAACGGCCCAGGGATTTTTGTTTCACCTGTACCGGGACCGGGCCTGCCTTCAAAAGCTTCTTGCACGGGCTGAACCTCTGGGAGTCTCCATGGCCCTGGGGCTGTGGCAGGAGTTTGGGCCGCCGGAGGGAAGCTGTGCAAATACATGATGTGTCATCCTGCACAAGCCCATTCCCCCCGCCCTGTTTCAATGGGTATCACATTGTACAAAACGTAAAATTTGCAAGAAAAAGTATTTGACATTGCAAAAAGATAGGAGTAAGATACCCCCATACAAAGCCCATGGCTTTTGAATATGGCAAGCAAGGCGACAAGGATGTCGTCTGTGGGGAAACCCATAGACAGTCCTTGTCGCCGTTTTTATTCTGAAAGGGGAACATGAATATGGTCACAGAAATCTTCTCATCAATGGTCTTTGACGATGCGACAATGCAGGCCCGTCTGCCAAAGGAAACCTACAAAACCCTCCAGCGCACCATCAAACTGGGGAAGCACCTGGATATGAATGTAGCCACGGTGGTGGCCAATGCCATGAAAGACTGGGCGGTGGAAAAGGGTGCCACCCACTTTACCCATTGGTTCCAGCCCCTGACCGGCGTGACGGCGGAGAAGCACGACAGCTTCATCTCCCCCAAGGACGGCGGCAAAATCATTATGGAATTCTCCGGAAAAGAGCTGATCCAGGGAGAGCCGGATGCCAGTTCTTTCCCCTCCGGCGGTCTGCGGGCCACCTTTGAGGCCAGAGGCTACACCGCCTGGGACGCCACGTCCTACGCCTTTATCAAAGACGGTGTCCTGTGCATCCCCACGGTGTTCTGCTCCTACGGCGGGGAGGCCCTGGACCAGAAAACCTCTCTGCTGCGGTCTATGGAGGCCATCAACCGTCAGGCACTGCGGGTGCTGAAGCTCTTTGGCAATGAGGATGTGACCTCTGTTAAGACCACCGTTGGCCCGGAGCAGGAGTATTTCCTGGTGGATAAGGCCATGTATGATGCCAGAAAGGATTTGATTTATACCGGCCGGACTCTTTTCGGTGCCAAGCCCCCCAAGGGCCAGGAGCTGGATGACCACTACTTTGGTGCCATCAAGCCCAGAGTTGCGGAGTACATGAAAGACCTGAACAACGAGCTGTGGAAGCTGGGGATCCTGGCCAAGACCGAGCACAACGAGGTGGCCCCTGCCCAGCACGAGCTGGCCCCCATCTTTACCACCACCAACATTGCCGCCGACCACAACCAGCTGACCATGGAGCTGATGCAGAAAGTGGCCAAGCGGCACGGGCTGGTGTGTCTGCTCCACGAAAAGCCCTTTGATGGAGTCAACGGCTCCGGCAAACACAACAACTGGTCCATTTCCACTGACACCGGTGTGAACCTCTTAGACCCCGGCACCACCCCCTATGAAAACGCCCAATTTCTGCTGTTCCTGTGCGCCGTGATCAAGGCCGTAGACGAATATCAGGATCTGCTGCGGATCAGCGTGGCCTCCGCGGGAAATGACCACCGTCTGGGTGCCAACGAAGCACCTCCCGCCATTGTTTCCATGTTCTTAGGCAGCGACCTCAGCGAGATTCTGGAGTGCATTGAAAAGGACGTGGCTTACGATGGCCATGAAAAGGAAGTCATGCGCATTGGCGTTCACACCCTGCCCAAGTTCCAGAAGGATACAACTGACCGGAACCGCACCAGCCCCTTTGCCTTTACCGGCAACAAATTTGAGTTCCGGATGCTGGGTTCCTCCGAGTCCATCTCCTGCGCCAACACCGTGCTGAACACCGCCGTGGCCCAGGAGCTGCAGGAGTTTGCGGACATTCTGGAGGGCTGCGACAACTTTGAAACCCGGCTCCACACCCTGATTCAGGACACCATCCGGCAGCACAAGCGCATCATCTTCAACGGTGACGGCTATGACGAAAGCTGGGTGCGGGAAGCGGAGCGCAGAGGGCTTCTGAACCTGAAAACCACCCCCGATGCCCTGGCCCATCTGCTGGACGAAAAGAACATCCGCCTGTACACCACCCACGGCGTTTACAGTGAGCCGGAAATCTACGCCCGCCACGAGGTCAAGCTGGAAAACTACTGCAAGGTCTTGGGTATTGAAGCCCAGACCATGCTGGACATGACCAAACGGGATATTCTGCCCGCCATGTCCCGGTTCTCCGGAGAACTGGCCAGGAATGCCGCCGAAAAGCTGGCGGTGCTGCCGGATACCGACTGCACCTATGAAAAAGAAACCTTGACGGCTCTCAGCGACCTGGTAGCCACCACCTATGAAGCCGCCGGGACCCTGGAAAGAGACCTGGCCCAGGTCAAGGCCGTGACCGGTGCCGCCGCCATGGCCCAGGGCTTCAAGACCACCATCATTGAAGACATGACCCGGCTGCGCACCGCCGTGGACAAAATGGAAACCCTGTCCGACGGCAAGCAGTGGCCCTACCCCAGCTACGGAGAGATTCTGTTCGGGGTACGATAAACCAAAGGAGACAACCATGGACAATACACTGTATTCCCAACAATTTGAACACGATGCCTGCGGCATTGGTGCCGTTGTCAGCATCGATGGCATTCCCAGCCATGAGATCGTTTCCGATGCCCTGACCATTGTAGAGCGGTTGGAGCATCGGGCCGGAAAGGATGCCACCGGCGAGGTAGGTGACGGTGTTGGCGTACTGCTGCAGATCTGCCACTCTTTCTTCTCCGGTCTGGGGATCCCCTTGGGAGAAAAGGGGGACTACGGTGTAGGAATGTTCTTCCTCCCCCGGGACGATTTGAAACGCCGTCAGGCCCAAAAGCTCTTGGAGGTGGTCTGCCGCAAGGAGGGCGTTCCCTTTGCGGGCTGGCGGGAAGTCCCCACGATGCCGGATGTTCTGGGTGCCAAGGCAAGGCAGTCCATGCCCGCCATCTATCAGTGCTTCGTGACCCGGCCCCCGGAGGTGGGCCGGGGGCTGGACTTTGACCGGAAGCTCTATGTGATCCGCCGGGTCTTTGAGCAGAGCTGCGACACCACCTATGTCTGCTCCTTTTCCTCCCGGACCGTGGTGTACAAGGGCATGTTCCTGGTAAAGCAGCTGCGGGCCTTTTACCCCGATTTGCAGCAGGACCGCTACGAAAGTGCCATTGCCATGGTCCACTCCCGTTTTTCCACCAATACCACCCCCAGTTGGGAGCGGGCCCACCCCAATCGGCTGATTTTGCACAACGGAGAGATCAATACCATCCGTGGCAACGCCGACAGAATGCTAGCCCGGGAGGAAACCATGGCCTCTTCCTGCATGGAGCAGGACATGGACAAGGTGCTGCCGGTCATCTCCAAAAGCGGCTCCGACTCCGCCATGCTGGACAACACCCTGGAATTTCTGATGATGAACGGCATTCCCCTGCCACTGGCTGTGATGATCACCATCCCAGAGCCTTGGAGAAACGATGCGGGAATGTCCCGGAAGAAGCGGGATTTTTATCACTATTACTCCACCATGATGGAGCCTTGGGACGGCCCTGCCGCCATTTTCTTTTCCGATGGTGACATCATGGGTGCCGTGCTGGACCGAAACGGTCTGCGGCCCGCCCGTTACTATATCACCAAGGACCGGCGGCTCATTGTCTCCTCTGAGGTAGGTGTTCTGGACATCCCAGAGGAAAACATTGTGTGCAAATCCCGGCTGCAGCCCGGAAAAATGCTTCTGGTAGACACGATTCAGAAAACCGTCATCTCCGATGAGGACTGCAAAGCCGCCTTTACGGACCGGGAGCCTTTCGGTGAGTGGCTGGACCAGAATCTGGTGACCCTGGAGCAGCTGCCAGTACCCAACCACAAGGTTCCCGTATACGCCCAGGAACAGCGGGACAAGCTTTACAAGGCCTTTGGCTACACCTATGAGGACATCAACGACGCCATTTTGACCATGGCCAAAACCGGCTCCGAAAAAATCACCTCCATGGGTACAGACATCCCGCTGGCGGTGCTTTCCGAAACCCACCAGCCACTATTTAACTATTTCAAGCAGCTTTTTGCCCAGGTGACCAACCCGCCCATCGATGCCATGCGGGAGGAAATCGTCACAGATACCACCGTATACATCGGTTCTGACGGCAATCTTCTCCGGGAGCGGCCCGAAAACTGCCGGGTGCTGGAAATCCGGCAGCCCATCCTCACCTCCCTGGAGCTGATGCAGATCCGGAACATGAACCGCCCTGGCTTCCGGGTGCAGACCATCAGTCTGCTGTACTATAAAAATGCCTCCTTGAAAAACGCCCTGGACCGGCTGTTTGTAGAGGTGGACCGGGCTTACCGTGACGGCACAAACGTGATCATTCTGTCTGACCGGGGGGTGGATGAATACCACATGGCCATCCCCTCTTTGCTTGCCGTATCCGCCATTGAGCAATACCTGATCCGCACCAAAAAGCGGACGGCGGTGTCTATGATTCTGGAATCCGCCGAGCCAAGGGACGTCCACCATTTTGCCACGTTGCTTGGCTACGGTGCCCGGGCCATCAACCCTTATCTGGCCCAGGAATGTGTGGCGGAGCTGGTGGAAAAGAACCGGCTGGACAAAGATACCCACCAGGCCATCCGGGATTATAATGATGCCATTCTCCACGGAATCGTGAAAATCGCCTCTAAAATGGGCATTTCCACCCTGCAATCCTACCAGTCCGCCCAGATTTTTGAAGCCGTTGGCATCTGCCGGGATGTGATCGACAGTTACTTTACAAACACCGTCAGCCCGGTGGAGGGCATTGGCCTCCAGGAGATCGGTGAGGGTGTACAGTGGCGGCATAACCATGCCTTTGACCCCCTGGATCTGGGGGTAGACACCACCTTAGACTCCACCGGCACCCACAAGCTCCGTTCCGGCAGCGGTGCCGAGGATCATCTGTATTCTCCCAAAACCATTGTGGCCCTGCGGGAGGCGGTTCGTTCCGGCTCCTATGAAAAATTCCGGGCGTATACGGATATGGTGGACGATGAGCGCAAACCCCACACCCTGCGGGGACTGATGGACTTCCGGTTCCCGGAGGACGGCGGCATTCCCTTGGAGCAGGTGGAGCCTGCCCGTGAAATCGTCAAACGGTTTAAGACCGGGGCCATGTCCTATGGCTCCATTTCCGAGGAAGCCCATACCACCATGGCCATTGCCATGAACACCCTGGGGGGCAAATCCAACTCCGGCGAGGGCGGCGAAGACCCTGCCCGGTTCGGCACCATCCGCAACAGTGCCATCAAGCAGGTGGCCTCTGCCCGGTTCGGTGTGACCAGTGCCTACTTAAACAGTGCCAAAGAAATCCAAATCAAAATGGCCCAGGGGGCGAAACCCGGCGAGGGCGGTCATCTACCAGGAAAAAAGGTCTATCCCTGGATCGCCAAGACCCGCTGCTCCACCCCCGGTGTCTCCCTGATCTCTCCCCCGCCCCACCACGACATCTATTCCATTGAGGACCTGGCCCAGCTGATCTACGACCTGAAAAACGCCAACCGGGATGCCCGGATCTCCGTGAAGCTGGTATCCGAGGCGGGGGTCGGCACCATTGCCGCGGGCGTTGCCAAGGCAGGGGCAGGCTGTGTTCTGATTTCCGGCTATGACGGCGGCTCCGGTGCCGCCCCCAAAAGCTCCATTCATAATGCGGGGCTTCCCTGGGAGCTGGGCCTTGCGGAGGCCCACCAGACTTTGATTCGCAACGGACTGCGCTCCCGTGTCCGGCTGGAAACCGATGGCAAGCTGATGAGCGGGCGGGATGTGGCCATCGCCTGCATTCTTGGAGCGGAGGAATTTGGCTTTGCCACGGCCCCGCTGGTTTCCATGGGCTGCGTGATGATGCGGGTGTGCAATCTGGACACCTGTCCCGTAGGCATTGCCACCCAGAATCCGGATTTGCGGTGCCGTTTTTCCGGCAAACCGGAATATGTTATGAATTTTATGCTGTTCATTGCGGAGCAGCTGCGGGAAATCATGGCCAAGCTGGGGGTGCGGACCGTTGACGAACTGGTTGGCAGGACTGACCTGATCGCCCCCAGAGTGGGGCGCATCACCCACCGGGCGGATACCATTGACCTGCGTGCCATTCTCGCCCCCCTACCGCCCACCCATTTTGAAGCAAAGGACCAGTTTGATTTTGAGCTGGAAAAGACCCTGGATGTAAAAACACTGCTGCCGGACTTTGAACCCAGCTTCCGGAAGCGGAAGCCCCACAGTGCCGAGCTGCGGGTTTCCAGCGTAGACCGGACTCTGGGTACCATTCTTGGCAGCGAGATCACCCGCCGTTTTGGCGATACCCTGGAAGAAGACACCTACCAGGTGCATTGCCAGGGAGGCGGCGGACAGTCTTTCGGTGCCTTTATCCCCAAGGGCCTCACCATTTCCCTGGAGGGGGATGCCAACGACTACTTTGGCAAAGGGCTATCCGGCGGCAAGCTGGTGGTGAAACCCCGGGCCAATGCCCAGTTCCCCGCCAAGGACAATGTGATCATCGGAAATGTGGCCCTTTATGGGGCCACCTCCGGAAAGGCCTTCATCTGCGGCGTGGCCGGAGAGCGGTTCTGTGTCCGCAATTCCGGTGCCGTGGCGGTGGTAGAGGGCTGCGGCGACCACGGCTGCGAATACATGACCGGTGGCCGGGCCGTGATCCTGGGCAAAACCGGAAAGAATTTCGCCGCCGGTATGAGCGGCGGCATTGCCTACGTGCTGGATACGGACCACGACCTGTACTTAAGGCTCAACAAGCAGATGGTCTCCATCAGTGCCGTTACCGAACGCCATGACGCGGCGGAGCTGCGGGCCTTGATTGAAGCTCATGTAGCAGAGACGGACTCCGCCTTTGGCCGGGAAATCCTGGAGCATTTTCCGGAGTATCTGCCAAAATTCAAGAAAATCATCCCCAATGACTATCAGAAAATGATTTCCGCCATTGGACAGATGGAGGAAAAAGGAATGGACCACGAACAGGCCACCATGGAAGCCTTTTATTCCGTGAGCAAGGAGGCGTAAGCATGGGAAAAGCAACCGGTTTTCTGGAATATCCCAGAACAATGAACGACACCGTGGCTCCCATGGAGCGGATACAGAGCTTCCGGGAGTTCCATCCCCCTTTGAATGCCCCCCAACGTCGGCAGCAAGCCGCCCGGTGCATGAACTGCGGTGTGCCGTTCTGCCAGTCCGGCGACAGTTTCGGCGGCATGTTCAGCGGGTGTCCCCTGCACAATCTCATTCCGGAGTGGAACGATGAAATCTACAACGGCAACTGGCAGGAGGCCCTTTCCCGTCTGACCAAAACCAACAACTTCCCGGAGTTTACAGGCCGTGTATGCCCCGCTCTGTGCGAGGCGGCCTGTACCTGCGGCCTGAACGGCGACAGCGTGACCGTGCAGAATAACGAGCTTGCCGTGATCGAGTGGGGATTCAGCAGCGGCTGGGTCACGCCCAGGGTGCCGCCGGTCCGCAGTGGGAAGCATGTGGCGGTGGTGGGTTCCGGCCCCTCCGGTCTGGCCGTGGCGGACCGACTGAACCACCGGGGCCACAGTGTCACGGTATTGGAACGGGAAGACCGCCCCGGGGGACTGCTGATGTACGGCATTCCCAATATGAAGCTGGACAAAAGTGTCATCGCCCGGAGAATCGCTTTGATGGAGTCCGAGGGGGTGGAATTCCGGGTGAACACCAACGTAGGCTTGGATGTTACCCCGGAGGAGCTGAAAGAGGAGTTTGATGCTGTGGTACTGTGCTGCGGCTCCAAAACCCCCAGAAGCCTGAATGTGCCTGGAATGGATGCCCAGGGGGTCTGGTTTGCGGTGGATTATCTCACCGCCGCCACCAAAAAGGTCATTGGTATCACGGAAGATTTCGCCATCACCGCCAAAGACAGACATGTGGTGATCGTCGGCGGCGGTGACACGGGCAACGACTGCGTGGGTACCGCCATCCGGCAGGGCTGCGCTTCCGTTACCCAGCTGGAAATGATGGGCAAGCCCCCCGCCACCCGGCAGCCCTCCAACCCCTGGCCCCAGTGGCCCAAGGTTCTAAAAACCGACTACGGCCAGCAGGAGGCCATTGCCCGGTTTGGCAGCGACCCCAGAAGATACCAGACCACCGTCAAAGAAATCCTTTGCGGGGAAGACGGTGCCGTCCATTCCCTGCGGACCGTCCGCCTGGAACCGAAAACCGAAAACGGCCAGACACGGATGCAGCCCCTGCCGGGCAGCGAAGAAGAAATTCCCTGTGACCTGCTGCTGATCGCCGCCGGTTTCACCGGGGTGCAGGACTACGTGGCCCAGGCCTTTGACCTGCCCCGTGACAACCGGGGCAATCTCCTTACCGTCAATTATCACACCTCCATTGACCACATTTTCGCCGCCGGTGACTGCCGCCGGGGCCAAAGTCTGGTGGTCTGGGGCATTGCCGAGGGCCGTGCCTGCGCCAAAGAAGTGGACCGGTATCTCATGGGCTATACCAATATGATGTAACAGCAAAGGTGTCCTGCCGAAAACCCGGCAGGACACCTTTTGAATCTTTTATTGCTCATAATACCGGATGATGCCCTCCGCCACCTCCCGGCGGGACTGGCGCAGGTCCATGGCCTTTTTTTCGATGTGGTAGTGGGCCTCCTGCTCGGTCAGGCACAAATGCTCGATGAGCAGCCATTTGGCCCGGTTCACCGTGCGGATGTCCTGCATTTTTTCCTGAAGGGTCTGGTTCCGTTTTTCCAGTTTCAGAATTTTCCCCCGCATGGCCGTCAGGAGCCGCAAAGAACTGAGGATGATGCTTCGTCCGGCGGGCTTGCTGAGGGTCAGCACCCCCTCGTCTTCCACCTTGTAGCAAACCTGGTCATAGCATTCTGCCGGAACCAGCAGCAGCACCCCCAAATCCTCCTCTGCCAGTTTGAGAGCCAGCTGGGTGCCGAATTCATCCCCCAAGGGGGCATTGAGGATGGCAATGTCCACAGAAGACTCCTGAAGCATCCGCAGGGCCTCTCCGGCGGAATTGGCCCGCAGGGGCGGCTCAAAGCTCTCAGGGGGCAGCAGCGTCCGAAAAAGCTCAAAAACTTTCTCGTTGGCCCCAACAATAAGGACACGGTATCTATTTTTCCCCAAGGCCATAGGCCGCTCCTTTCCCAAAGGGTTTCGCCGCTTCCCTTTTTATTTCAGCATTTCTTCCGGAAGAACGCTTCTTATAAAGTCACTTTCTCTGGCGATGCGCTTTGCCTCGGACAAAGAACCGGGCAAAACCTCCAAGTTTTCCGTAACAGCCGGACCTGCGGTGTAGAGATTGATATTGGTCGGCTCCGGCGGGGTCAAGCCCCGTTCCACCCCGTCCAGCCCCGCAAAGATGATCAGGGCAAAGGCCAGATAGGGGTTGACCGTAGGGTCAGCCGAGCGCAATTCCATCCGCCGGTACTGGCCCTGGGCCGCGGGAATGCGGATGAGCTGCGAGCGGTTCTGATGGGACCAGGTCACATACCTGGGGGCCTTTTTTTCACCCAGACGGCGATAAGAGGCTTCACAGGGGTTTAAGAACGCGGTCATCTCCCGGATATGGCACAGGATACCCGCCATAAACGCCTGGCTGACGGACTCCTCCCGGCCCTGTAGAGAGATATTGATATGCAGCCCGTTTCCCGCCTCACCGGCAATGGGCTTGGGGGAAAAATCGGCGTAAAGCCCATTGCTGACCGCCACAGCCCGGACGGTGGAGGCAAACAGCAGCGCATTGTCCGCCGCCGTCAGGGCATCGGAATACCGGAAATCGATTTCATTCTGGCCCGGACCCTCCTCATGGTGGGAACACTCCGGGGTAATGCCGATCTGTTCCAGGGTCAGGCAGATTTCCCGGCGCACGTTTTCCCCCTTGTCCTCCGGTGCCATGTCCATATAGCCCGCACGGTCAAAGGGCTGGGTGGTGGGGTTGCCGTCCTCATCGGTTTTGAAAAGATAAAACTCAAATTCCGCACCGATCTGCACAGAGATTCCCATTTCCTCTCCCGCCCGGACAGCCTGTTTCAGCAGGGCGCGGCAATCCAGAGGGAACGGCCGTCCGTCAGGATAGCGAATCTCACAGAACATCCGCACCACCTTCCCCCGGCTGGGCCGCCAGGGCATGGCAGAAAGGGTGGATGGAATAGGAAACAGCAGTAAATCTGACTCCACCACATCCCCAAACCCCGCCACGGCGGAGGCATCAAAAGAAATGCCCTGGGAGAACGCACGGCCCAATTCCTGGGGCATGATGGAAATATTCTTTTGCTTTCCGGTCAGGTCGCAGAAAGCCAGACGGATGAACTTCACATCCTCCTGTTCAATATAAGCTTCTACATCCTCCTGGGTAAACAGCATGGGTGGCCCCTTCCTTTCAGTCTATATGGGATTTGGCATTGCTGCCTTTCTTCGTTGCAAAAAAGCGCGAAAGGATGCTTCCCGGACGAGGGCAGCCGCCCAGGTTCAGCAAACATCCTTGTCTACACAAAAGGGATTATACGCCCTTTTATTTTGGTTGTCAATGGGTTTCTCCCGGGGCTGTGGAAAATCACAAGGGGATGGGCATCCTGGGGCAGCTGAATTGGAAATACTTCTAAAATGCAATTTCCCGTTTGACAAATTGCACCGGCGGTGATATAGTTCCTACATAGCAAGCGACAAAGGTGTCGTTCAGAGGGATTCTGACGGCCACTTTGCCGCTTTTTTATATTGCCTGTTCCTTTCCGGGGTCTCAGGACCGGTTCCACTCCCGATGACCCCAACAAAAGAGAAGTTTACAAAGGAGGAAACGCCATGTGTTCCATCATTGGCTATATCGGAAACCAGTTTACCCAAGAGGACATCCGTCCCTATTTTGACAGAAGCCGCTCCCGGGGGCCGGACTGTACCCGCTATGTGACCCTGGGCCAAGGGTCCGGGTTTTTGGGGTTTCACCGGCTGTCCATTATGGGACTGGAGGAAAGCGGGATGCAGCCTTTTCTCCTGGGAAACAAAGCCCTGGTCTGCAACGGCGAAATTTACGGATTCCGGAAGCTGAAAGAGGAGCTGCTTCAAAAGGGCTACCGCTTTCAAAGCGGCTCGGACTGCGAGATCCTGCTGCCCCTTTTTGAAGAAAAAGGAGTAGACATGTTCCGGGAGCTGGATGCAGAGTTTGCCCTGGTTCTTTATGACGGCAAGGGCCTGGTAGCGGCCCGGGACCCCATTGGCATTCGGCCCCTGTACTATGGATATGACGAAAAGGGCGGCATTGTATTTGCCAGTGAACCCAAGTGCCTGGTGGGCCTGTGCCAGACCATTCTCCCGTTCCCTCCCGGACACTATTATAAAGATGGCCGGTTCGTCTGCTACCGGGATATCAGCACCCCAAAATACCACTGTGCCGATGATCTGGAAACCGCCTGTAACCGTATCCGGGAAAAGCTCACCGCAGGCATTGAAAAGCGGCTGGATGCGGATGCCCCCGTGGGCTTCCTCCTCTCCGGCGGGCTGGATTCCAGTCTGGTCTGCGCCGTTGCCGCCCGGGAAAGCAGCAAACCCATCAAGACCTTTTCCATCGGCATGGACTTGGATGCCATTGACCTGAAATACGCCCGGGAGGTGGCGGATTTCATCGGTGCCGACCATACAGAGGTGATCATCACAAAGGAAGATGTCTTAAAGGCCCTGCCCCAGGTGGTGGCCCTGCTTGGAACCTACGACATCACCACCGTCCGGGCCTCCATCGGCATGTATCTGGTGTGCAAGTACATTCATGAGCATACGGATTTGCGGGTGCTGCTCACCGGTGAGATTTCCGATGAGCTTTTCGGATACAAATACACGGACTTTGCCCCCTCGGCCCAGGAATTCCAGACGGAAGCGGAAAAGCGTGTCCGGGAGCTTCATATGTACGATGTACTTCGGGCGGACCGGTGCATCAGTGTCAATTCTCTGGAAGCCCGGGTACCCTTTGGCGACCTGGATTTTGTGGAGTACGTCATGGCCCTGTCCCCGGAAATGAAGCGCAACCACTACGGCAAGGGCAAGTATCTGCTGCGCCACGCATTCGAAAAAGAGAACCTGCTGCCCCAGGACATTCTGTGGCGGGAAAAGGCCGCCTTTTCCGATGCCGTGGGCCACTCCATGGTGGATGACCTGAAAGAATACGCTGAGGGTCTTTACACCGATGAAGCCTTTGCCCGCCGTGCCGCCCAATACGATTTTGCCCGACCCTTTACCAAAGAGAGTCTGCTCTATCGGGAACTGTTTGAGCGGTACTACCCCGGTCAGGCCCGGATGGTGGCGGGCTTCTGGATGCCCAACAGCACCTGGGCCGGCTGCAACGTCACCGACCCCTCCGCCCGTGTCCTCAGCAACTACGGCGACAGCGGCAAATAACTTAAAAAATTTCGGGAGGCCGTCCATTGGGCAGCCTCCCGAATCTTTTTTTATTTTTATTGGATAACCGAAATATCCGGAATGACTTCTTCCAGGGCATCAAGCAGTATTCTTGCCGTGTCCAGAGATGTAAACATGTTCACCCCGTTCTGGACGGCGCACCGGCGGATGGCCACGCCGTCATCGTAGTGGGCGCGGGAGGCAATGCTCCGGGTGTTGAGAATATAGCTGACGAAGCCCGCCTGGATGGAGTTTAGTATTTCGTTGCTGCCATCGCTGAGCTTGCGCCGGACACGGGTACGGATGCCGTGGCTCTTTAAGAACGCGGCGGTGCCTTCTGTTGCCTCGATGTTGAAGCCCAGACGGTAAAAACGCCGTACCAGGGGCAGGGCCTCCTCCTTGTCCTCGTCTGCCAGGGTGACGATCACCGTGCCGTAATCCTTCATTTTGATGCCGGAGGCCTGTAGGGCCTTATAGAGGGCGCGGTTTAAGTGGGTGTCATAGCCCATGGCCTCGCCAGTGGATTTCATTTCCGGGGACAGGTAGGCATCCATTCCCGTGAGCTTGGCAAAGGAGAACGCCGGGGCCTTTACATACCAGCGTTGGGGATTCTCCTGCCCGATGCCGGTGATGCCCTGCTGGGCCAGGGTCTCCCCCAGCATGACCTTGGTGGCAATGCGCACCAGATTGCAGCCTGTGGATTTAGACAGGAACGGTACCGACCGGGAGGCTCTGGGGTTTACCTCAATGACATACACCCCGTCATCCGGTGCCACAATAAACTGGATGTTGTAAAGCCCCCGAATGCCAATGCCCAGGCCCAGTCTTTCGGTATAGTCCTTGATGGTTTCCCGCACTTTTTGGCTCAGAGAGAAGGGCGGATAGACACTGATGGAGTCGCCGGAGTGAACACCGGTGCGCTCCACCAGCTCCATGATACCGGGCAGGAACACCTGTTCCCCATCGCAGATGGCATCCACCTCGGTCTCCTTGCCCACCAGGTATTTATCGATGAGTACCGGCTTGGTGGCATCCACCTGGAACGCGTTTTGAAGGTACTTTACCAGCATTTCTTCCCCCGCCACGATTTCCATGGCCCGGCCTCCCAGTACAAAGCTGGGCCGCACCAGCACCGGGTAGCCAATACGGGCGGCAGCGGAAATGCCCTCTTCCAGGGTGGTCACCGCCTGCCCCACAGGATTTGGAATGCCCAGGGACTTGATCACGGCATCAAAGGCATCCCGGTTCTCGGCCTTTTCAATGGCCTGACAGTCCGTGCCAATAATGGCAACGCCCCGGTCATACAGGCTCTTGGCCAGATTCACGGCGGTCTGGCCCCCCAGGGTGACAATGACCCCCTCAGGATGCTCCAAATGCACCACATTCATCACATCTTCCGGGGTCAGCGGCTCAAAATACAGCTTGTCCGCCGTGGTGTAGTCCGTGGACACCGTTTCCGGGTTATTGTTGATGACAATGGCCTCGTAGCCCATGTCCTGGATGGTATGCACCGCATGGACGGTGGAATAGTCAAACTCCACTCCCTGGCCAATGCGGATAGGCCCGGAACCCAGGACGATGATTTTCTTTTTATCCGACACCGGGGATTCGTTTTCATCGGCGTAGGTGGAATAGAAATAGGGTACGTAGCTGACAAACTCACTGGCGCAGGTGTCGATCATCTTGTACACCGGGAAGATGTGTTCCCGGCAGCGCAAATTGTAAATCTCCTCCTCCTGCCGGTGCCAAAGCTTCGCGATATAGGCATCGGAAAAGCCCAGGCGTTTGGCTTCCCGCAGCAGTTCCAGATTGCCGGGGGCCTGTTCCAGTTCCTTTTCAAAGTCCACGATCTGCCGCATTTTGTCCAGGAAGAACATATCGATCTGGGTCATGTCGCAAATCAGCGAGGAGTCCACCCCCCGCCGCAGCAGGGCCAGGATGGCATAGATCCGGTCATCGGTACCCTCTTTGATGTATTCCAGCAGCTCCTCCACACGCATGTGTGCCTCGTCAAATTTTTCCATCCGCAGTGACAGCTCCTGGTCTTCCAGGGAGCGGACGGCTTTCAGAAAGCTTTCCTCAAAGCAGCGGCCCACGCTCATGACCTCTCCCGTGGCTTTCATCTGGGTGGAGAGCCGGTTCTGGGCATCCGGGAACTTGTCAAAGGGGAACCGGGGCATTTTGGTGACCACGTAGTCCAGTGTCGGCTCAAAACAGGCCGGGGTGTTGGCCAGCTGAATTTCATCCAGCCCCAGGCCCACGGCGATTTTGGCGGAGACCCTGGCAATGGGGTAGCCCGTGGCCTTGGAGGCCAGGGCCGAGGAGCGGGACACTCTGGGGTTCACCTCAATGACAAAATACCGGAAAGAATGGGGGTCCAGAGCAAACTGCACGTTGCACCCGCCCTTTACATCCAAGGCCCGGATGATCCGCAAGGCACTGTCCCGGAGCATGTGGTATTCCTTATTGGTCAGGGTCTGGCTGGGGGCCACCACAATGGAATCCCCGGTGTGAATGCCCACAGGGTCCAGGTTTTCCATATTGCACACGGTAATGGCCGTATCGTTGGCATCCCGGATGACCTCATATTCGATTTCCTTAAAGCCCTTGATGCTCTTTTCCACCAACACCTGGTGTACCGGGGACAGGGCCAGGGCGTTTTTCATCATTTCCGTCAGTTCTTCCCGGGTGTAGGCAAAGCCGCCGCCGGTGCCGCCCAGGGTAAAGGCAGGCCGCAGGACCACCGGGTAGCCGATTTCCTCAGCGGCGGCCAGAGCCTCCTCCACGCTGTAGGTAATGCGGCTGGGTACCGTAGGCTCCCCAATGCGCTGGCACAGCTCTTTGAACAGCTCCCGGTCCTCGGCGCACTCGATGCTCTGGACATCCGTACCCAGAAGCTCGATTTCGCATTCCTCCAGAACGCCCTTTTTCGCCAGCTGCACCGCCAGATTCAGTCCCGTCTGGCCGCCGATGCCGGGGACGATGGCATCGGGCCGCTCATATCTGCAAATTCTCGCCAGATATTCCAGGGTCAGCGGCTCCATGTAGACCTTGTTGGCAACGGAGGTATCCGTCATAATGGTGGCGGGGTTGGAGTTGGCCAGAATGACTTCATAGCCCTCCTCTTTCAGGGCCAGACAGGCCTGGGTACCCGCATAGTCAAATTCCGCCGCCTGTCCGATGACAATGGGGCCGGAGCCGATCACCAGCACTTTTTTAATATCTGTTCTTTTGGGCATGGTTTTTGGCCTCCTTCATGTATTCTACAAAGTGGGCAAACAGGTATTGGCTGTCCTGGGGGCCGGGTGCGCTTTCGGGGTGGTACTGAATGCCAAAAATCCGGTCTTCCCTGCACTCTACCCCCTCTACGGTTCCGTCCAGCAGGTTTACATGGGTCACTTGCAGACCCGTTCCCGCTACGGATTCCGGCTGCAATGCGTAGCTGTGGTTCTGGGAGGTCATTTCGATTTTTCCCGTCAGCAGATTCTTCACCGGGTGATTGCCGCCCCGGTGGCCGAATTTCAGCTTATAGGTCTTGGCTCCGTAGGCCAGGGACAAAATCTGATGGCCCAGGCAGATGCCGAATATCGGCACTTTCCCCCGCAGCTGCCGGACGGTCTGGGCCACCTCCGGCACATCCTCCGGGTCTCCCGGGCCGTTGGAGAGGAACACCCCATCGGGCTTCATAAAAAGAATGTCCTGCGCCGCCGTATTGTAAGGCACCACCGTCACATTGCAGCCCCAGCGGTTCAGGCTCCTGATAATATTCAGCTTGATGCCGCAGTC
>CAKTQE010000052.1 GCA_934593275.1 uncultured Oscillospiraceae bacterium | reverse complement strand
GAGACCTCCCGTACCGGCGGCTGCACCAACCCCTACGGCTGGACCAAGTACATGACCGAGCAGATCCTCTCCGGCATGAGCCATGCCGATGCCGGTTGGAGCGTGGTGCTGCTGCGCTACTTTAACCCCATCGGTGCCCACAAGTCCGGTCTCATCGGTGAAGACCCCAGAGGCATCCCCAACAACCTGATGCCCTACATCACCCAGGTGGCCATTGGCCGCCGGGAACAGCTCAGCATCTACGGCAATGACTACCCCACCCACGATGGCACCGGTGTCCGGGATTACATCCATGTGGTGGACCTGGCCAAGGGCCACGTGGCCGCCGTCAAGTACGTCACCGAGCATAAGGGCTGTGAGGTATTCAACCTGGGTACCGGCACCGGCTACAGCGTGCTGGACATGGTCAATACCTTTATGGAAGTCAACAATGTGAAGGTCCCCTATGTGATCACGGACCGCCGTCCCGGCGACATCGCCACCTGCTACGCGGACCCCGCCAAGAGTGCCGAGGTTCTGGGTTGGAAAGCCCAGGAGACCCTGGCCGACATGTGCCGGGATTCCTGGAACTGGCAGAGCAAGAACCCCCAGGGCTACGGAGTATAACAATGGCCAACACCCCTGGATTTTTAGGGATCCAGGGGTGCTTTTCTTATGCTTACGAAAGGGGTTTTCGCTATGGAGAAAAAACAAATTGCGGCCATTGCCGTTGGGGCATTGGCCGGAGTCGGCGTGGGGGCCGCGGCGGTGAGCTGCGGGGCCAGTAAGGCCATGACGGACCTGGCCATGGACCGGAAAATTCCCGCCTACGGAAAATACATCAACGTCACCGGCGGCCAGAAAGACGAGGCCTACAACGCCCGGAGAATCCGGGCCATGGAGGAACTGGAAGCCCTGCCCCGGGAGGACGTGGCCATCCAGTCCGCCGATGGGCTGAATCTGGTGGGCCATCTGATCAAAAGCCGGTACCCCCGGCGGCTGATCATTGCGTTCCACGGCTGGCGTTCCAGTTGGAGCCGGGATTTTTGCATGGTGGCTCCCTTCTGGCTGGAGCAGCACTGCAACATCCTCTTTGTGGAGCAGCGCGGCCAGGGCAACAGCCAGGGAGACTACATTGGCTTTGGCCTTTTAGAGCGCAGTGACTGCCGCCAGTGGGCCATGTGGGCGGAGGAACAGAAGTTTGGTCTGCCCATCTACTTAGCCGGTATTTCCATGGGTGCCGCCACAGTGCTGATGGCCTCCGGCATGGACCTGCCGGAGAGCGTTCGGGGCATCATTGCCGACTGCGGCTATACCTCCCCCCAGGACATCTGCGTCCACGTGGCCCGGGACAATCTGCACGTGACCTACACCCCCTTGCGCAGTGCCTGGGTAGACCGGTGCTTCCGGAAAAAAATCCACATGACCTCCGGTGCCTACTCCACCCTTACCGCCATGAAGACGGTGAAAGTCCCCATCCTCTTCATCCACGGCACCGCCGACAGCTTTGTCCCCATCGAAATGACCTACCGCAACTACCGGGCCTGCGCCGCCCCCAAACGCCTGGTGGTGGTCCCCGGTGCGGGCCACGCCATGAGCTATCCCGTAGAACCGGAAACCTGCCAGAAAGCCATGACCGCTTTCTTCCGGGACTTTGACCTATCCGAATAACACGCCGCCCTCTCCTGCTGTCAGGAGGGGGCGGTGCTTTTTATCTGCGTTTATTGCGGCCTTTTACTCTGCCAGATCGCCCACCACGCCGTCCTGGAACAGGGCGGTGACGGTGACGGGTTTGACCTGGTTGTGAAGATTTTCACCTTTGGCGTAGACCCGGATGGAGTTGGGGGCGTGGCCGGTGTAGAGGCCCTCTTGGATTTCTTCAAAGAGAACCGGCTGGGTGGTGCCGATCATGGCTTTTCGGTAGCGTTCGTTCATTTCCTGAGCCAGGGCGATGGCCTGGCGGCTCCGGTCTTCTTTGACGGCGTTGCCCAGCTGGCCGGGCATGGAGTCGGCGGGGGTGCCGGGGCGGCGGGAATAGGGGAAGATGTGCATATCCGCAAAGGCGCACTTTTGGATGAATGCCAGGCTCTTTTCAAATTCCTCCTCGGTCTCCCCGGGGAAGGCCACGATCATGTCTGTGGTGACGGCACAGTTTGGAAAATACTGCCGCAGCAGACGGACGCTTTCATAATACCGGGCGGTGTCGTATTTCCGGTGCATTCTTGAAAGAACGCTGTCACAGCCGGACTGCATACTCAGATGGAACTGGGGACACAGGTTGGGAAAATCTGCCAGGGCGCGGCAAAAGTCCTCTGTGACCACCCGTGGTTCCAGGCTGCCCAGGCGGATACGGATCTCCGGCACCTGGCGGCACAGGGCCTGGATCAGAGTCTGGACCTGGGGCTTTCCCGGCAGGTCTACCCCCCAACTGGCCACCTCAATACCGGTGATCACGATTTCCCGGTAGCCCTGGTCTGATAGCTCCCGGGCTTGCCGCAGGGCCGTTTCCAGAGGGAGAGAGCGGACGGGGCCACGGGTATAGGGAATGATGCAGTAGGTGCAGAAATTCACGCAGCCGTCCTGGACTTTCAGCATGGCCCGGGTCCGGGTTTCCAGACCTCCCGCGGGCAGCAGCTCAAATTCCCGGCGGCGCAGGGCATTGTCCAAGGTGTCGGTGTGTTCCTTTCCCTCCAACGCCGCCAACAGGTTCTCCAAAAATTCCTGACGGCCTCCGGAACCGCCCAGAACGTCCACCTCCAGGGCCTTGACGGCCTCCGGGTCGTGCTGGGTGTAGCAGCCGCAGACGCCGATGACGGCGTTGGGATTCTCCCGGCGGCACCGGCGGATGATGGCCCGGTTCTTTTTATCCGCCACGGCGGTAACGGAGCAGGTGTTGATCACATAGGCATCGCACCGCTCCTCAAAGCGTCCCAGCTCGTGACCGGCGGCCAGAAGCAGGTGTTCCATGGCCTGGGTTTCATATTGATTGGTCTTACATCCCAAGGTGTAAAAGGCAATGCGCTTCTTTGTAAAATTCGCCAATTTTTCGGACGCTCCTTTGTCATTATTAGCCAAACCGACAATTGCTTTTTATGCAGATTATGGTATAATGGTTGCATATTTTTAAAACATATCTTGAACGAGGTATATTATACACGATAACCCGGCGCTTGTACAGTCACAGGAGGCGAATTATGCAGGAATTTATCATCCATCTCCGTTCCGCTTTGGATGTAAACGAATTTGTTGCATTGGCCGCGCCCCTGTGTGCCGTGGCCCTGTCCGACGGACTCCGCAGTGTAGATGGCAAGAACTTCATGGAGATCTTCTGCCTCCAACTCCCCGGCCCCCTCACCGTGACCATCTCCGGCACGCAGGAGCAATGCAGCGCGTTTCGGCAAAGCTGCGGCAAATTCATGGCCGCCCAATAATTCCATACGGCTCTTGTAGCACCGTCCCGGGAATACCTGGGGCGGTTTTTTAGCCCCTTTTCAGCCCCTAAAAACAGGTTTTGGGCGGCCAAAGGCCGCCCAATTGGAGGGGGGAGTGTCTGTTGGGGAGTTGTTTGATGAATTACTTGATGAATTTGACCTGGGGGTAGATGGCCTGCTTGGCCTCTTCCTTGCGCTGGTTATAGATGACTTTCTGCTCCTCAAAGAGGTTCCGGCCATCAGGGTCGATGGAAACGATCAGGGGGCCAAACTCTTTGACCTGGTTGCACCACAGGGTTTCGGGCATACCCAGCTCGTCCCAGTGGTGTTCTTTGATTTTCAGCACCTCGGTAGCGGCGACTACGGCGCAGCCAGCGGGGAATACGCAGTGGATGGCACCGAACTCCTTACAGGCCCGCTCGGTGTTGGGACCCATGCCGCCCTTGCCCACGATGACCCGGACACCGGTCTGCTTGACGAAGTCATATTCAAACTTTTCCATCCGCATGGAGGTGGTGGGTCCAACGGAGACCATTTCATAGTCATCCTCGGTACCCTCGATTTTCCGGACGATGGGTCCGGCGTGGAAAATGGCCTTGCTGCGGATGTCATAGGGCAGTTCCCGGCCATATTCGATCAGGCGGCGGTGGGCCACGTCCCGGCAGGTCATCAGGTCGCCGTCCAGCCACACAATGTCACCAACGTGAATGTCCTTTAAGTCCTCGGCACTGACAGGGGTGATGAGAACTTTTTTATCTCCTCTGATTTCAACCATTTTTGTTACCTCCTATCAACCGTTAAAAGCCCAGGTGGAGTGGGTATCGCATACAACGTTCAAATCCTTGTCCACAACGATGTGGCCCCGGCGGTGAGACCAGCAGCCCACGTTGACGGCCACGCCGATGGTAGAGGGATGCCGGGCGGAATTCTCAATGTTCACGCCCATAACGGAGAACTTGCCGCCCATGCCCTGGGGTCCCAGGCCGATGGCGTTGATGCCGTCTTCCAGAAGCTGTTCCATTTTGGCGGCGTTGGCGTTCTCATTGTGGGAGCCGATGGGACGCATAAGGGCCTTTTTGGACAGCAGAGCGGCGGTCTCAATAGAGGTGGCCACGCCTACGCCTACCAGCAGAGGAGGACAGGCGTTCAGGCCGTAAGAGGTCATCTGATCCAGAACGAAGTCGGTAACGCCCTCGTAGCCCGCGCCGGGCATCAGCACCATGGCCTTACCGGGCAGGGTGCAGCCGCCGCCAGCCATATAGGCGTAGATTTCGCACTGGTCGGAGTTGGGAACGATGTCCCACCAGACCGTGGGGGTACCCTTGCCCACGTTGCGTTTGGTGTTGTACTCGTCAAAGGTCTCTACGGAGTTGTGCCGCAGGGGGGTCTCAAAGGTGGCCTTGACCACCGCTTCTTTCAACAGGGCTTCCAGTTCGTTGATGTAAGGGAAATTGGTGCCACATTTCAGCCAGAACTGGATGACACCGGTATCCTGGCAGCTGGGCCGGTCCAGCTTCACGGCCAGGTTCTGGTTCTTGGTCATGGTTTCATACAAAACCTTGGGCAGGGCGGCAGTTTCCTGGCGGCCCAGCTCCTCCAGCTTGGCTACCACGTCATCGGGGAGCCTCTTACCGATGTGGCCCACAAAGCTGGCCACCATATTGGTCAGACGCTGAACGTTTTCTTCCTTGTTCATAAAGTTTACCTCCTAACAAATTAGCCGTATTAGCCGTAAAACGGGAACAGAATGGGCAGCAGGACGATGCAGATCACAAAGGACACGGCGATCAGGGGCAGTCCGGCCTTTACGTAGTCCCGGAACTTGTAGCCGCCCAGACCTACCACCATGGTGTTGGCGGGCATACCGATGGGCGTGGCGTAGGCGCAGGAACAGGCAATGACCGTGGCAATGATCATGGACCGGGGGTCTGCCCCCAGGCTTTCAGCCAGGGATGTGGCAATGGGGACCATCAGGGCGGTGGTGGCGGTGTTGGACATGAAGTTGGTCAGGGCGCAGCCTACCACGAAAACCACCACCAGAAGCACCATGGGGTTGGGGGTGGTACCCAGCGCGCCTACGATCACGTCCGCGATCAGGCTGCCCGCGCCGGTGGTTTCCAGAGCCTTGGCCAGGGCCAGAGAGCCGCCGAAAAGAAGCACCACTTTCAAATCAATGGACTTGAGGGCTTCCTTTTCGGAAATAACACCGGTCAGCACCAGGATAATGGCACCTACACAGGCGGAAACCTGGATTTTCACGCCGACCTGCTTCTCGAAAATCATGGCCAGGATCACCACCACCAGAACGGCCAGGGAGACAAACTGCTTCCACTTGGGAACGCCGGAGTAATCTTTCTGGGCTTCCACAGCCTCGCCGCCGGTGGTGCCGTCAGGCAGGAGCCGGTAGCCGATAAAGGCAAAGTAGCAGATACCGGCCAGCAGCATGGGGACTCCCACAGGGGCATACATAAAAAAGCTGGTTTCCATGCCCATTTCCTGCAAGGCGTTAACACCCATCAGGTTGCCGGGGGCACCGATGATGGAGAGGTTGCCGCCCAGGGCCGCGGCGAATACCAGGGGCATCAGCAGCCGGGAACGGGAGTAGCCGGACTCGTCGGCAATGCCGCAGACCACGGGGATCAGCACGGCGGCGGTGCCGGTATTGGACAGGAAGCCGGACATGGTGCCGACAATGATCATCACCGCCACAATGAGCAGCCGCTCAGATTTGGCGAACTTTGTGACCAGGGAGCCGATTTTGTTGGCCATGCCGGTTTCAAACAGGGCCTGGCCCACAACGAACATACCCACACACAGAATCACGTTGCTATTGACATACCCGGCAAAGGTCTGGGCATTGTCCAGAACGCCGGTCAGATTCAGGCCGATGGCAACAATGGTGGCCGTCAGGCCCAGGGGGATTTTTTCCAGGACAAAGCTGACAATGGCAAAGGCCAGGAAAATCAGCGTTATGGTGCTGGGACTCATAAGGGGGTCCTCCTTTAAATGTTGTTCGCAGTTGGAACCGGCCGGTTTTCTCTCTGCTTTCTGCCACCAGTGTAACAGATTCTTCTCTAAATGTAAAATCATGGCAAAATATGGGGGTATCAGTTTCCCTTATGTTGTCAAAAAGATTTGCTTTTTTTGTGCAATGTGCTAGAATGAAAGAAAAGCCCAAAATTGGGAGGAACAGCCATGAACTTTAACCAGCTGGAATACTTCTGCACCACGGTGGAATGCGGCAGCATTACCAAAGCGGCTAAAAAGCTCTATGTGACCCAGCCCGCTATTTCCGGCTCCATCCGGGAACTGGAAAAGGAATTTGCCGTGACACTGTTCTCTCATACCCGGGGCAGACTGTCCCTCAGCCCGGAGGGGGAACGGTTTTACGCCCGGGCCGAGCAGCTTTTGCGGGAGGTGGCGTCCGCCAAGGCCCAGCTCCACGACTTAGGGGGCATTCACCAGCCGGTGCGGGTGGGCATCCCGCCGCTGTGGGGTACCACCTTCTTCCCGGACCTGCTGCGGGATTTTAAGGAGAAGCACCCGGACATCCGGCTGACCTTTTATGAATACGGCTCCGCCCGGGCCGCCACCCTGGTGCAGGAGGAGGAGCTGGACATTGCCCTGGTGAACCTCAGTCTCAACGACCCGGAGAAGTTTTACTCTCTGTGCATCGGCAGGGACCATTTTGTCATCGCCATGGACCCCACCCATCCCCTGGCCAACCGTCCAAGCCTGACCATGGAGGAGCTGACCAATGTGCCTTTGGTGATGTATAACACGGATTCCGTGCAGAATCACTCCATCCGCAGCCGGTTTGACCGGATCGGGGTGGTCCCCAATGTGCTGCTCTACACCAGCCAGATCCATACCATGAAGAGCATGATCCACAGCAATACCTGCGTCAGTTTCTTCTATGCCTCCCTGCTGCAAGACCACCCGGACCTGGTCGGCGTACCCATTGAACCCCGGATCGAGCAAAAGGTGGGACTGATCTGGCGAAAAGGAAAATACACCCCCGCGGGCGTGGAAGCCTTTGCCGCCTTTGTTAAAGACTACCCCCTGTTCCCGGAGGAGCCATAACCGCCCCCAATTGGGCGTTTGCCCGGAGGTTTTTCCCACCCCGGCAGCGATACTTGCAGCAAAAAGGACGTACCTTTTTTCGGTACGTCCTTTTTAGGTGGTTTGTTTATTTTTCTTTTTTAGGGTGTCTGCGCAGTTCGCCCTTGCGGTTGAACCAGAACATGGCAAGGCCGTTGATGGCAAGGGTTGCAAGCAATGTCAGCACCGCCTGCCAGACCAGGCACCAGACGGTTCTCCACAGCATGGACTCTACCTCCATGGAGCCGAAGCCCAGGCTGAGAATGGCCATGATGACGGTCAATATAAGGCCCAGGCCGCCTAGGACCATGCCGGCAATGCGCTGGGTGAACCGCCAGGCGTGGACGGAACCCATGCCGTAGTAGCAGCGGTAGCCAAAGTAGAAGTTTGCTTCCTTGGGGGCCAGCAGCAGATAGCACAGGCCCAGAATCAGCAGCAGAACAGGCCCTATCATCACGCAAACTCTGCAAAGCACCGTGATTTTATCAAAAATATGGTCAATTTGGGGAAGCAGCTTGGCCAGGTCAAAGTCTTCAAAAGTCTTTTTGATGGCCTCAAAATCCAGGGCCGCTTCCGTGGCCGCAGTGGCTGTAAGCATTATTTTTCCTCCAGGTATTTGCTGATCTCCCGCATGAAGCTGTTGGCGTCCTGAAACTGGTGGTAAATGGAGGCGAAGCGGATATAGGCCACCTCGTCCACGGGTTTGAGCCGCTCCATGACCATTTCGCCCAGCCGCTCGGTGGTGACCTCCCGCTCTAAAGAGGCCTGGACGGTCTGCTCGATTTCCGCAGCGATGCGCTCCAACTCCACAATGTCGGCCTTGCGCTTGTCAAAGGCCCGGATCATGCTGTTGACGATTTTATTCTTATCAAAATTCTGCCGGGAGCCGTTGCGCTTTACCACCAGAATGGGCTGGCTTTCCACGATCTCATAGGTGTTGAACCGATGGCCGCAGCGGCAGCACTCTCTCCGGCGGCGGATGCTCAGGCCGTCTTCGGACCGGCGGGAATCGATGACCTTGCTCTCCTGTTCTCCGCAAAAGGGACACTTCATAATAACCGCTCCTTTTCGGGGACCATCCCTCAGTTTCCCCGGGTTATAGCGGATTTATTATATCAGAAACCCAGGGGCCTGTCCAGCCTTTTTTCCTCTTGTGTTTTTGGCACCGATGGAGTAAAATGGCCCCAGAAGGAGGGCTTATGAAGAAGAACATGTTGTATACCCTGTGGTGGGCCGCCTTTGCGGTCTGCGCTGCCCTGGGCTTTCTCCCGGAAAAGGAGGGGGCTTTGGGAATCGTGCTAAAAATCCTTTCCCTTATTTTTTTTCTGCCTCCCGGACTGCTGCTGCTGCAAGCCAAAAGGGCCGGGGACGAAAAAACCCTGGGCATTCTCAGAACCGTGAGTCTTACCAGCCTGGGCCTGACTCTGGCCCTGCTGATTATGAACATCCTCTTTGCCACCGGCTCCAAAGCCCTGGGGAATGTCCTCCACGGACTGCTGACGGTGGTCTCTGCCCCCATGATGACCATGGGGAACTGGGCCATGTCCATGTTTTTATGGGCCTGTCTGTTTTTTGCCGCTTTATCCAAAAAAGAAAAATAATGTTCACGAAACCGTATGTTGAATGGAGTGATACCTGATGCCTTATCAAATTCTCACAGATTCCTGCTGTGATTTTACAGCCGATAAATACCGGGAGCTGGGCCTGGTGGCCGTCCCCCTGACGGTGAATTTCCGGGGGGAGAGCTATCCGGATAAAAACGACGACAGTCTTCGGGAGATGTACGCAGGCCTCCGGGCCGGAGAGGTGGCCACCACCGCCGCTGCCAACCCGGAGCAGTGGGCCAGTGCCATGGAGCCGTTTCTCCAAGCTGGGGAAGATGTGCTGGTGCTGTCCTTTTCCTCCGGTCTTTCCACCAGCTACCAGTCCGCCGTCATCGCCGCCACGGATTTGCAGGAAGCCTACCCGGAGCGCACCATCCGGGTGGTAGACAGCCTCAGTGCCTCCCTGGGCCAGGGACTTCTGGCCTGGTACGCCAGCCGGAAACGGCAGGAGGGCTGCTCCCTGGATGCCCTGGCCCAATGGCTGGAAGACAATCGGTTCCACCTGTGCCACTGGTTCACCGTGGACGACCTGATGTATCTGAAACGGGGTGGCCGTATCAACGCCGCCACCGCCGTAATGGGGACCATGCTCTCCATCAAGCCCGTGCTGCACATGGATGACGAGGGCCACCTCATCAGCGTGGGCAAAGCCCGGGGCAGAAAAGCCTCCATCCAGGCCATGGCCCAAAAGGCAGCCGAACTGGGCCGGGGCTACGAAAACCCCGTCATGTTCATCTCCCACGGCGACTGCCTGGAAGACGCGGAATATTTGTCCGGCCTTTTAAAGCAGAACTACGGCGTGAAAGAAATCTACATCAACTACGTCGGCGCCGTCATCGGCTCCCACTCCGGCCCCGGCACCCTGGCTTTGTTTTTCATGGGAGAGCATCGGTAAAAGTACAAAAGCAGATTTTGTGGCTTACTCCGGCCCCGGCCAAGAAGCCTATATATTTACGACATAAAAAACTTGCGGAAGTTCTGGTTCACTGGGAACCGGATCCCGCAAGTTTTTTCATTTTATGGCGCAAATAGAAAATCAGTTCCTATCGATGAGTACAACCGCAATATCATTGACATTTGTGCCGGTTGGTCCAGTGAAAATCAGCCCTCCTGTTGCTTGCAGACCGTGGTACGCATCATTATTGGACAGAATTTCATATACTGTTTTCCCGCTTCTGTGAAGCTGTGCTTCCGTATCTCCGTCCACATATCCACCGGCGGCATCCGTTGGCCCATCGGTTCCGTCAGAACCGACGCTGAACACGCAAACGTTATGAAATCCTGAAATTCCGGGAGCCGCAGCCAATGCCAACTCCTGATTTCGCCCGCCCATCCCTTTCCCGGTAAGTTGGACTACAGTTTCACCGCCTGCAATAAATGCCAGCTTTGTGCCGCTATCGGCGTGGGTTCTGGCAATGGCGGCCAGGAAGCTTCCCGCTTCCTTTGCCAAACAACACAACTGGTCCGTTAGCACCAGACTTTTATAGCCCAGAGTTTCCGCTGCTGCCGCGGCGGAGGAACACAGTTCCCGTACACTGCCGTTGATTTCCGTCTCTACATTGGATAGATGCTTTGGGGTCTCTATAGCAAGGCACGCTTCCGCTTTCCCGCTCAGATGCAGATGGTATTTTTTGGCGATGGCCTGGGCCTGTGCGCAAGTGCTGGAATCCGGGCAGACCGGTCCGGAGGCGATCATGTCCAAAGGGTCGCCCAGAATGTCCGACAGTACAATGGCAAGAACCTTTGCCTTTCCGCAAGCCAGCGCAAATCGGCCACCCTTGACGGCTGAAAGCCGTTTCCGGATGATGTTGATTTCTGTTATATTCGCTCCGCTGGCAAGAAGCTGAGCCGTTATATTCTGTAACTCCTCTACGGAAATCAGGGGTTTTTCAAAAAGCGCGCTGCCTCCCCCGGAGAGCAGAAACAGGACGGTATCTCTTTCATTTAACCCCGCAACCGCATCCAAGGCAGCCTGCGTACCCCGGACACTTCCGGAATCCGGCACCGGATGTCCGGCTTCGTAGCAGGTCACGTGGGGCAACGCCCCCATAACGTGTCCATATTTCGTAACGCAGACTCCACTATGTAGCGTGTCTCCCAAAACCTCACAGGCCGCTTTGCTCATTTGCCACGCTGCTTTCCCTGCCGCTACCAGTATTACACGATCAGGGAAAGATCTCTTTTCCAACGTCCGCTTGACAGCCGCATCGGGAAGTACTGCCTGTATAGAGGCGGATATAATGGTTTCAGCATGATGTCGTAGCACCTGATTCAAGTTGATCCCATCCTTTCAAGGCACAGTATCGATGCCGGTATCCGATATGCCGATACAGAACCAGCTCTGGGTCCAGACCGGGGATCTCTTACCTGCCACTGGATACCTGTTTTGATTATATCAGAACACCACCCCGATTGCCATGTTTTCCATAACAGAATCTAACTCCATTTTTTGTTGCGCAGAACAATTCTGTCCAGCGTACCCATGCCTTAGTAACTGGGCAGTTCAAGCTGCAGATCATTATAAAAACGAAGTGCCATATACAAAGCGGGAGACTGGCTTGTTTTTCTTACATCCAGGCCGGTTGCCTCCTGAAGTCGGTTCAGACGATACTGCAATGTGTTTTTATGAATAAACAGTGCCTCGGCAGCAGCACTTAATGAACCCTCGCAGCGGTAGTAACACTGGAGCAATACCATCCAATCACTGATTTCCTGGGGCGTACATCCTTTGAAGATTTTATCCAGATATTCCCGCTTTCGCTTGCTGGAAATGTCCTCCAGAAAAAGGTCGATATTCAATTGACTGTAGCTCATCACACTGACGCCTGTGCGCCAGGCAGCCATCCAGGCCCGGCTGGCTTGCCGATAAGCAAGGTATACATCCGGAACATCATCATCGATCCCCGCGCACATCTGAACTCCAAGCTGCCGTTTGATCTGATCCACCAAATAGTTTGCCATGGAGGATAGTTCCACGTCTGAGCCACGGTAGAGGATCAGAATATACCGGTCCAGGTCCCGCAGGATCAGCCCCCGCCGTTCCTCCGCAAAAGCAAGGATCTGACCACTGACCTGTTCCAGCAGTTGACCTCCGATGGTCCTTTTCTGGGCAGAGGGTGGATTGCCAAGACTTAAAACCATGATTCTTCTGGGTCTGCGCATATCCACACCTAAAGAGGCGGCCACATCGTTCAGTGCCTGTCCTTGCAAATTGCTCCGGTGCAGGATCCAGGATTCCAGGAAACGGTTCATTTCCATCTGGCTGCGGTTTTTGGCAGACAGTTCCAGTTGCTCTTGAATCAGGATCTCTGTCATCTTCTTTACAATGCGGCCTAATTTAATAACCTCATCATAATCGCCGGTAATTCCGATCACGCCCTGGATCTCGCCGGTCACTTCGATTGGCAGATTGATTCCCCGGCGCATTTGCGGTGTTTCCATCTGAGAAGTAATATACAGTTCCGGCAGATGTTCTGTGATAATGCGGTAGGCACCCTCGTGAAAATTGTTGATTCGCTTCAAATCCGTGCTTGCAAGGATGATCCCCTTTTCATCCATCAGGTTGATCTGCTGGTCTGTTAATTTCTGAAGCTCACGAACGATCTGGTTGGCAGAATTGGTTGATAGAATCATGGTATCTCCTCTCTGATTTCAGCGGTCTGTTCACTCTTGTGGTTTTATTCTAAAATTCCGAGTGCATTCTGTCAATATCTATTGCTTCAAAAGTGTAACAGTCTTCTTTTGGAAATGCGGCACATGTTGTTTTTGTGAATAATATCCGTAAAACACCACAGCAGCATTTTACGGATTGTTCGCAATAACAAAATTCCCGCCGTTTTTTTGTGGCGAGGGACGATGAAAAACCTTTCCGTGAATGCTATAATGCAAGCACAGTAGCAAAAGAATACGGAGCTGAAAAGGGGGATTCTAATGGATATTTTTTCCTGTGATACTTTTGTTGCGTTGGGAAACAGTACAAAATCAGGACACACCATTTTCGCAAAAAACAGTGATCGTCCGGTGACAGAGGCACAGCCCCTTGTCATATACCCTGCCGCGGACCATGATATTGGTACACAGGTACAGTGTACCTATATATCGATTCCTCAGGTAAAGCACACTTACCGTGTGCTGGGGTCCAAGCCATTCTGGATTTGGGGATTTGAGCATGGCATGAATGAATGCGGCGTTGCCATTGGAAACGAGGCGGTTTGGGCAAGGGAACCGGAGGAATTGGAAAACGGATTGCTCGGTATGGATCTGCTTCGTCTTGCCTTGGAGCGCGGTTCCACCGCCAGAGAAGCACTTCATGTGATCACAGACCTTTTGGAAACCTATGGCCAGGGTGGCAATGCCGCACAGGGTATGGAACACCGGTATCACAATTCTTTTTTAATTGCGGACAGCAAAGAGGCATGGGTTTTGGAAACCTGTAGCCGCCGCTGGGTGGCCCGCAAAGTGAAAGACGTTGCGGGAATCTCTAATTGCTACAGTACCGAGGAAGACTGGGACCTGGACAGTGGAGACATTCAGGAATATGCCTACTCCAAAGGTTGGATCAGCCGGGATGTTCCTTTTAACTTTTCCAAGGCGTACAGTGCCATGTCCCTCAAGCATCGCGCGGCCCAGCCACGGTATGCTAGGCTCAACAAGCTGCTGAAAGCACATCAGGGCCAAATCGATATTCATACCATCCGCAGCATTCAAAGGGATCATTTTGAGGGTGAGAGTCACGCGCCTCGCTGGTCGCCTGCGGATGGTCTGCAGGTCTCCATTTGTATGCACGCCATGCTGGACAGTGCCAGCAAAACCGCTGCGGCCTCCCATGTGGAGCTGATTCCAAACGGTACTTCCACGTGGTACCATGCCTTTGCTTGTCCATGCGTGTCTGTGTACGCACCCTATACCATCGGCAATGCGCTTCCGCAAGTTTTATCAAACGCAGGTCCTACCTACTGCCAGGAAAGTGCCTGGTGGAGCTTTGAACGGCTTCAATACGCCATTGAGCAGGATTATCCTCGATATATGGCCCAGTGGAAGCCCATCGCAAAGGCTCTGGAGGAGAAGTTTACGGAAGAAGCCATTTCTTGTCCGCCGGATGATCCGACTGTCAGAGAAAATACCCGGGAGCTTCTGGCCGCGGTGCAAAAGATGTATCTCCAGATCACAGCAGGGTCCGCGGCAAGTAACCAGTGCCAACATCTGCCGATGAACCGAATCGCTATGGAACGGGCAAATATTCAATTCGAAACTGAAGCAAGATAAACAGCCCTCAACAAACAATGGTAAATTCACCAGGAAACTGGTACAAAAATAAAAAATGGAGGTATGAAAAATGATTAGTATGAATGCCCTGGCATGGACTGGCGTGTTCATTGTGGTCGGTGTGATCCTTCGTGCGAAAATACCGTTTTTGCGCAATAATCTGGTGCCGGCCAGCGTGATTGGCGGTGTTCTCGGCTTTCTGATCATGCAAACAGGCATGATTCAGAATGCCAGTGCCGGAGATTTTAGCGGCATTGCGGGTACTCTTTGGTCGTTCTCTTTTGCCAACATGGGTCTGACGCTGATGGCAAGCAAAAAGAAAGCTTCTCCTGTCAAAACCTCTCTGAACGAGAAATTGGCAAACAGCCAGTTTTCCGGCATTTGCGGCATGGGATTCTTCTGGGTCATCCCCTATGCACTGACCGGTTTGCTGGGGTATGGCGTTCTGAAGTTGATCGGCGGTGCCTTCGGAATGGATGCCGTCTATGGATTGCAAGTGCCTTTTGGCTTTGCGCAAGGCCCGGGACAGAGCGTTACTTACGGAACGATGATGGAAAACAGCGGTGTGGTAAATGCCGTTCAGGTAGGTGTGACCTATGCTGCCTGTGGATTCCTGGTTGCGTTTATGATCGGTGTTCCCTGGGTCCGTAAGGGCATTCAGCGGGGACTGGCCCCTTATGCGGGCGAAATGAAGAACGGCATGTTGAAAGGTCTCTACGAGCCTGAGGAACAGCAAAGCTATGGCAAAGAAACCACCCATCCCGGAAATGTGGATACCTTGGCGTTCCACTTCTCCCTGGTCGGTATTGCCTGGGTCATCGGCCTGTATCTGTGCAGCCTGTGCGGGAAGCTTCCGGGCTTTGCCGGTGAAATTCTTTCCGGCTTCCAATACCTCTATGCCATGCTTGCGGCTTATTTGATCCGCTGGATCATTTACAAAATGGGTCTTGATAAATATCTGGATCGGGGTACTCAGGTCCGTATTTCCGGTTTCTGTATTGACATGATGGTCACTTCTGCTTTTATGGCTATTTCCTTGGCAGCGATCGGCTCTTGGATCATTCCGATTTTGATCGTTGTCGTAGTCTCCACCTTGTTTACCTATGTGACGACCCGCTATTTTGGCGAACGCTTTGGCGGCAAGCACGGCTTTGAGCGTACAGTGGCGATCTGGGGAGTCCTTACCGGAACCAACGCCACCGGTCAGGCACTGTGCCGCATGGTCGACCCTGACCGCAAGACCTCCGTTCTGGAAGAATTGGGTCCCATTAACGCGATCAATGTTCCTGCCTGCTATGTCGTGATGCCCTCCATCATCGCCTACGCCGCCGGTGAAATGAGCTTTGCGGCAATGGCTGCTGCTTTGATCGGAACGACCGTCGTATTCCTGATTGCAATGCTGGTCACAAGAACCTGGGGCAAGAAAACCTACGATTATCGCAAAGGGGAACTGTACTACGACGTAGATGATTGATTCTATGACCCGGTAATGCTCCAACCTCGATGAAAAAAGAATTACCGGTACCGATGCGGTCTTGACACAAGTATGCAGGGCAGTTTCTGCCCTGCATACACCGCTTTTGAGCCATATTTCATGGGATTTAAACAGATTATAATAGAAAGAATGCTATGGAAATACAAGATATTCTGGTTTGTCTGACTGTATTCTTCGCCAACATTGTAGAAGCGATCACCGGCTTTGCCGGGACGATGCTGGCCATGCCAGTGGCAATGTCCATTCTGGGGATCCAGGAGGCAAAGGTCATTCTGAATGTGGTTGCTATTTTTGTCAGTGCCGCGTTGGCCTGTAAAAACACAGGAGCGATTCAAAAAAAGGAAGCCACGAAGATTACCGGATTTATGCTGCTGGGAATGCTTGGTGGCCTGGAAATACTGCGGTTATTCCCGGTTTTATTTCTTGAAAAAGCATACGGCATTTTGCTTTTACTCGTGGCAATAAAGGGTCTGGTTTTTCACAAATCGATTCCGTTGCCCAAATGGATGGGTGTGATCGTTCTACTTGGGGCAGGACTATTGCACGGCATGTTTCTGTCAGGAGGTTCCTTACTGGTCATATACGCCGTGGCGGTTCTGAAAGAAAAATCCGTTATTCGTGCGACGCTTGCTCCGGTTTGGTTGATTCTGAATTCCTTTATTCTAATTTATGATATTTTAAAACAGAATTTTACAACCCAGACCCTGGTCCTTTCTGCTTTATGTCTGCCTGCCGCAGCTTTGGCATTATGGTTCGGAAATCGGCTGCATAAGAAGATTCCCCAGACCTTTTTTATCCGGCTTACTTACTCCCTACTCATCCTTTCTGGCCTGACGCTCCTGGTTTGAATCCATGATCAAACCGGGGCGGGCATAACCAGTGTAAACAAAAAATCCCCCCAATATGTCATTCTAAGCGGGGGACGGTGGAATAATTGACAATTTACAATGGACAATTGACAATTATTGGAGCAACCAACGTTGTTCATATGTATCTGCCCGTTAAAGTACGTAGGGAACGGCCTGTGTGCCGTTCCGTTACATTGCCATTACACCCCCTACGAACAACGAGAACCACCCCCCGGCATGTCATTCCGAGCGAAACGCAGTGAGTCGAGGAATCCACTCAAGTTGCAGATTTTACCTTGCGTTGGTACTTTCTGCCACGTGGTGGATTCCTCCACTCCGCTGACGCTACGGTCGGAATGACATACGGGGGGACGTTTTCTTGTATTATCGGTAACAGTTCCGTCCTTTCGGGTGCTATCGAAAAGGCGACCTTGGCTCTCCCTCTGGGAGAGCTGGCTCGGCGTAGCCGAGACTGAGAGGGCCTCGGGGCGGTTCTTCTGAATAATAACGTCTATTGAAATCCTCAACGTTGACCCTCTCCGTCCGAGCTACGCTCGGCCACCTCTCCCATAGGGAGAGGCAAGGGCGTGATACCATATATCGGGTGGTACCCCCACTGTAGCGGCGGCAATCTGCCGCCAACCGGCCCACAGGGCCGGAATCGTGGTACGTTTACATTTGTAACAGCCAAACCAGAAACGTCTGTCATTCCGACCGCAGCGTCAGCGGAGTGGAGGAATCCACTACGTGGGATAATGAACCACCACAAGATAAAAATTGCCACTTGGGAAGATTCCTCGACTCACTGCGTTTAAATTGGTACAGTATTTTAGACACAAATTTCAAAAAATAAATGACAGTCA
>CAKTQE010000051.1 GCA_934593275.1 uncultured Oscillospiraceae bacterium | reverse complement strand
TTCCCCGGTGAAGCCGGAGCGGTGGATATAAACGGGAATATCCCCGATTTTTCTTTCACAGATGGCAAACCGTTTCAACTCGTCTACCGGCGCGTCCAGCAGGGCGTTCATGGCGTTCAGGCTGCCCGGGCCTTGCACGGCGTACATGTCCCAGTCATAGGTGATGATTTTCGCCTGAATGTCGGCGTTCCCCTTGTGCTTTTCGATCCAAGGCAGCAGCCGGGGACCGTACAGGTCCGAGACCCAGTACAGGCCGTCAGCCATGTGCATGACGATCACATCATCGATGATCTCTCCTAGTTCATCCAGGGAGGCGGTGTATTTGGACTTTCCCACTGGCACCTTGGACAGGTCACTGATGTAGATTTTTTGCAGCACTTCCAGGGCATCCTTACCGGTGATCTCCACCAGATCGTGGGTCCATCGATAGAAGCCAACGCCTTGACGGATGGCCATGGCATCGGCGCGGGCAACGGTATCTTCTTTAAACAGCATATTCCGGCACCTCCTTACAGCATCCGCAGATCTTCTTTGCGGATGACCTTGATATACATTTCTTCTTCCTCCCGGTCCTCAATGACGCAGGACCACTCAGGGCTGACCAGGGTCTTGGCGGCACCGTTCCACTGGGCCTCGTAGGCATCGATCAGTTCATCCAGCGGGGCCATTTCATAGCGGGCGGTGAAGTCTTCACTCTTGACCTTGATCCAGGTCTCGTCCTTGGTCCAGCGGACCATTTCATAGGGTACCTGCTGCACATCCAGCATATAGCGGATATAGCCGCCCAGGAGCCGCCCATCGTTTTCATCCATCTCATGGGGAACGCCCAGGAAGCTCCGCAGACCCTCCTTGGCAAAGGGGTCAATAAACTGATTCTTGCCCGCCGTGGCAAACACAATGCGGAATACCCGCAGAAACTCGTCTTCGTCAGGGGCCATGTCCTTAATGGCCATCATGGGGAACTGAATGGACCAGACCCATCCCATCTGGGCGACCCAGTGGTAGGCGGTTTCCAGAGAGGTCTCTTCCCCAAAATTCTGGGTATACTGGCCGTTGCGCAAGCACTGTCCCTCTTTGACCATCCGCTCCCGGGGGGTATCGTGGATGGGTTCTACCGGCTGCTGCATATGCTCCAGCCAATCCTGCTTGGGCAGGTTATAAACATCCCGGCGTTCCGCAACCACCCGGCAATGTTTGTTTCCGCAGCCCCGGGCCTGACACATGTTCAGAGCCACCTCATTCTCCGTTCCGTTGGAGGAGGCCAGGTCAAAGTTGGCGGTGAACATGCTGGTGGTCATGTTGCAAAGCTCGCTGCCTACAATGTCCCAGGGGCAGGTATCCAGCTCCTTTTCCACCCGGTTCCGGGTGAATTGTACCACACGACCGGCCATATTCTCCCATTCGTCACCGGAGTCGCCGGTGATGCCTCCCAGCCAGCTGGACTTTTCGCAAAGCTCCGGGATGTTGAAGGCTTCATAAAGAGCTTGGTTTACATAAGCCTTTTGGTCCTCCGGGGAACCGGCTACCGCCATATTCATCATATTGGCAATGTCGCAGATGGCGGCGGTGCGCTTTTCCCAGCTTGGCTCAAAGATCCGCATGACCTGGAAGAGGTTGGCGGTCATGGCGGCGATTTGCCGGTTCAGCTGCCGATAGGCCTCTTCTTCCGTAATAAGCTTGCCCCAGGCGGTGGCGAAGCATTTTCTGGTATCCAGTTTTTCTTTCAGCATGGTGTGCCTCCTAACTTCTTTTGCTGTAGCTCCATTATAGTGGAAAACCACCGAAGAGGGTATTCTACAAAAACGGTGGTTTTGTCCAACCTGTACCGTACAATTTGTATTCCGCCAAACCATACAATTTATAGGGTCAGAATTTGTGAATATTCCATATAAGGCAAGGAACTCCCATACAAAATGTACGGGAGACGCCTTGACAGCATACCGGAGAAAAACTATAATAAATCCAATCTTCTATGGGAGGCGGCTTTATGAAGCTGTGCGCGGATATTCTCTATTGGCATCTGAAAGAAAAACTGACAACGGTCACGCTGCGGGGAAAAACCGGCAGTGAACTGACACTGAACCGGCCGGAGTTTTACCTGGACCGCACCCAGTCCTTTGAAAAAAACAGGGTGTATGTTTGCTCCGCGGACCATCTGCCCCAAAGCCCCCGCTTGGGGGAAAATGTATGCCTGGTGTGCCTGGGGCAGCGTCGGGAACTCAACGCCAGTTACGACCGGTGCAGCGTGATTCTGGTAGAGGGTTCCTGGGATATTTTCCGGGTGTTCAATCTGGTGCAGGAGGTGTTCAACCGGTATGATGCCTGGGAGGAACAGCTCTGGTCTATCCTGCGTCACGGTGCGGCCCTGCCGCAAATGCTGGATGCCAGCCGGGGCATTTTTGAAAACCCCATGCTGCTGATCGGCTCGGACTTCCGCTATCTGGGGGTCACAGAGGAGGGATATCTGCAAAACGAACTGGGGCTGCAGCTGGATACCCAGTCCTTTGATGTGGAAAAAATGGCCACATTCCTGTCTCTGCATGACATGTCCAACCACGTGCGGGAGCCGCTGCTGCTGGAATTGCAGGGGAAGCGGACCCTCTCTGTGAATATCTTCGATCAGGAGGAGTATCTGGGCTGCCTGACTGTTTTTGAAGGCACCCGGCTTTTCCGGGCTTCCGACAAGGCCCTGGCTGTGTTCTTCTCCAAGCTTCTGCGGCAGGCCATCCAGCTTAATCCGGTGCTGGCCGGTACCCGTACCGCTGTGCGCCGGGCATTGCGCAGCGTCATCTCCGGGCAAAGCATCGATTTTGAATATCGCCGCGCTCTTGGTGTGGAAAGCGGAAAGAAAGACTGGGTCTGTGTCAAGCTGATGCCCAAATCCGGCACGGCACATCTTCCGGGGGCCTATCTCTCAGCCGCTCTGGAGGAGCGGCATCCGGGCGCGCTGGCCTTTGAATTTGAGGATGCCGTGGCAGGATTTCTCCCTGTGGATCAGGCAAAAAAAGAGTCCATGGAATCTTTGCGCCCGGTGCTGGAAAAGCTGGGGGTCGTCTGCGGCATTTCTTCCTCCTTTTCCAATCTATATGACGCAAATCACGCCTGGTTCCAGGCATCCGCCGCCCTGCAAAACGGCCTTTGTCAGGGAAACGGCGCGTCCATCTTCTACTTTCAGAATTATCTGCTTCCCCAGCTTCTCAGCGGTGCGCTGTCCGGACGTCCCACCTGGGTCTTTTACACGGAGGGGCTGAAACGGCTGAAAGAACATGATGACCATTCCCAGGTGTCCTATTTGCATACGCTTCGAATCTACCTGGATAACAACCTCTCCGTGGCAAAAACCGCCTCGGCACTGTTTTTGCACCGCTCCACGCTTCTGGACCGTCTGGCACACATCACCGCCATGCTGGGCAGCGACCTCAAAGACCCGGATTACTGCCTGACCCTTGGCATTATTCTAAGAGCGGAATTGGAACAGAAACGGACGGAGAAGTGTTCCGGAAATTGAGCATTCCATACCGGCTCCTTTTTGCGGACAAAGACTTACGAACACTGCAAGCTGCACCCCCTGGCCGCATAGACTGTGGCCAGGGGGGTGCTTTTATGGAAGCGGAACTGGAATTGGGCGGCAGCCCGGTGGGAAAAGTGCAGGCCTTGCGGCAGGGACTGTATTATGTGTTTCACTGCCGATGCCAGCTGGATACCCGGCAGGCGGTGCGGCTGTGGGTCAGCTGTGGAGAAAAGAAAGAGGACTTGGGGGTGCTGGTACCCATGGACGGGGGCTTCGGGCTGGATACCCGGCGGCCTGTGAAGCATTTGGGGGAGGGGCCGCTGAGCTTTCGCCTGGCCCTCAAGCACGACCCGCCAAAAACCCATTTTGAACCCATCTCCCCGGAGGAACCCTTTGCCTATTTGCAGCGGCTGAAAGATGCCTACCTGGAAACCCGCAACGGCCAGCCGGGGGCGGTCTGGACGGAATAAAAGGACCGTGAAAGAGACGTTTCCGCCCTTTCACGGTCCTTTTGGTTCTTTTTAGCCTACAAAACTGTATTCAATGGTGTCGGCATAGCGGTAATAGAAAGTGGTGTTTTTGTCCAGACCGGTGACAACTTCCACAAGGCTGCCGTCAGAAATGCCGGTTTGGATTTCTGTCAGGCCGGAAAGGGTATCCGTTTTCTCGTCATAGCCGGTGTAGAGCCAGGATTTGCCGCTGTCAAAGACGATGGCTTCCGCCGGGACGGTGGGCAGGGGTTGGGATTGCGCGGTGGTGATTTTCACCGAGGCGTTCATGCCGGAGAGCATGGAGTCTTCCCTGGGAATCGTTACGGTGACGGTATACTTGGTGTTGCCGCCGGAATTGACCCCGTAGGCGTTGATTTTGGTGATGGAGCCGGTAAACTCCTTTCCGGGCTGGGCATCCAGGGTCACCTGGGCGGTCATGCCCACCTGCAAGGAGAGAATGTCCAGTTCATCCACCTGAATCTCCACGGTCATTTCTTCCTCGGGGATGATGGAGGCCACGTCCTGGGTTTCCGTGTCGTAGCTGTCGTATACGGTCTGGCTTTTTGCCGCGGACATTCCTGCTATGGAGCCGCCGGTCATGCCCGACATCCCGGACATGCCGGACATGCTTCCGGCCATTCCTGCCAGGATGGAACCCATGTCCAGGCTGCCCCCGGGGGTGCCTTGGGGCAGTCCGCCGGTTTCACCGGAGGGGGCGTTGTGCTGGAAGACCAACAGGCCGTTCCCAATGAGGATGGAGTCCCCGGCGGTGATTTGGCTGCTGTCGCTGTCCTCCCAGCCGGAACCGGTGCTGATTTTGACCGTCAGTCCGGAAATGTCCAGGGCCATGCCGGAGCCGCCGGGGGCGGCCAGTGCGGGAAGAACGCTGCCCTCAGTAACCACCATGGTCCCCTGGGGGACGTAGGTAATGCCGCCCTCGGTGGACAGCACATAGCCCAGGGCGTATTCCGCGCCCTCCTGCTCCGGCGGTGTTTCACCGCCGGCACTGCCACCGCCGGACTCCGAACCACCGGGATTACCGGAATTACCGGAATTGCCGGAATTGCCGGTGTCGCCTCCATTGCCGCCCCCGCTGCCGTCCCCGCTGTCGCCATCGGACGGGGTAGGAGTCTGGTTGAGGTCGCCCTCCATCCGTGTTCCGGGCAGTTCTTTCCAGCCGGGGCTGGCCTGACTCCGGGGGGCGGCGGCCAGGGTTTCCAGGGTCAGGCTGCCGTCCAGGCCGGATACCAGACCGGCATCGGGGGCATAGAGAATGCCGTCCTTGGAGAGCTTTACAAGCTGCTCCATCTGTTCTTCCAGCTCTCCCCGGCGGGAGAGCAGTTTTTCATATTCGGCGGTATGGCCGGTGTCCTTTAAAGAAAGGAGGGTGGCACCGGCGTATACCTTTTGATTTTCTTTCACGGAAATTGCGGAAACCTTGCCGTAGGCCCCGGTGAGCCGGAGCATACTGTGGATGTAAAGGGTTCCTTGGCCCAGGAATTCCCCGGTGCTGTCGGTAACGGTGACGAGATCCTCCACCGGGGCGGTTTCATCGGAAAGGGTCACCACGCTGGTTTTCTCGGAAATGCTTTCCACAGTACCGGGGAGTTGGGTTCCGTCGGATAAGGTCACGGTGACGCTTTGGCCCACAGGCAGAGTACCCTCCAACTCCACCGCCATCAGCCCATCCAGGGACAGGAGCATCAGCGCACCCTGGTCATACATGGTGTCTGCCACGCTGGTTCCCACCTGGGCATAAATCTTTTTCACCCGTCCGGCACTGCCGGAGCGGATGGAGGAAGAATTGGTTTTTCCCGCCGCCGCGGAAAGGTCTGCATCCAGTTCTTTGAGAACTCCTTGCAGCTGTGCAATGGCGGCGACCACGGCGGTTTTGTCCACCTGGACGATGGGGTCACCGGCCTTGACCCGGTCTCCGTTGCTGACGTACCGGGCCTGTACTTCCAGAGCCTGTGGAATGGACAGGGCCTGCCCCTCCTGGGGGGTGAGAATGCCGCCGCCGGAGAGTATCGTGGCAATGGAAGCTTCCTGGACCGTGGCGGAACAGAGTCTGGTGTGAACGGTGGTGGCATTGGATACCCCGGAGGGCAGATTCCCCACCACCAGGGCAATGGCCAGAATCACGCACAGTCCCGTGACCCATTTGGCACAGCCTCCCCGTTCCGGGGTGTCCTGCTCCTCCATGTCAAGGGTGGGCATCGTATTTTCGGAAGATTTTTTACGAATGTTCATAGAGTCCTCCTTAACCGCCGTAGTGCAGGGCTTCAATGGGGGGAAGCTTTGCGGCCTTGTTGGCGGGGTACAGGCCGAAAATCACGCCGATGGCAAAGCAGAACGCCACGGCAATGACCACCACGCCCCATTCCAGACCAAAGGAAATGCCCATGCTGGCCACCATTACGGAAATCAGCCGCAGCACCACCCAGGACAGGAATACGCCAATGGCGCAGCCAATCATGCACAGCACCACACTTTCCAGAAGAAACTGCTGCAAAATCACCCCACGGCCCGCGCCGATGGCTTTGCGGATGCCGATTTCCCGGGTGCGCTCGGTAACGGTCACCAGCATGATGTTCATAATGCCAATGCCGCCCACGATCAAAGAAATAGCGGCGATGCCGCCCAGCAGCACCGTCAGAATGCCGGTGACATTCTTCATGGCATCTTCCAGCATGTTCTGGGAGAGAATGGAGAAAGCATCCTCGTCCTCCTCAAACCGTTCCAGCAGCAGCCGCTTCATGGCACTTTCCGTGGCGGCCATGGTGCCGCCCTGGGGGGCGCTGACGGAGAAGCTGGTGATGGTGGAAGAAACCGTAGAGGACAGCCGCATCAGGGTGGTATAGGGGATGTAGGCCATCATGCTGTTTTTGGTGAGGATCCCCGTCAGGGATTCGTCATCGTTTTTGAAAATGCCTACAATGGTGAATTTCATGCCGTCCAGGGCAATTTCTTCCCCCAGACAGTCGGTGTAGCCCACCATATCCTCGGCGGTTTTCTCCGGGATGACACAAACGCTGGTGTGGTTCTCCACGTCTGCCTGGGTCAGGAACCGGCCCAGAAGAACACTCTGGCCGTTGATGGGGGCGTAGGCCGGGGTGGCACCGTAAACCGTGACGGTTTTGGTGGTGGAGCCGTATTTTCCGCTGGCGGTGGTGGTGGCGGAGGGGGCGGCCAGCCCGATTTGCGGGTCGGCCATCCAGGTATTCAGGGTATCCAGAGTCACGGGCGCGCCTTTGTCATCGGCGACGGTGACGGTTAAAAGATTGCTTCCGAGACTTTCAATGGTGTCCGTCACCGTGCCGGTGGCACCGGAGACCAGGCTTACCAGAATCACCAGGGCCATGACACCGATGATGATGCCCAGCATGGTGAGAAACGCCCGGAATTTGTTGCCGGAAATGGACTTCATGGCCATTTTAAATGCCTGTATCATCCTGCCACCTCCGTAAGCTGTCCGTCTTTGATGCGCACAATGCGGCTGGCCTGTTTGGCCACGTCATCATCGTGGGTAATGAGTACGATGGTATTGCCGCCCTGGTGCAGTTCGTGAAAAATATCCATGATTTCCAGGGTGGTTTTGGAGTCCAGGTTTCCGGTAGGCTCGTCTGCCAGAATCAGGCTGGGCCGGGTGACGATGGCCCGGGCAATGGCCACCCGCTGCTGCTGACCGCCGGAAAGCTCCGTGGGCAGGTGCTTGGCCCGCTTTTGCAGATCCACCCGGGCCAGGGCCTGCTCCACTCGCTCTTTCCGCTCTGACCGGGGTACTTTCTGATAGATAAGGGGCAGCTCCACATTTTCCTCGGCGGTGAGCTTGGAAATCAGGTTGAAGCTTTGAAACACAAAGCCGATTTTTCGGTTGCGGATACGGGCCAGCTGATTTTCCGTGTAATCCTCAATGGGCGTGCCGTCCAGGAGATAGGTGCCGGAGTCTGCCGTGTCCAGGCAGCCGATGATGTTCATTAAGGTGGACTTTCCGGAGCCGGAGGGTCCGATGATGCTGACGAATTCGCCGGGGTCAATGTGTAGACAGGCTTTGTTCAGGGCGTAGACCTTTTCAGAGCCGATCTGATAAACCCGGGAAATGTCCTGTAGGTCGATCATGGCAGCCTCCTTACCCGGGCATTCCCGGCATTCCGGTCATGCCGGACATATCCGGATGTTTTCTGTTGCCCCGGTTGCCGGAGCTTCCACCATCCGCCATGCCGGGCATCTCCGGCATTTCTCCGCCGGTGGTAATGGTCATGCCGCCAAAGGTAAAGGTCTGCTCCTTGGGGGTATAGTATACGGTGTCCCCCTGCTTCAGGCCGGAAATGATTTCCGTCTGACTGCCGTTGGTCAGGCCCAGGGTCACTTCCGTCATGCCCCCTAAGGTGTCGGTTTCCGCGTCATAGGCGGTATAGACATAGGCGGTGGTGCTGGTTTTCCGGATGGCATCATTTGGCACCAACAGGGCGTTTTCCACACCCTCAATGGTGACCTGGGCCTTGGCGGTCATGCCGGAGAGCATACCGGTCTGTTTGGCAAGAAGAATTTTGACGGGGTAGGCACCGCTAGAGCCAGTGGTGTCGATTTCCGAGACGGTACCTTTGTATTCCTCTTCTCCGATGGACTCCACCGTCAGGCTGACTTCCTGGCCCTGGGCCAGAGAGAGAATGTCGGTTTCGTCCACGGAAATGGTGACGGACATGTTCTTTCCCGGGTCCAGGGTTGCCAGGGTGGTTTCTTCCAGGGGGTCGGTACCCAGGGTCACGGTGTCCAGGTCCGTCAGGGTTTCAACGGTGCCGTCCTGCTCTGCTGTAAGACCGCCGTCTTTGTAGAGCTTTACCAGCTTCCGGTAGAGTTCCTCGTAGTCTGCCCGCTTTTGGAGCAGCTGGTTGTATTTGGCGGAATCGGAGGTGTCTTTCAGGGTAAAAAGGGCGGTGCTGGCGTAGACCTTGGCGTTTTCCTTGGCGGATACATAGTTCACCGTCCCGGCGTAGCCTGTGACTTTCAAGGGGGCGTGGATGTAGAGCTGGCCCTCCTGGGAGCCAACCTTGGCGGTGTCACCGACCAAGGGACCGTCATCGGTCAGAAGCACCGTGGCGGTGCTGGCGGTGACGGTATCCACGGTGCCGTCCCATTCCTGGCCGTCAGAGGTGGTGACGGTGAGGGATTCCCCCGGCTGCAATGCCCCTGCGGGAATGTCCAGGGCCAAAAGGCCATCCATGGAAAGCTCTGCCAGACTTCCGTGGCGGTACATCACATCGGCCACGCTGTCCCCCTCCTGGGCGTAGACCGCCTTGATTCGTCCGGCCACACCGGCTTTCACATAGGAACTGACGGTATCCCGGCTGGCAGACTGCAAGTCCTCATCCAGACTTTCCAGGGCCTCCTGGACGGTGGACAGAGAGGACAGCACCGTGCTGCTGTTGACCCCGGCAAGCAAGGTGCCTGCCGTGACGGGATCTCCCTGGGCAATGTGCAGCTTTTCCACTTTCACAGTGGAGGGGACGGTCAGGTCCACCACGTCCTCACAGACCAGGGTGCCGGAGCCGGAGACCGTGGCCTTGATGGAGCCGGTGGTGACGGTTGCGGACTTGATGGTGCTGCCGCTTTGAGCGGTGACTTTCCGCTGAACCTGTTTGCGGACATACAGCGTCCCGGCCAGCACCGCCACCAGCACCAGGGCAATGGCGGCAGTGGCCCGCTGAATGGCCCGTTTCCGCTTTTGGGCCTTGGTTGGTTTTGCCATAGAGATACCTCCAGAATAAGAGCATTGGTAAATAATTTCATTATAATGGCGGAACCTGAAAGCAATCTGAATGAAATAAGAACAAATTGTAAACGCTCCTGACTTTACGAATGACGGATTTTGTGGTATGATGGGGAAAATCACGTAGCGAAGAGAGGAAAACAGCTATGCGCAAAAACTGGATACGGCTTTTTTCCGGCGTTCTGGCCGGTGCCATGCTTCTGGGCCTTACCGCCTGCGGCAGCAAGCGGAAAACCAAAGAGGTGGAGGGGGTCTTTATGGGCGTGGACGTGGCCAAATACCAGGGTACCATCGATTGGCAGGCCCTGGCCGGGGCGGGTACCAAGTTTGCCATGGTCCGCCTGGGCTACCGCACCGCGGGGGAGGGGACCATCGTGGAGGACACCAACGCCCGGTATAATTTGCAGGAGGGCAGCAAGGCCGGTATCCCCATGGGGGGCTATTTCTTCTCCACTGCCACAACGAAAGAAGAGGCGGAGGAGGAAGCCCAGTGGGTGGCGGCACTGGTTGCCAAATACCCCATTACTTACCCCATCGTCTACGACTGCGAGGGCTTTGACGACCCGGACAGCCGCCAGAAATCCATGACCAAGGAAGAACGGACAGATGTGGCCCTGGCCTTTTTGAAGAAAATCGAGAAGCTGGGCTATACCGGCATGTTCTACGCCTCCAAAAGCGAACTGGAAGACCGGTGGGAGACGGAGCGAATTGAAAAGCACTATAAAATCTGGGTGGCCCAGTACCCCGCCCAGCCCTATCCCCAGACACCGACCTCCAGCTATACCGGAAAGCATGATATGTGGCAGTTTACCAAAACCGCCATTGTCAGCGGCCTGAGCCAGCCCATTGACATGGATCTTGCTTACTTTGGCTATGACGGCATCGAGCCGCCCCGGGATTCTACCCCACCGGAGGAAGTAGGGCCTGACCCGGAGGCACTGATGACCTTTACAGAGGTGGAGGAAACGGTGACCGCTAAAGAAAAGACCAACCTGCGCAGCATCCCGGACCAGGGGGAGAGCAGCAAAGTTCTCTTTACCCTTTTAAACGGCGAGACCGCCCAGCGCACCGCCACCAGCCCCAGCGGCTGGTCCAGGCTCCTATATAACGGCCAGGTCTGCTACGCCGTGACCAATTATCTGACCACGGACCTAAACTATGACCCCGCCACCAGCCAGGGGGATTCCGACGGCCTGACCACCCAGTTTGACACCGCCAACGACCGGGTCACCGCCAAGGAAAAGGTGAATCTGCGCTCCATGCCCTCGGTGGACAACCCCAATTCCCAGGTGGTGGCGGTGCTGAAAAACGGCGACATCGCCCGCCGCACCGGCATCAGCTCCAACGGCTGGTCCCGCATTGAATACAACAACACCCCCTGCTACGCCGTATCCAGCTACCTGGTCATGGTAGACGAACAGGGGAAGCCCCTGGAAGATGTGGGCTCCGGGGAAATCAAAACCCAGTTTGAGGAAGTAGACGACCTGGTGACCCCCAAGGAAAAGGTGAACCTCCGCTCCATTCCCTCGGTAGATAACCCGGATTCCAAGGTGGTGGCCACCATCACCAGCAAGGACACCGTCAAACGCACCGGCATCAACCGGGACGTAGGCTGGTCCCGGGTAGAATACAACGGCCAGACCCTGTACTGTGTCACCAGGTATTTAAACGAAGCCAAATAAATTTTGCCCCCCAATTCCAAACGGAATTGGGGGTATTTTTTAAGCGACTTCTTTCTTCATGGCGTTGTAGCCAATGACCACGGTCCACACGTAGGCGCAGGTTTTGGGGATCATCAGCATCCCAATCATGGGCATTACGTCTGCCCACAGCACCACAGGGATGTAGAAGCCAAAGCTCAGCACGATGGTCAGCCACATCCAGCGGAAAGCGGTGTCACCGGCTTCCTTGGCACTCTGGTAGAACAGAACGGTGATCAGCAGACCCATGAGGGCAAAGGGAATGTTCCGGTAAATCCCCCAGGACAGAGGGGCGTTGGCACTGAGCCAGTTGTTCTGGGGCATCATGCACAGGACGATCCGCAGAGCGGCCAGAGCGTAAACGGCAATGGTGGCATTCTTGCGGCCCTGCACATGGTAGCGCGCCCGCCAGACGTGGTAGAGAACCACGTAGAAGATGGTCATGGTGATGGAGGTGATCCACTTGCCCAGACCCAGGGCCACGGTGAAGCTTTCCAGGCCCGTGGTACACAGAGCCAGTGCCCGGGGAACCAGATGGAAAGCATCGCCGCTGCCCAGCAGCACGGCCATAATGCCAAAGAGAATAAACTGACGGTTGCCCTTGCTGCCCCGGATCATCTTGATTCCGAGGGTGATGACGGTACACAGATATGCGGCGTCAAAGACGGTTTCAACAATTGCCTGCATAATGATGTTCCTTTCAGATTTTTGAAGATTTATATTGAACCATGCCGGGGGCTTTTAGCTCTGGCATCATTACAATAATTGTTTTCATCTATTCGCCGGAGGAGGCGGCAGAGTGTGCCGCATTGTGAAAACAAGCTGTTGCAACCAGTACCATTATAGGCTTTTCCTGGGGCGTTTACACGCTGGCAATGTGTTCCCTTGGCGTTGATTTTCAAAAATTGTGGTGCTATAATGGTTTCAAATCAAGGGAGCTTTTGGCTCTTCTGTAGAAAGGAAGCGCAGGGTTTTGTTGGATTTTTTGGAACAGGAGCAGATCAGCCGGGACCTGCTGGAGGGCATTCGGGCCTACCGGAAGACCTATCCAACACCGCCGGAGCTATTAAACCGGGTACCCAAGCCCCGGTATCATTACTATGGAAAAGAGGTCTGGGAGGCATCCGTTGCAGCCATTTTGTGCGGCGAAAACCTACTGCTGGCAGGCAGCAAGGCCACGGGCAAAAACGTATTGGCGGAGAATCTGGCCCAGGTTTTTGCCCGGCCCAGCTGGGATGTGTCGTTCCATGTGAATATGGATGCCGCCAGCCTTATCGGCATGGACACCTTTGAAAACGGCCAGGTGACCTTCCGGCCCGGCCCGGTGTACCTGTGCGCCCGGCATGGAGGCTTTGGAATTCTGGATGAGATCAATATGGCAAAAAACGAGGCCCTGGCGGTGCTTCATGCCACACTGGACTTCCGCCGGGCCATTGATGTGCCGGGATATGACCGGGTGGAGGTCAGCCCTGCCGCCCGGTTCATCGGCACCATGAACTATGGCTACGCCGGAACCCGGGAGCTGAACGAAGCACTGACCAGCCGGTTCGCAGTGATCCAGATGCCCGCCATTGACCCAAACGGCCTGGAACGGCTTTTGGCAGAGGAATTCCCCACCCTGGAAAAGAAGTACCGGGGGCAGTTTGTGCAGCTGTTTCTGGATTTGCAAAAGAAGTGCGAAAGCGCGGAGGTTTCCACCAAAGCTTTGGATTTGCGGGGAATGCTGGATGCCCTGAATCTCATCCGGCGGGGCATCAACGCCGGGACGGCCCTGGATATGGGCATTACCAACAAGGCCTTTGACAGCTACGAGCAAGGGCTGATCCGGGATGTGATCGCCGCCAGAATTCCCGGAAAGCTGGATAGGTCCCGCCTGTTTACCGACTGATATGGCACACTCCAACTATACTGCCCGCCAGAAGCGGGCCATCAATCAGGTGTGGGATACCTGTGGGGATTACAGCTTTGAACCCCAATTTCTGGCCATGGCTCCTGATGGCCAGCCGGACCTCTACATGAACTGCGTCATTGGTCTGGTTCACAAGTGGCTGGGGGACCGGATACCTACCGAGCTGTTTGCCGCCTGGGCAGGAGACGCAAGGCAGGGCATGTACGATGATTTGGCTTGGCTGGCTCTTGAAAATGCGGTCTACGAAAAGGAGCTGCCGGAACGGCCCGCCCTGGAAGGTCTGCGGATGGCCCACGCCGCCGATTTTTTCGCCTCGGAATATCAGCTATCCCGGCAGGAATGGATGGAAAAGAACCAACTGGTGTATGCCATCCAGTCTGCCCGGTGGAAGACCGTGCTGGGGCAGCGGCTCCCGATACTGGCTCCCTGGGAAAAGGGACTGTCCATTGCCCTGACCTGTCCCGGCACCATGAGCGGTGAGGAGTTGGCAGCGGCCATCCGTGGGGCGTTCCAAAAATATCTCCGTTTTGACGGCACTGCCCACAGCAAAACGCCTATTTTCCTCCATTTCGGAGAACGTTGGGTCCCCTTGCTGACCAAACTATTTACCACGGAAATGGTGCGTACCGATGATTTGGCCATTGGCCGGTCCGTTGCCTCCGGGGAAAAGGGTCTGGCCCGCCCCTTGGGGGCGTTGCGTACCCAGCTGCGCTCCAATGAAGGCCAGGCCGGAGACCGGGAATATGTAGAAAGCTGCTTTGGCCGCAGCATGTATTCCCCTCGGCAGCTGTCCCTTTTGGAGCAACGCTACTGCACCGGGAACCACCTGGGTTGTCACCTCTGGTTCACCCGGGGGGATCCGGTGCCTGGAAAACCCATGGGTGCCGATGCCCAAAGACTCGCCCACCAGGCAGCAGAACAGGCCAAGCAAAACCGCAAGGCCTATATTCAAAACAGCGACCTCTATCAAAGCACGCTGCTGCGACTCACCGAGCATATCCGCAACTGTATGCTGACCCAGCAGCAACCGGACACCGTTCCCGCCCGGCAGGGCCATGTTGACAGCCGCCGGGTCTGGCGTATGCCGGTGGTGCTGGATGACAAGGTGTTTTTGCGCAGTGAGGAGGAAAGCAGCCCCGGTTTTACGGTAGACTTGCTGCTGGATGGCTCCGCCTCCCGGCTCCACTGCCAGGAAACCATTGCCGCTCAGGGCTATATTCTGGCCAAAAGCCTGGCAAACTGCCATATTCCCGTGCGGGTCAGCAGCTTTTGCAGCCTCCGGGGGTATACGGTGCTGCGGGTTTTGAAAGACTATCAGGAGCAAAACGGGGAACAGAAGATTTTTCAGTACTTTGCCGCCGGTTGGAACAGGGACGGTCTGGCCCTGCGCATGGCGGGTGAACTGCTGAGTGTCGCCCCCCGGGACAAGCACCTGCTGATTCTTCTGACGGATGCCAGCCCGGACGACAGTCACAAAGTCCCGCCCACCGGGAAAATCCCCCTGAGCCGGGACTATGACGGAGATCTGGGTGTCCAGGATACCGCCCAGGAGGTTCGCGCCCTCCGCCACCGGGGTTTCCGGGTCGCCGCCGTCTTTATGGGCCAAAACGCCAACTTTCCCAATGCCCAGCAAATCTATGGCCGGGACCTGGCCCCCATCCACAAAATGGACCAGCTTTCCGCCGCCGCGGGGAAACTCATCCAATCAGAAATCATGGAACTGTCCGGCTGACGCTTCCAGACGGAACAACAATGGATAAATCCAGCGTAGCGGGCGGCAATCTGCCGCCCGCTACGTTTCGGGTACTCAGCCCCATCGGCAAAACGGTATCCCATCCATTCTCCGGTGGGGCCAGTTTAACTTTGATCTGCTTCCAGGGTGCAGGCTTCGGTATTTCCTGCCACCTCGATGGACTGGATTTTGTCAATGTTGATGGCACTGTTCAGCATATACAGAGAGTCACCATGCTCGATTCCACGCTTGAACAGTGTATTATCGGTAAGCCCATCCGCTACCACAAATGACGTGCCATCGGTCATGTGGAAAATCAGCGTGTGAATATCACTGCCCGGTTCTGCATAACGGGAAGTCTGGATCCTTACAGCCAGGGAATTTACATACACACCTCCCTGACCAAAGGTTCGATAGGGTAAGCTGCCACTGTCCGGCAGAGACACACAAATCATTTCGTCCGTGTGGTTCTGTTCATAGGCTCGACTCGCCAGTACGTTATAGGCAGCATCGGGGACTTGTTCCATGCGATCTGCAAAGGTTTCTGCCACCAGTTCATCTCCCCAAAGTACTCGCAGCTTCGCTTCCGCTTCCTCCGGGGACAATTCCTGGCGCAGCTGCTGTTCCATGGACTGCCGTTCCAGATCCTCGGGGGTGGTGAGGCTGTCTGCATGGGCCTGATCATATTCATAGGCGGCCAGGAAATAGTAGTCGTCATATTCTTCACTATAGCCCCGGGGGTATTGCAGTTCCTGAAGCTTTTGGGCCACCTCCTCCGGGGTCAATTCCTGTTTCAGCCGCTGACGGATAGCGGCGATCTCTCCGGGGCGGTTTTTCTCGTATTCCTCATAGCGGTCCTGGCTGTCAAAATCCGGGAAGGAGACCAGCAGGTTCGTTCCGCTGCGCAGGTCCGCCCGGAAATAAAAGGTAAAGGCCAACAGGTTCTCCGTGGTTTTTTCCGGAATCAGGTAGGGCCAGCCATACTGATTGAAGTTCAAAAGCGATCCATGGATACCGCCCAGACATCCGTCACGGCCCAGACCCAGCTGATCGTCCGAAAAGGGTGTGTCGTGTTCCAGCAGCATGGTGATGAGTCCGCATTGGGTGGCACTGTCATAGATATAGGCATCTACCGTCAGTTTCAGGCCATCGGTTTCAATACTCTGGCCCACAGGGGAGACCCATTTTTGAAGTTCCTGGGCCACGGTTTCCTCCACCGGCTGCTTTTCAAAGCCGGGAGCGGTCCAGCCCTGGGAGTTAGGCTTTTCCGGGTCATAGTCATCTATGGGAGCGGCACTGGAATAGCCGGTGTTTTCACCGTAAAGGCCGGCGATCATCTCCTTAGGAGACCCAAAGAGGATGCTGGCCCAGACCACCGCACAGCCTACCAGAGCCGCCGCAAGGAGCAGCACCGCCGCAATGAGCAGGGGCCGACGGATGCTTTGCCTGAGGGACCGGGGTGGATTTTCCGGGACAGGATACTCACGCTGGGATTCTTCAATGAGCTTTTGATCGATGCAGCTCAGACCCATCATCAAGTCTTTTCCGTTCATACCGTAATTTCCTCCTGTTCCAGAAATGTCCGCAGCTTTCCTCGGGTGCGGCTGAGCTGCATTTTGACCTTGCTCTCCGTAAGACCGTACCGGGCGGCGATTTGCGCAATGGTGTCCAGGTGCCAGTACCGCCGCAGGAAAATCAGCCGGGTCTCTCGGGGCAGGGTTTCCAGAAAAGCGGTCAGGGCCTGCCCGATTTCCCGGGCCTCCAGTTCCCGCTCCCGGCTGGGGTCGGGGATGCACAGCTCCATCTCCTCCGTAAGGGTCACCACCTGGGCCTTTCGCTTGGCGGCCTGGTTCCAGTCCAGCCGGTGAAAGGACAGATGGCGGCAGATGGAGGCCAGAAAGGCATAGAAAAACCGGGGCCTTTGGGGCGGAATCAGGTTCCAGGCCTTGAGATAAGTATCGTTGACGCTTTCCTCCGCATCCTGCCGGTTGCCTAAGATCCGTTCTGACAGACAGAAGAGCTTTCTGCCGTAGGCGGCATGGGTTTGGGCGATGGCTTCCTCATTCCTGGCCCAGAATGATGCAATGATTTGGGAATCTTCCAACGGTGTCACATCCTTTTCATGGTACGCTCTGAATAAACCAGAACGCCCTTTGTTCTTCACCCTGATAGTACGAATTTACAGGCCCCGGGTCACACAATTTCTAAAAAAGTTTTATTCTGATTTCAAGCCGCCCGCCACGTATCGAGCATTGAGCCGTATAATAAAACGGTATAACATTGGTTGACAGGGTGTAGGGGCGGCAATCTGCCGCCAACCGGCCCAGAGGGCCGGAACCGTGGTACATTCGAATTTGTAATGCTTAATGCAAAAAACGTCTGTCATTCCGACCGGAGCGTCAGCGGAGTGGAGGAATCCACCACGTGGGATAAGAAATAACCACAAGATAAAACTTGCCACTTGGGAAGATTCCTCGACTCCGTTTCCTGTAAATTGGTACAGTATTTTAGACACAAATTTCAAAAAATAAATGACAGTCACGCAGCAAGCGGTGGAGTGTACC
>CAKTQE010000050.1 GCA_934593275.1 uncultured Oscillospiraceae bacterium | reverse complement strand
GGGGTACGCTGCTCCACTTGCTGCGTGACTGTCATTTAATTTTTAGAATTTTTGTCCAAGATACTGTACCATTTTATTGTTCCGTCCCCGCTTACAGCAGCAGCTCAAAAACACCGCCATCGAACACAATATCCTTGCCGCCCGCATCCTTGTAAAAGGATACCTTTTCTGTTTTGATCAGCTCAAAGCCCAGGGAGTTGAGAAGCGCAACGGAGGGCCTATTCTGAAGTGCCGTGCCGGCGGTCAGCCTTTTAATCCCAAGACTGCGCATATACTCAATGAGTGCCAAGAGGCTTTCCTTGGCGTATCCCTTGCCGTGATATGCGGAGTGAAAACAGTATCCGATCTCATGTCCGTTCTCCCGGATGTTAAAGGCGATGTATCCGATCACGGCATCATCAAGGCAAACAGCGAAAAACATATGCTCCGTACCGCTGTTGGCCGCCGCCCACTTTGCAATTCTCGGCTGAACGTCGGCATCATCGGTGATGTGGGGTTTGTCGTAGTGTGAAAGGGCAGACGTGTTAAAATCTACCCAAATATCTTTAATGTTTTTCCAATCCTCCGCTACAATGTGGCGAATGGTAAGTCTGTCTGTTTTAAGTATCATTGTGATAGAGTCCTTTGTTTTATAACATCAAGGTTGACAAAATTGCAAAACTGGGTATAGAATAGATACAGAGGGTACTACCAGTAGGTCGGTCCCCCCTGCTGTGCTAAAAGAAGTAACTGTGAGCTGGGGAGTTTCGGCAGTTACTTCTTTTTGTTATTGCAATAAAAAAGTATTGATGATCTCGTTTCGTTTTTCCGGATCATCCTTGTTTATTTCATGTCCTGAATTGCATACAACGGATAATTCGGAAGTTGCTATTTTCTCTTTTAGCTGTACAGAGGCTGCGTAATTGGCCTTATCTTTCTCGCCGCACAAAATCAACGTTCTACAATGAATTTTTTCCAAATCGATAGATTTCTTGCTGTTCTACTGATTTTTTTGCAATATAGCAGCAACAGTTTCCAGGCTCCTCGCCCGGACCAGCAAAGAAGCGTGCCAATTGCCAAAGCAATAAAAAATTCAATGATCGGATCAAAAGTCACGATTCCACCGAGAAAAATACCGATATTCTCAGCATAAGGAATTCCAAGCGCAAATAGATTATCAACCAATTTTACTGCCGCCAGAATCGGGCATAGAATGCCGCAAAGGATGAAAGCAGGGGCAATCACAGCCAAACAAGGGATCACCACCATTCCGGAAATTCCTACCAGGCTGTAAAAAGCGCAAAGAATCAGAACCCGGTTCCAACTGAATCTGCGTTCTTTCGAAAGCAAATCACCGAGATAGGCCTTTGCCAGGTCTTTTGGATTGCCTAATCGTTCAATGATCTGTTCAGCAGACATATCATTGTTTTGCAATTCCTGCATTTCACTTTTGATTTCTTTTATAATATCAACCCGGTCCGAAGCCGAAACAGGTTTCAGGTATTTTTCCATTTTCTCAAGATATTCATCTAATACTTTTTCCATGGTTCTCCTCCCTTGATTTCGTTTACAACATCAAGTAAACGCTCCCATTCGACAGACATTGCGGCAATATATTCCTGCCCCTTTTCTGTAATGGAGTAGTATTTTCTCGGCGGCAGACCTTCCGTGCTTTCTTGCCATGATGAAGAAATGTATTCTTCTTTTAACAGTCTTCTTAATAGAGGATAGATGGTGTTCTCTTTCGCCGCAATAATGGGATATTTTTCTAGTGCGCAAATGATTTCATATCCGTAAGAGGGTTGTTTCCGAATCATCAGTAAAACGCAAAATTCAAGTGTTCCCCGTTTGATTTGAGATTTCCAATCATCTATGTTCATGCACTGTACCTCCTGCATATACATCGTACCACACAGTATGTAGTGTGTCAATAGTATATTAAAGACGAACAAGCTTTACAAGGCCACACCCCCTGCCCTTTTGCCTATAAAAAATCCCTCACACCAACAAAAGCGGTGTGAGGGATTTTTATACGCAACGAATCATCTTATTGGGAGCGAAAGGATTGATTCAGAGGTGCCTTAGGTGCCAGAGTGTCCTTAATCCAGCTTCTCGGCCAGGTCGGCGTACTGGGATTCCAGGGGGTTCTTTTTGGTGGCGTTCTTCATGGCCTGGGCGATGGCCTTGTTGGCTTCCGCTACGGGGAGGATGGTACCGGCACCGGCGACGCAGCCGCCGGGGCAGGCCATGCCTTCCAGAAGATAGCCATTGTACTTGCCCACCTTGGCCATGTTCATGAGCTTCCGGCACTCCCGGAGGCCCTGGGCGTTGGCCACTTTGATGTCCATATCCGGGTGGGTCTCGTGAACCACGTCCACCACGGCCTGGGCAACGCCACCGGCCACCGCAAAGCCACGGCCCGCGGCGGTACCCTCGTCCAGGGAACCAACCTCCGGCAGGGTTTCAAAGTCCACTTCCTTGGCTTCAAACATGCCCTGCAGTTCCTCAAAGGTCAGCACGAAATCCACATCGGAGCGGATGTTCTCCCGAATGGCTTCCAGCTTCTTGGCGGCGCAGGGTCCTACGAAGACGATTTTGGCACCCGGGTGGTCTTTCTTCACCATGCGGGCGGTGTAGACCATGGGGGTCAGGGTCATGGAGATGTTCTTGGCCTGAGCGGGGAACAGCTTGTGAACCATGGCGTGCCAGGCGGGGCAGCAGGAGGTGGCCATATAGGGCTGCTCCGCAGGAACCTTTTCCACAAAGTCCCGGGCTTCTTCCACGGTGCAGATGTCCGCGCCTACGGCTACTTCCACCATGTCCTTAAAGCCCAGGGCCTGGATGGCGGCCCGGAGACGGCCTACGGTCACATCCTTGCCAAACTGGCTGGCAAAGGCCGGGGCGGCAATGGCGTAAACTTCTTCCCCCTCCATAATGGAGCGGACCACCTGGTAGATCTGGCCCTTGTCCACAATGGCACCAAAGGGACAGGACACCAGGCACTGGCCGCAGGAAACGCACTTGTCCTGGTTGATCAGGGCCTTGCCGTTTTCGTCCATGCCGATGGCATCCATGCCACAGGCCGCCTGGCAGGGCCGCTCCAGGTGGATGATGGCATTGTAATCACAGGCCTGGGCGCACTTGCCGCACTTGATGCACTTGCCGGGGTCAATGAAGCTTTTGCCGTTGACAAAGCGGATGGCATCCCGGGGGCAGACCTGCTGGCAGGAGGCTGCCAGACAGTTCTGGCAGTTTTCCGTAACCTTGTACTGGTTGGTGGGGCAGGCGTGGCAGGCGTAGGGGATGATGTTGATAAGGGGCGGCTCATAATACTGCTGGGCAATGGCGGCATGGTCCATGCCCTCGGTCAGCAGAGACCGGGTCTGCACAGACCGGACGGACAGGCCCATGGCCAGACGCACCCGCTCACCGGCAATGGCCCGTTCCAGGAACACAGACTCCCGGTGCAGGGGCTGGTCACCGGGGACGATGACATAGGGCAGGTCCTCGGCCTTGGTATAGTCGTTTCCGGCATAGGCCATGCGGGCCACTTCCGTAAAAACCTTTTTGCGGATGTCAGTGATCAGGGACGGGATTCCTCGCATAAATTTTCTTCCTCCAAAATCGGTAGTTTTTCCGGTACCACCGGTAATTTTGAAGTTATTATAACAAAATTGACATCATACTTCAAGGCCGTTTCCCATACAAAAAATTGATAGATGTATTAGAAATTCTTACGTGTGCATATGCTTTCCCAGGAATGCGGGAGGGGATGGCTCTATGAAACGAATCGCGGTGTTGCTGATGCTGGTTTTGGTTCTTCCGGCACTTATTTCAGGCGTTTCCGGGGAGGGGCTGGATGTGCCGGTCAAAAGCGCGGTGCTGATGGATGTGGCCACGGGAACGGTGCTGTACGAAAAGAACGCCCATGAGGCCCTGGCCCCTGCCAGTGTGACCAAGGTCATGACCATGCTGCTCATTATGGAGGCAATTGACTCCGGCACCTTGGGCTACGGAGACATTGTGACCACCTCCGAAGCCGCCGCCAGAAAAGGGGGCAGTCAGGTGTACCTCAAGGTGGGGGAGCAAATGCGCGTGGAAGAAATGCTCAAGTCCATTGCCGTGTCCTCGGCCAACGACTGCGCCTGTGCCATGGCGGAACACTTATCCGGCAGCGAGGAGGCCTTTGTGGAGCGGATGAACCAAAAAGCCAAAGAGCTTTCCATGGAGAACACCCATTTTGTCAACTGCACCGGTCTGGATGACAGCCCGGAAGCCAAAAACCACAAAACCAGTGCCTATGACGTGGCCCTCATGTCCCGGGAGCTGCTGGGAAAGCACCCGGACATCCGGAAATTCACCACCATCTGGATGGACACCATCCGGAACGGGGCCTTTGGCCTGTCCAATACCAATAAACTCATCCGGTTTTACCCTGGGGCCACGGGGCTGAAAACCGGCTTTACATCCGGGGCGGGGTACTGTCTGTCGGCCAGCGCGAAGCGGGAGGATTTGGAACTCATTGCCGTAACCATGGGTGCCGAGAGCAGTAAGATCCGGAACGCTGCCTGTAAGACGCTGCTGGACTATGGCTTTGCGGGCTTCGCCCTGGTATCCCCCACCCTGGAAGAGCCGCCCCAGGTGCCGGTGCGGTTGGGAAAAGAAGCCCAGGTGGAGGCAGCATTGCAGGAGGAATCCTCTGTTCTGATTCCCAAGGCCCAAAAAGCGGGGCTGACCACTGAAATCCAGCTGGAAGAGTTCTGCACAGCCCCTGTGGAAAAAGGGACGGTTTTAGGAACCCTGACCCTCCGCTCCGGGGGAGAAACCCTGCTGGAAGTGCCGCTGGTTGCCGTCCGGGAGGTAAAACGAAAAACCTTCCTGGACCAGCTGGTGCTGGTCCTGCGGAAGGCTTCCATGGCGAAAGGGTAGCGTTATTTGATTTTCTTCCCGATGGACTGCCCATACAGCACCCGGGTTTCCAGGCCCTTTTTGGAGTTTTCCAGGATTTTTTCATCCAGTGCCAGCCGGTCTTTTCCCACCAGCAGCACCACCGTGGAGCCGCCGAATTGGAAATAGCCCTTTTCCTGGCCCCGGAACACCTGGGCCGCCCCGTGGTGGTTGACGATTTTTCCCACCATCAGCGCGCCCACCTCCATCATAAGGATGGAACCCCAATCCTTTGTTTGCAGAACAGAATACGCCCGGGCGTTTTCCTTGTAAATGGGGTAATGGTCACAGGCAATGGGGTTCACCGTATGCAGCACGCCGGGAAGGACCACATTTTCGCCCTTTTCTCCATCGGCCACATAGCAGTACCGGTGGTAGTCATCCACGCATAATCTAAAAATCAGGCACCAGCCCCCGGAGAACTGCTGCCCCAAATCCGGGTCACGCAGCAGCGATTCCAGGGTATAGGAGCTTCCTTTCAGGAAAAACCGCTGTTCCGGGGTAATGGCCAGGGCCGTCAGGCGGCTGTCGCAGGGGCTGATAAATTCTTCCGGGTCCATGGAAACAGGCCGCAGTTCGGGCTTGATTTTCCGGCAGAAGAAATCATTGTAGCTTTGGTAGGGCGCACCCAGAAAGTCCTCCAAGGGGATGCCCGCCCGGCGGACAAAGGGCTTTATAAACACCCGGGAGGCCCTGGTGCTTAATACCGCGCCCCCCGCCCGGGAGACCCAAGGAGCGGTGAGGACTTTCAGCACCGCCCGTCCGGCGGCGTGGTCATACAGGGCGGAAAGCACCCGCTCCTGGGTGTTTTCAGGGCTGGGCCGGGACGTCTTCTTGCAATTCATCCTTCCACTCCTCCACCACGGGATTGCTGCGGTAATGGGGGCCGGGGACCCGATACCGGGCGTAGCCCAGCACCACCCCGGCAGCAGAAAGCATAATGGCGATCAGCACCAGAATCTGCTTAAGACCCGGCTTGGGCATGGGGAAATCCAGAATGAACAGGAAGCCCACCACCAGAAGCAGGATGTGCAGCAGTCTTAAAAAGGCCAGTTCAGAAATGAAAAACTGGCTCAAAAAGGCCACAGGCAGCAAAAAGGAAATGGAGGTCACCGGCAGCCCGTGGTAGGTCTTGTTGCAGCCCTCCTCCGTCTGCTGCCGCTGGGATTCCAGCACGTTAAAGTAGGCAAGCCTTGTCACGGCGCAGCAGCAGTAGAAAAACTCAATGGCAAGCCCCAGCCAGCCTCGCATCCCCATAAGATAGCACAGCAGGGCCGGGAATACGCCGAAGCATACCACGTCACAGAGGCTGTCCAGCTGGATGCCGTAGCTCTTTTCCGTCTCCGTCCGGTTCTTCTTGCTCCGGGCCACCCGGCCGTCAAAAGCATCGCAGACCCCGGACAGGCACAGGCACAGCACCGCCAGCTTGTAATCCCCATGGATGGCCTGGGTAATACCCAGCACCGCACTGATCAGGCCCAGGTTGGTCAGTATTACCGTATAGTCATAAACCCCAATAAAACGCATTTTTCAGTTCACCTTTCTCTTTTTCAGCCCTTGGGCCATTGCCGCGGCAGCGGTCACGACACCACACAGCACCAGCTGGGTGTAGTAGCTGATGCCCCGGCTGATGACCATGGCCGGAAGCAGCAGGGTGCTGCCAAAAATACCACCGAATATATCCAGGAACATGGCCTCGCTGATGCCCATTCCTCCCGGCAGGGGCAGCATATCCGCCGCCACGGAGATCATGGCCTGCAAGAACACGATCTGCCCCAGACTGTGGCCATAGAGTCCAAAGCTTTTGTATGTAAACCAGGTCACCAGGAACAACGACATCCGCTGGAATACCGTAATGAGAAACACCCGGAAAATCAAATGCCGGTGCTGCCGGAAAAATACCGCCGTCCCCTGATACTGGTCTAAAATCCGCTCCAGACGCTTGCCGGAATGCTCGCTGTTCCGGAAGAGCCGGAACCGGGAGAGGAACGAGAGAATGCCGCCCACCATGGCCTGGGCCAGCCCCGGATGGAACACCACCAGCAGCAGCGCGCCAATGAACACCACGTTGAGACCCATGCCCAGATGGATGAGGGGCATGGCCGGGTCCAGATAGCCCATGAGACTTCTGGGTTTCAGAATGCACACCGCCGCCCCCAGCAGCACCAGCACCAGCTTGTAGAGAATGGTGACCACTGCCAGTACCACCGTGGACACCGCCACGGGAATGCCGTCAGCGCGCATGGCCACCACCTGCATGGGCTGGCCCCCGGAAGCCGAGGGGGTGATGGCGCAGTAGAAAAAGCCGATAAAGGAATACAGGCAACACCGCCGGAGCCGGACACCGTAGTTCATATGGTGGGTCAAAAAGAAGATGGCCAGGGACTCCCCCAGTATAAAGGCGATGACGCAGCCCACCGCAGGGATCAGCCACAGAGGGTTCGCCTGCCCCAACCCCTGCCGGATGGCCCCCAGATCCTGTTCCCGGAACACCGCCCAGACCGTCAGCCCGAACACCAGCAGCAGGAACAGGATATTTCCCACTTTCTTGGACATATTTTTCACAAAAAGACCTCCGGGGCCGGAAAACCACCTGTACAGCCGGGGAAAACGGCCCCTGACCCGGCTGGGGCAACATAGACTCAAAGATTGGTTCATTGTATCAGATTTTCCCGGTAATGTAAAGGAATAACCTATAAAAATTCCTTAATTTTTCGAAAAAAGGCAAAAAAACAAAGGCATTTCAGTTTGAAATACCTTTGTGTGTTGTAGAATGCGATTGAATCAGGGGTTGCTCTCTCCCTTATTATCCAGGGCAAAGATCACCCACTCGGCAATGTTGGTGGCGTGGTCTCCGATGCGTTCTAAATATTTGTTGACAAGCAACAGGTCCGCCGCGTACTCGCCGTACTCCGGGTTTTCCCGGATGACGGAAATCAGGTCTGCCTTGACCTTGACAAACAGGCCGTCTACCACGTCATCGTGGGCAATGACCTTCCGGGCCTTTTCCATGTCCTTGTTTACATAGGAGTCCACCGCATCCAAGAGCATGACAATGGTCTCGGCTGCCATGCGCTTGATGTTGTCCCCCCGGAGCCGGTAGGGGGTTCCTGCCATGGCAATGGTCAGTTCGGAAATATCCGCGGCGTGGTCTCCGATGCGCTCCATATCCGTCACCATTTTCATGGCCGCTGTAATGGTCCGCAGGTCCCGGGCCACAGGCTGCTGCTGAATGAGCAGCTGGAAGCAGATGTTTTCAATTTTCTTCTGGGCCTGGTCGATGTACTCGTCCTCGGCCATAATGCGCTTGGCGGTTTCCACATCCTGGTTCAGAAATGCCTGGGTGGCATCCTGAATGGCAGACTCGATCAGGCTGCCCATATGGGTCATTTTCTCCCCCAGCTGCTTGAGCTGGGCATCAAAGCGAATTCGCATCAGCCAAACCTCCCCGTAATGTAGTCCTCCGTCTTTTTCTCCTTGGGGTAGGAGAAAACCTCACGGGTCTGTCCAAACTCGATCAGCTCTCCCAGCAGGAAAAAGGCGGTGAAATCCGACACCCGGGTGGCCTGCTGCATGTTGTGGGTCACCACCACCACGGTGTATTTCTTTTTCAGCGTTTCCATCAGATCTTCGATTTTTGCCGTGGAAATGGGGTCCAGGGCAGAGGTAGGCTCGTCCATCAGCAGCACTTCCGGCTCCACCGCCAAGGCTCTGGCGATGCACAGCCGCTGCTGCTGCCCGCCGGACAGGCCCAGGGCGGACTTTTTCAGCCGGTCCTTTACCTCGTCAAAAATCGCCGCCCCCCGGAGGCTTTCTTCTACGATGTCGTCAAGCCGTCCCTTGCTCCGGATACCATGGACCCGGGGGCCGTAGGCCACGTTGTCGTAAATGCTCATGGGGAATGGGTTGGGCTGCTGAAACACCATACCCACCCGGCGGCGCAGCACGGTGGTATCCACATTGGGGCTATAAATATTCTCCCCATCCAGCTCCACCAAGCCCCTGATTTTCACCCCATCCACCAGATCATTCATCCGGTTCAGCGTCTTTAAAAACGTAGACTTCCCGCACCCGGACGGCCCAATAAAAGCCGTCACCGTATTGGGTGCAATGTCCATATTGATTCCTTTCAGTGCCTGATTCTGCCCATAAAACAGCGACAAATCCCGCACTTGGATTTTTGGTTCCATAAATACACTCCTGTCAGGTCAATTTGATTGTAAAAGTGGTCAAAAGAACGGGGGAAAGTTGACAGTTGACAATTGACAGTTGACAGTTATGGAGTCCCTGCGGGACAATTTTAAATAATTTTTAATCGTTTCCGAAGGAAACACATTCACTGTCAACTGTACACTGTCAACTCGTTATCCCCCGCCTTTGGGTGAAAGGGATCACTTTCGGTTCTGTACATCCAGCCGCTTCGCCAGTCCCTTTGCTCCCATGTTGATGAAGAGGACCAGGATGAGCAGTACCACGGCGATGCCGAAAGCGGTGGAGAAGTCTCCCTCGCTGGTGGCACTGAGGTAGAGCTGGATGGTCAGGGTGCCGCCGGACTGGAAGATTTTGGAGAAGAATTTCGCCAGGGTCTTGGGCAGGGTCTTGGCGGCACCGGCGGTAAAGAGCAGGGCGGCAGACTCGCCGACAATGCGGCCAATGGCCAGAATCGCTCCGGTCAGAATGCCGGGCATGGCAGAGGGCAGCAGGATGGTGCGGATGGTGTACCACTTCCCTGCCCCCAGGCCTACGGCACCGAAGCGGTAGCTGTCCGGCACGGTTTTCAGGGCTTCCTGGGTGTTTCGGGTAATGAGGGGCAGCACCATGAGCATCAAGGTCAAGGCACCGGTCAGCAGAGAGTAGCCCAGGCCCAGAGTCTCCCCAAAGAACATGCTGCCGAACAGGCCAAAGAGGATGGAGGGGATGCCGGAAAGGGTCTCCGTGGCGAATTCAATCAGGCTTACCAGCTTTCCGGGCTTGGCGTATTCGTTCAGGTATACCGCCGCCCCCACACCGATGGGCAGGGCCGCCAGCATGGTCAGCACCACGATCATCAATGTGTTTAATAGGTTCCCCGCAATGCCCACGGTGCCTTTGAGTTTAGAGGTCACGGTGGTGAGGAATGCCCAGTTGACGCTGCCCACCCCCCGGATCAACACATACAGGAGGATCAGTGCCAGTAGGGCCACGGACAAAAAGGCACAGAAATAAATGAGTCCGTAAAGAATGGTATCTGTAGGCCGTTTCCGGCTCAGGGTCAGGGATTCACCCATGGTCTTTTCCTCCTTCCCGGCGCAGCCGCAGCAGCACCAGATTGACGGTCATAATAAACAGATACAGCACCAAACCCACGGTAAAGAGGACCTGCCGGTGGATGCCCTCGGCGTAGCCCATTTCGCTGACCAGCTGGGTGGTGAGGAACCGAACGGAGTTAAAGGGCAGGGGCAGATTGACGGAACCGCCCGCCACCATGTTGATGGCCATGGCTTCTCCCAAGGCTCTGCCAATGCCCAGAACCACGCCGGTGAGAATGCCGGACTTGGCGGCGGGAACGGTGACACCCCAGATGGTCTGCATTTTGCTGGCCCCCAGGGCCAGAGAGGCCGCCCGCAGCTGCCCCGGCACTGCCCGGATGGCAGAGGCACTGACACTGATGACCGTGGGCAAAATCATAATGGCCAGGACGATCACCGCCGCCAATAAATCCGCGCCGCCGGTATACTGGTGGGTGGTGCTGCCGGCGAAGATGATTTTTTCCAGCTTATAAAGGACGGGATTCAACAGCATCATGCCAAGCAGACCGTAAATCACCGAGGGAATGGCCGCCAGCAGCTCTATAGCGGGCTGGACAATGGCGGACAGACGCTTGGAGGACACTTCCGTAAGAAACACCGCCGTCAAAAGTCCCACGGGAACGCCCACCAGCACACTCAGGGCCGTACCCACAATGGAGGAGAGAATGATATAGGCGATGCCAAAGCTTGGCTCCGCCGCCGTGGGCTTCCAGACATGGCCAAATAGCAGTTCCCCCACACCCACCTGATGGAGGGCGGGCAGGCCCTTGGCAAAGAGGTAAAAGGTAATGGCACACACCGCGAAAATCGCCACCACCGCGCATATTAAAAGAAGGGCCCGAGCCAGACGCTCTGCGGTGAATGCGCCATGACCCGGAATGCCCTTGGTTTTCTTCATTTACTGGGGAAGAATCAGGCCCATGGCCTTGATGACGGCCTTGCCCTCATCGGACTGTACGTAGTGAAACCAGGTCTTTACCAGGTCGTTCTGCTCTTCAATGGTACCCCGAGTGGCCATGACGAAAGGACGGGAGAGCTTGTAGGAACCGGCCACAATGTTCTCTTCGGTGGGGGCCACGCCGTCCAGGCTCAGGGCCTTTACGGTGTCATCCACCACATCCAGGGACACATAACCGATGGAGCCGGGGGTAGCGGCCACCTTGGCCAGTACACCGCCGGTGGAGTCCAGCTCCTGGGCGTAGGCGCACTGATCTTCGATTTTCAGCAGCTCTTCAAAAGCACCACGGGTGCCGGAACCGGCTTCACGGCCCAGAACCACAATGGCTTCGTCAGCCCCGCCCAGGTCTTTCCAGTTGGTGATTTTGCCGGTGTAGATGTCGGTCAGCTGCTGGGCGGTCAGGTCGGACACGGTGCTGTCCTTGTGGGTGATCACGGCGATGCCGTCAATGGCCACAATGTTTTCCACCGCACCGGACTGCTTTTCGCCGTCTTTGAGACTCCGGGAAGCATTGCCGATGTCGGTCTTGCCGCCGGCCAGGGCTTCCAGACCCGCGCCGGAGCCGGTATACTCGGCGGTTACGGTGATGTCGGGATAGACTTCCTCAAAGCTCTCGATCATGGCCTCGCACAGCTTCTGCATGGAAGTGGAACCGGCCAGGGTCACGGTGCCGGAAAGCTTGGCTTCCGTAGCGACAGTGGCAGCAGCGGTGGTATCCGCGGCAGTGGTATCCGGGGTCTCGGTCTTGCCGCCGCAAGCCGCCATAGAAAGAGCCAGGCAACCCGCCAGACCCAGACAGAACAAGTTTTTCAGTTTCATGTTTTTTCCTCCTAAGATTTCTCTTTAATTTTTGGATTTCTTGTTTACGGGAAGCATGATACCGCTGCCATGTAAAGCTGGAAACCTTGGGATGGTAAAAGAGTAGTAAAATCTATGTGGAAAGGAAAAATCTCGCTATGGGTTGGAAAATGAAAAAGCACACGGGGCAAACCGTGTGCTTTTGGGGCGTGGTATTTACTTTTGTGCGTTTTTCCGCTGGAGACGCTGTTCTCTGGTGGGGAGCAGGTCCTCCACGGTGGGCATCAGCAGCAGGCAGATGAATGCCGCGGTGAGTCCGCCGTTGTACAGGCAGTAGCCGCCATGGAGGGCGGGGACGGAGGTGACCAGCAGGAAGTGGAGGATCCCGGCGAAAAAGCCCACCAGGGGTCCGTATTTGTCCACAATGGGGGTCATGCCGTTGGAGTAGCAGGCACCAATGAGGATGGCCTGGGCGTTGATGACATAGGCGAAGTTGCCTCCGGCCACGTCGGAAAAATGGGACATGATGGGAGAGGCGATCATATAGCCCAGCAGCATGGGCCAGGCGTTTAAGGGGTGGGAGCCGGAGTTGCAGGTGCAGAGCATACAGAACATGACGCCGAAAGTGGCACCGTTAAAGGTGGCCCCAACCAGATTGTAGTAGCCCAGGATGAACAGGCCAAAGACGCCGAAGTTCATCAGGAACATGTCATTGCCAAATCCGGCGGTAATGCTCATATTCCGCTTTTTGTTGGAAATGAAGCCCCAGTAGGCCTTGGGGGTGCAGCCCATGGCCAGGGCCGCCAGAATGGCCAGGCCAAAGAGGACGCAGCAAAAGAGGTTGGCCCCAAACCGGGAGGCCACTTTCAGCGTCTCAGCCGCCGGCGCGCCGGGAAGCTTGACACCCAGGGTGGTAAAGAGAATGGCCTGTAGGATAAAGGCACCCATGCCCACAGGCAGGGCGGCGTTATACAGGTTGTAGCCCTTGTGGACATTGGGGGCGTGGGTCAGGCCTGCGGGGATGAAGAAGCCGCTGACAAGACCCACAACCAGGGCCAGCACCACCCCCTGGGGGGTGAAGCCTACGGCGGTCTCATAGGGATAGCGGGTGAGCAGGTCCGAAATCAGAGGGGCGATGCCGGTGGTAAAGAGCATGGCGGACACATAGTTCTTCATGGGCCGCTTTTTCACTACGCAGTAGAGCATGGTACCGAAAACCGTGGGCCAGATGTTCAGAATGTCAATGCCCCAGGAGGCAAAGCCCACGGTGAGCATAATGGCCAGGGTGGCCACATTGTTGAGTTCCGCCCGGAAAACCAGGTACAGCCCCAGGGAGGCCAGGGTCACCAGGCCCATATTGAAGAACGTGGCACTGTAGCCGCCGACGGCAAAGTAGTTGGTGGGGATTTTGCAGGGCTGGGTCAGGATCTGCTCCATGCCCTCAAAGATGTAGGCCCGGTCCGGGGCGACCAGGGACGCGATGAGAAAGGCCAGGGAAAAGAGCAGGAAAAACAGGATGAGAAAGTTGTTCTCAGGGAGATTCTTGATTTTTTTCATAGTTCTTTCCTATCATAAAGCAATAAAGTAAAGGAAAACCGCCTCAGAAGTTCTCACGGGGAGAACCCCTGGGGCGGCCAAAAACAAACGGATCAGGCGTTGGACTTGCGGACGTAGCAATACCACATCAGCAGCGCAACGGAGCAGCCGCCGACCATGTTGCCCAGGGTCACGGGCAGCATATTTCCTACAAAGTACCGCCCCCAGCTCAGGGCCTCAAAGGCAGCACCTTCGGCGTAGAACTGTTTGGCAAACAGCCCCAGCATACAGTAGGTCATGTCAGCGATAGAGTGATTAAAGCCGCAGGTAACAAAGTAGCACACGGGGATCCAGGCTCCCAGCACCCGGCTGGCACCGTCCTTCCCCGCAAGGCTCATGAGAACCCCCAGAGTCACCAGGATGTTGCACAGCACACCCATGAAAAAGGCGTTCTGGAAAGGCATGGAAACCTTGCCCTGGGCCACCTTCATGGAGGCAATGGCCAGTGCGTTGGCGGTGTCGCCGTTGGCCGCATTCAGCCAGCCGAACCGGGCGCACAGGAAGCTCAGAAGCATGGAACCCAGGAAATTCCCCAGGTACACCACGACCCAGTTGCGCAGCATCCCGGATACCGTGGCCTTTTTGTCCAGCACGGAAATAAAGATCAGGGTGTTGCCGGTAAACAGCTCGGCCCCGGTAAGGATCACGGTACCCAGGCCAAAAGCGAAGAGGATACCGGAGATCATCCGCACAGTGGAGTTGCCCACCACCGTGTAGGTGGCCATATTGGTCACCACGGATGGAATACCAATGAGGAAGCCTGCCAGAATACCTAGCAGCAACATTTTAGAAACGGGCAGCTTGGTTTTGCCTGCCCCAGCCACGGAGTAGTTATTGGCTGCCTCCGCCATGGTAAACAGATTCATAGAAATCGTCCTTTCTTAAAGACGCTTTTCCGCAGCCTCCACAACGTGCTTCATCAGTACGGAGGTGGTTACGCTGCCTACACCGCCGGGAACGGGGGTGATGGCGTCAACGATGGGTTCCACCTCGGCAAAGCAAGCATCACCGGCGATACCGCCCAGGCCGCCCTTGGCGTTGGGCTTGTTGGCATCCCAGTTGATGGAAACGTCAATGACCACCTGGCCGGGACGCACATAGTCCTTGGTCAGGGAGTTCAGCACACCGGCGGCAGACACGATGATGTCCGCGTTCTTGCAGATTTCCGCGGTGTTTACGGTCTTGGTGTGGCAAACGGTAACGGTGGCGTTCTTGCCCATGAGCATCATGGCGGCGGGCTTGCCTACCACCAGGCTCCGGCCAATGACCACGGCGTTCTTGCCCTTGCAGTCAATGCCATAGAAATCCAGGATCTCCATGCAAGCGGCGGGGGTGCAGGGGGCGTAGCCCAGGTCCAGGCCCTCAAAGACACCGGCGTTGGACATATGGGTCATGCAGTCCACGTCCTTCTTGGGGTCAAGACGGTTGCATATCTCGTTCTGGTCGGCTTTCAGATGCTTGGGCAGGGGCCGGAACATCAGTACCCCGTGAATGGAATCGTCAGCATTCACCTGGTCGATGACTTCCAGAACCTGCTCCTTGGTGGCATCCTCGGGAAGCTCAAACTTCTTCACTTCCACGCCCACCAGCTCGGCGCGCTTCATGGCACCCTTTTCATAGCTCAGGTCACTGGGGTTGGCACCCACGCGGACAATGCCCAGGGTGGGGGCAACGCCCTTTTCACGCAGGGCAGCGGTACGGGTTTGCAGATTGGCGTTCAGGGCATCGGTAACTTCCTTGCCCAGCAGCAGTTTTGCCATAATGGTAGTTCCTCCTAATAATTACTGACCGAAAAGGGCCTTGACAGAGTTGAAGATCTCGTCAGCCATGGGGACGTACTTGGTAAGCATGTCGTTTGCCTTGGCGTTGAGTTCTTCGGCGGTGGCCCGGTTTTTCAGGCTCTTGGTGTTGATAAACACATTCAGGGAAGCGGCCTGCAGAGCGGCCTTGCAGCACACGGCGGCGCAGCCGGCATCAGAAACAGCCAGACGGCTGCCCTTGGCGGCAAACACGGCCACATATTCCATGGCCTGGCAGCTCAGCTCCATAATGTGCATGGGAACGGCGCAGGCGGTAACGGTGGCTTCCTCCAGAACGGTGTCCCGGTTGGGGTCGTCCTTAGGAATGCCGTAGGCCTTGGCCAGGGGGACAAAACCCTTGTCGTCAGCCTCCACCTGATCAAGAAGTTCGGTTTGCAGGGCATCGCACTTGGCTTTCAGAGCCACGATTTCCTCCTGCACATCGGCATACTTCTTTTTGCCAACGGTGAGAGAGCCGACCATATTGCCCAGGGCAGTGCCGATGGCACCAACCAGAGCGGCAGCACCGCCGCCGCCGGGGGCGGGGGCATCGGAGGCCAGGACCTCTACAAACTTGCGGCAGGTTTCCATGGTCATATCCATAGGGGGTTACTCCTTTTTTTCTTTAAATGATACGCAAAGAACGCGCAGACGGCGGGGGCCGCCTGCGCGAAATTTCGGATTAGAACAGGCCGCTGATCTTGCCGTCCTCGTCCACATCGATGCGCTCGGCAGCGGGGACCTTGGGAAGACCGGGCATGGTCATGATCTCACCGGTCAGGGCAACCAGGAAGCCGGCACCGGCGGAAACCTTGACGTTCCGGACGGTTACGGTAAAGCCGGTAGGCGCACCCAGCTTGGTCTGATCGTCAGAGAAAGAATACTGGGTCTTGGCCATGCAGATGGGCATCTTGTCGTAGCCCAGCTCGGTCAGAGTCTTGATCTGCTTCTCCGCGTTGGCGGTGAAGGTCACGCCGTCACCGTGGTAGATCTTCTTGACAATGGCTTCGATCTTGTCCTTGATGGGAGCGTCCACATCATAGCTGAACGTGAAGTCGTTGGGCTGCTCGCACAGACGGATGACTTCCTTGCCCAGCTCGATGCCGCCGTCGCCGCCCTTGCCCCAAACTTCGGACAGAGCAACGTTGACGCCCAGAGCCTTGCACTTCTCCTCAACCAGCTTCAGCTCGGCCTCGGTATCCTGGGGGAAGCGGTTGATGGCAACCACGCAGGGCAGCTTGTAAACCTGGGTGATGTTCTCCACGTGCCGCAGCAGGTTGGGCAGGCCCTTCTCCAGAGCCTCCAGGTTCTCCTTGCCGGTCTCGGCCTTGGGAACGCCGCCGTTGTACTTGAGGGCACGGACGGTAGCAACCAGAACCACACAGCTGGGCTTCAGGCCAGCCATACGGCACTTGATGTCCAGGAACTTCTCAGCACCCAGGTCAGCACCGAAGCCAGCCTCGGTGACGGTGTAGTCAGACAGCTTCAGAGCGATCTTGGTAGCGGTGACGGAGTTGCAGCCGTGGGCAATGTTGGCGAAAGGTCCGCCGTGAACGAAAGCGGGGGTATGCTCCAGGGTCTGAACCAGGTTGGGCTTCAGAGCGTCCTTCAGCAGAGCGGCCATAGCACCCTGAGCGTTCAGGTCACCGGCGGTAACGGGCTTGCCGTCACGGGTGTAAGCAACCACCAGACGGGACAGACGCATCTTCAGATCGTTTACGTCGGAAGCCAGGCACAGAACGGCCATAACTTCGGAAGCAACGGTGATGTCGTAGCCGTCTTCACGGGGCATACCGTTGGTCTTGCCGCCCAGGCCGTCAACCACGAAGCGGAGCTGGCGGTCATTCATATCAACACAGCGACGCCATACGATCTGGCGGGGGTCGATGTTCAGAGCGTTGCCCTGATAGATGTGGTTATCCAGCATGGCGGCCAGCAGGTTGTTGGCTGCGCCGATTGCGTGGAAGTCACCGGTAAAGTGCAGGTTGATATCCTCCATGGGGACGACCTGCGCGTAGCCGCCGCCGGCAGCACCGCCCTTAACGCCAAACACAGGACCCAGAGAAGGCTCACGCAGAGCGACCAGAACGTTCTTACCCAGCTTCCGCATACCGTCAGCCAGACCAACAGTGGTAGTGGTCTTGCCCTCACCGGCGGGAGTGGGGTTGATAGCGGTGACCAGAATCAGCTTGCCGTTGGGCTTGTCAGCCTTGTCTTTCAGGATTCTGTAGTCAACCTTTGCCTTGTACTTGCCGTACTGTTCCAGGTACTTTTCGTCCACACCGGCGACCTTTGCGATCTCGGTAATGGGCTGCATTACGGTTTCCTGTGCGATTTCGATGTCAGTTTTGAATGCCATGTTGATCAATCTCCTTGTATTGTGTAATCGGC
>CAKTQE010000049.1 GCA_934593275.1 uncultured Oscillospiraceae bacterium | reverse complement strand
GCCGTTACCTCACCAACTAGCTAATCAGACGCGAGACCATCTTTCAGCAATAAATCTTTGACTTTCAAACGATGCCGTTCGAAAGTTTTATGCGGTATTAGCAGTCGTTTCCAACTGTTGTCCCCCACTGAAAGGCAGGTTCCTCACGCGTTACTCACCCGTTCGCCACTAAGTAAAGTCCCGAAGGGCTTTGCTCCGTTCGACTTGCATGTGTTAGGCACGCCGCCAGCGTTCGTCCTGAGCCAGGATCAAACTCTCAAAAAATTGTATCTAAAGCCTTTCGGCCTCAAATCAAGTTTTTGAATAATCTGCTTCTAGCATTAATTACTCAAGAATTTTCGTTGGCTGTTTTCGCTTACGCTTAAACAATTCCATTAATTGTCCAAGGTGTTATAGTTTGTCTTTACGTTATTCAATTTACAAGATGCAGCTGCTTTCTTTGGTGCTTCCCGCTGAAAGCTTCATGATATTAACATCAAAAGAAGAATTTGTCAAGCACTTTTTTTGATTTTTCTTGAAAAAGTTTTCCCTTCTTTCGCTTTTCGGTTTTATGCGTCACATTATTTTATATTATCTCTTTTTTATTCTGTAGTACGGCAGGAAGTACACACCATAACGCCATACTGATTCCCGCGGCATAAAGTCCCGGGATCACCAACCCGCTGCGGAAAATAACATAGGCCGCCACCGCTCCGGGCCAGTATTTTCCCTCTGCCGCGGACGCTTCCAGGAGCTTTGCCAGCAGCAGGACAAATCCCACCGTCAGTCCCACCGCCGCCAGTGCTTCCAGACGTTTCACCGCTCCAAAGAACGCAATGCTCTTGCTCATTTCGTAGAATCCGTTTTCCCCTACATACCCCAGGACTCCTACCGTTACCAGACTGCATAGCACCGCCCAGGGCCATCCCAGACTTTTTCGCTTGCCCTCCTCCGGAAGCAGCAGCAAAACCAGTAACCATCCACTGGGCCAAAGAAGCCGAGGATTCAGGTTTTGAATCTGAATGTCTCTCACCGCTGCCAGCAGAACCGCCATTCCCAGGCCCAACTGCAAAAGGCCCAGCACACCGGCGGCGTTGCTCAGCGCGTCCGGCCCCTTGGCAGCAAGCCACAGAGCCACCGCCAGCAGCAGCGGCGGTGCCCAAGTCGCCGCCGCCCCATCCTCCCAACAGCTGCCTGTCCAGCCCATTACCTGAGCCGCAACAAAAACACTCCACAGGGCCTGTGCATATTTTCCCCAACCCCTATAGCAACGCCCCGCTCCCGGAAGTCTGCGCAGCATCGCCCCAAGCAAGGCCATCAGTCCCACCCCGGGCCAGGTGCCGCTGGACGCAGTGTGCAAAAGTCCCGCAAAGATCACCGTCGGGAACCTAGGATTCCGGGTCTGTCTGTCCGTCCGCAAAGCACAGCCCTCCTTTGTGCAGCACCAATCGGGGCAAATTGTTCTTTTGACACCGAAACAAGGGGGATTCCCGTTTGTTTTGGCCCAAATAAGCTGCCGCCCCCTCCAAATCTTCTAAAAGCGGTGCTTCATACACCTGTGTCCCCGGGCGAAAATAGTCCGGCAGTTCCGGGATGTTTTTTTCCATGTCCCCAGTCAGAAGTACATACTCCGCGGTTTCTAAAAATATTTCCCCGGTGGCTTTCCGTTTCAAATCCAGCATGGCTTCTTCCAGATTTCCTCCCCTGCCTGTATTCCCCGTGTCTGTCCGCACCGCCACACCGTCACGGTCCTGGGACAGCTGTACCAACTCCACGGGGATCAGTTTTCCCACATCCTTTGGCTCTGCCGGGTTCCACAGTATTGCCCCCAGGGCCAAAAGCATCCACAGCCACTTGTTCATTTCTGCTTTCTCCCATCCTCCGGGCGCAGCAGCGGATCACGGTATTTTTCCTCCACCATCCGGTTTCGCAAAACCGAGCTGCCCCCTGCGTGAAACGGTGCCAGATAGGGTACATCCAGGCACTGCAGCCCCGCCAGATGGCCCACCAGAATGCAAATCCCTACGCCAATGCCCAAAAGCCCGCCTACAGCCGCCATAAGGCTCAGCCCAAACCGCCACAGCCGCACCGTCTCCGCCAGGTCCCGGTTGGGCAGCGCAAAGCCGCAGACCCCGGCAATGCTCACCACGATCAACGCCCCAGGGGACACCAGTCCCGCATCCACCGCCGCTGTCCCTACCACGATGCCTCCGATGGTGGACACCGACTGGCCCACGGCCTGGGGCAGATGAATGCCGGATTCCTGCAGCAGTTCAAAAGCCACCAGCAGCCCCAGCACCTCCGCCGTTGCCGAAAAAGGCACCTGTTTTTTACTCTCAATGATGGTCCGCAGCAAAGGCAGCGGAATCATCTCCTGGTGATAGGCACCCAGGGCGATGGCCACCCCCGGCAGCAGCAGACTCAGCACCAGCGCACCATAGCGCAGCACCCGCAGACAGGAGGCACTGAGATAGTCCCGGCTCCAATCCTCGGGGCTTTCCATCAGGTAGCCCAAGTCCGCCGGTGCCAGATAGCCCAGAGGAAGCCCATCTACCAGCAGTCCCACCCGCCCCTCCAGGAGTCCTGCGCAGAATTTATCTGCCCGTTCCGTATACTGGATCAGAGGAAAGGCGGTTTTTCGGGAACCGGTCACATATTCTTCCACGGCAGATGGCATCAGAAAGCCGTCCACATCCACATGTTCCAGCCGTTTTCGCATTCGTGAAACCAACTGAGGATTCGTAATGCCCTCTATGGATACGACTGTTACGTTGGTCAGACTCCGCCGCCCCACCTGGGTCTCCCACAGCCGCAGTTCCGGGCTTCTTAAATGGCGGCGCACCAGACTTGTATTGGTACGAACCGTTTCCACGAATGCATCCTTAGGCCCTTTGACGGTGTTTTCCACCTCCGGGCCGGAGATGCCCCGTTTTTCCCCGGTTTTCACCTCAAAGGCAATGGCTCCCACCCCAGGAAACAGCACCACGCAGAAGCCGTTGACCAGCTTGCTTGCCACGTCCTCCAAATCCTTGCATGGCACCGCCACGCTATTATAGACGCTTCCCCCCAGGGCCTGTTGAAAAAGGGCCTCCATGGTCTCCCCCCGCAGCTTCTCCGCAATGGGGCGAATCACATATTCTGAGGTATCCGCCCCGGAGGTCAGGCCGTCAATGGCATACGCATAGAGGGAAAAGGCCCCGCAATGCAGCTCCCGGGCCATAAAGTCCCCGGCTCCCTCAAAAATCTTCCGGATATTCCCATGGGTCAGTTCCCCAAAATACACATTTCTCACCTCCCGGGTAGGATTCCACAGATTTTGCGCCTTATACAAAAAGACCGCCTGCATTTGCAAGCGGTCCAAAATGATTTACTGTGCAGAGGGAACGACCTCCGGGCCGATGGGGCAGTCGTAGCCCTCGGCGGCGTTTTCGGTGAATTCTTCCCTGGCCTGTTTCAGGATTTCCGGCTTTTCCATCAGGTCCGCAGTGGCTCCCGCCAGCACCTTGGCGGCGTAGAGCAGCCCCTTGTAGGCAAGACCGGTTTTTCCCGTGGACACCACCTGCCAGCTGTGGCCGGGAACCTGGGAGGTCCAGGTCGCTGTGGTGAACTGGGCCGTGGGCGTCAGCCAGCTGACATCGCCTACGTCCGTGGAGCCGGAGCTGTAGGAGGCAGCGGGATAATAGGGTACCACGAAATCATTGATATCTTTGGCTCCCTCCTGAGAAAGTACCCGGATCTGCTTTTTCAGCACCGGGTTTGTATCCACGCCCTTTCCGGGCAGACCCTCATGGGGATAGGTCCCCCGCAGGGCGGCGGCAAAACTCCATTCCTCCTGGGTATACTTTGGCAGCGGAGCCTCCACCAAGTTGTCATAGAGCAGCTGCTCCAATACCGTATTGGACAGGGTGTCAGAGGTGCCGTCCAGCTGGTGCCAGGTCACGGCAGTGCCGGACATGAGGGCTGCCCCCCGGGCAATATCGTTGACCCGTTCCAGCAGGGCCTTGGCTTTCCGAACGGTCTGCGCCCGAACCATATATACAAGCTTGGCCTTGGGCTGGACCACGTTGGGCGAAATGCCGCCGGCATCGGCAATGGAATAGTGGATGGAGCACTTGGGCTCCATGTGCTCCCGGAGGAACTGGACACCCACGTTCATTAGCTCCGCACCGTCCAGGGCAGACCGGCCCTCCCAGGGATTTCCGGCGGCGTGGGCCGCGGTGCCGGAGAATTCATAGACCATTTGCAGACATGCGGCATTGGAGCCGGTGGTGACCTCATTGGTGGAGCCGGGATGCCAGGTAATGGCGGCATCCAAATCCCGGAACAGGCCGTCTCGGGCCATAAAGGTCTTTCCGGCGCAGCCCTCCTCCCCGGGGCAGCCATAGAACGTGACTGTGCCGGTAAGCTTTCCCGCCGCAATGGCATCTTTTACCGCAATAGCCGCTGCCAGAGAGGCCGCGCCCAACAGGTTATGTCCACAGCCCTGGCCGCAACCGTCCTCTACCAAGGGTTCCTTTTGGGTCACACCCGGTTTTTGAGAAAGTCCGGAAAGGGCATCATACTCGCCCAGAATGCCGATTTTGGGCGAGCCGGAGCCATAGGTTCCGGAAAAGGCGGTGGGAATGCCACAGAGATTTTCCTCCACCTGAAAACCCTCGGCCTTCAAAAGGGCCACATAGGCCTTGGTCGACCGGGTCTCCAGCATGGAAAGCTCGGCATACTCCCAGATTTTATCGTTTAAAGAGAGGATTTCCTCTTTTTTTGCTTCAATTGTTTGATACAGTTCCTCTTTATCCATTTTACAGCACCTTCGCTAAAAACTCCTGTAGTCTGGGGTGGGTGGGATGATTGAACACCTGGTCCGGGCTGCCCTGTTCCAGGACGTTGCCCTCGGCCATAAACAATACCCGGTCCGATACTTCCCTGGCAAAGCGCATCTCGTGGGTGACGATGACGCTGGTCATGCCCGTTTCCACCAGGCCTTTAATAACGTCCAGCACCTCGCCTACCATTTCCGGGTCCAGGGCGGAGGTGGGTTCGTCAAAGAGCATCACATCCGGCTCCATGGCCAACGCCCGGACGATGGCCAGCCGTTGCTTCTGACCGCCGGAGAGGTTGCCGGGCATTTCATCGTACTTAGACAGCAGTCCCACGCGGCTTAGCAGGTCCTTGGCCACCTGGTTTGCCTCGGCTTCGGACTTGCCCTTGAGCATCATAGGGGCCAGGGTAATATTCTTTGCCACCGTCAGGTGGGGGAATACGTTGAAATGCTGGAACACCATGCCCATTTTCTGCCGGTGGAGGTCAATATTGACCTTGGGGGGCTTGGGCATCTTGCCCTCTTTGATCATCTGCTTTTCTTCCTTGGTCAGGTTTCCGGTGATCTCGTTGCCCTCAAAATAGATTTTGCCGCTTTCCGGCTTTTCAAGCAGATTCAGGCACCGCAGGAAGGTACTTTTACCGCCGCCGGAGGGACCGATGACAGACACCACCTCACCCTTTTGGACAACCTGGCTGACACCTTTCAAGACCTGCAGTTCTCCAAAGCTTTTGTGTAAATCAACGGTTTTGATCATTTCCATAGGACTCAGGCCTTTCCTTTCATGTTCAGAAGTTTTCTTTTCCGGTTTGTGTAGGCATCGGGAGAAGCCATCTTCTTGCCGAACTTGTCCACGATCTTGCTCAGCGGGAAGGTCACGCACAGATAGATGATGGCCACAATGGTCAGAGGCTCCAATGTCAGATAGGACACGCCCTTGACCACCAGATAGGAGGTCATAATGTCTCCCAGGAAGAACGTGGAGGCCAGAGAGGTTTCCTTGAGCATCATAATGAACTCGTTGCCCAAAGCAGGGAGAATATTCCGCACAGCCTGGGGCAGGATGATCTTCATCATGGTCTGGCCCTCGCTGAGACCCAAGGACCGGGCGGCTTCGCTCTGGCCCTTGTCCACCGCCAGAATGCCGGAACGGATGACCTCCGAAACATAGGCAGAGGAGTTGATGCACAGGGAAATGGACACCCACATAAACTGGCTCAGTTTCAGGAACGTGAAGACATTTGGCAGCACGAAATAGAATACATACAGCTGCAAGAGGATGGGCGTCCCCCGGATGACCTCAATGTAAACAGAGGCGATAAACCGGCAAATCTTCACCTTGGACATTTTCAGCATGGCGATGAGTGTACCCAGCACTGTACCGAGAGATACGGAAATCACGGTCAGAATCAAGGTGTTTTTCAGGCCTGTAAACAGGAACAGCTGCCAATAGTTGCTCCAAATTTTGGCCATATTGGGAAGAAATAAGCTAAAATCCATCTTTTTGTTCCTTTCAATTCCTGTTGTAACGGCTCTCTTTTCAGCGTGCCGATGTTCACGTTCAAAAGAAAGCCATTTGATTATATCATATACTTCTCACTGGGGTAAAGTGGCGGAGAGGAATCTTCCCGAAAAAATCTTCTCGGGAAGATTCCTCGAATGGGTCTTAGTTTACGGCGTTGCCCTGGTCATCGTAGGAGGCCTCGATGCCGGAGATCTCCTTGGCTTCATTGTACCAGGTGTCCCACTGGTCCTTGGAGGAGGCCAGTGCCTCGTTGACGGCGGTGGTCAGCTCATCGGCACCCTTTTTCAGCAGAATCACGTTGCCGGTATACTTTTCGTCCACGACAAACTTAAAGCCGGACTTGGCGATTTCGGGGTTGTTGGCGATGATGGCACTGCCGTTGCCGTCGGCCACGGCGATGCAGTCAAAGTCGCCGTTTTTCAGCTGCAGTACCGCGGTACCCAGGTCGGTGAACAGCACCAGTTCGGAGTCGGGCAGCTGCTCGCTGGTAAGGGACTGCTGCAAGGAGGCATTCTGGGCACCGATCTTGGCACCTTTCAGGCCCTCGGCAGTGGCGAACTTGTCGCCGTTGGAAGCCAGGGTGATCAGCACCTGGTTGTCCTCGTTATCACCGGCGTGGTAGTAATCAGAAACATTGTAGTTCTCGGAACGCTCCTCCGTCCAGCTGAAGCCGGAAATGGCCATATCCACAGTACCGGCGTAGACGGCGGTCTGGCAGGCATCGAAGCTCATGGGCATGACCACCAGTTCCAGACCCATGGAATCGGCAATGTGGTGGGCCAGAGTCAGGTCAAAGCCAACGTACATGTCCTGGCCCTCCTTGGTGGGGTCAACGAACTCCATGGGAGCGAAATCCGGAGAGGTGGCTACCGTCAGCTTTCCGGAGGTGACGGTCTTTGCTTTCCCATCGGAGCTGCCGCAGCCGGACAGCAGGGAGGTCAGCAGCAGGGTTGTGAGGATGAGAGCGATCAGTTTTTTCATATTCAAGTTCTCCTTTGCTGTTTGTTTGATTTGATGGCTGTATTATAGCGCGAATATTATGCAATTTCAATTGATAATATTTACAAAGCTGTGGGTTTTCTTCTTGGTATTCCATGTGTATTTCGTATATATCATTCATTTTTCCGGTGTATATACGCATATTTACGTATAAATGTGTATTCAGTCATTCATGCGTTTTGCATATTATTTATTTTAGAACGCATATTTTCATTTCGGTTTCCATCGGTCAAAACCACGTCATTCCCCATTCCCATGGTTGCCTTTATGCCAAAATGATGTTACTCTGATAAAAGATAAATTATTTTGGGTTTTTGTGCAAGAAACAGCCCTTGCTTTACGACTATATAAGTGAAGACAACTATTGGAGGTGATCCCACTTGGAGGATCAAAAAATTCTCGATCTGTTTTTTCAACGTTCTCAGAGGGCCATTGAAGAAACAGACAAAAAGTACGGCAGTTACCTGTACAAAATTGCCCACAACATTCTATCTGACCGGGAGGATTCCAAAGAATGTGTCAATGATACTTATTTTGGGGCCTGGAATGCCATTCCACCCAAAAGGCCCGGTTTTCTTGGAGCGTTTCTTGGAAAAATGACCCGATACATTTCCATCGACCGCTGGCGGAAACGCACAGCCAAGCAGCGGGGCGGCGGGGAGATTCTGCGCTCTTTGGAGGAACTGCAAGAATGTATTGCGGCAGACGACATAGAGCAGGAGATAAACCGGCAGGAACTGGCCCGGGTGTTCCGTGAATTTCTTTCGTCCCTGTCGGAACAGGAGCGCAATGTATTTTTAAGTCGGTACTGGTATTTAGAGTCCGTAAAGGCCATCTCCCAGGCCTCAGGCTTCAGCCAGAGCAAAATACATTCCATGCTCCATCGGCTCCGGGAGCGGTTGGCAAAAAAGCTGCGGCAGGAGGGTCTTCTATGAGCGGAATGGATCTACTTCTTGGACTCAATGATGTACAGGATGCCTATATCACCTGTGCGGAGGAATTCTTGTATGGGCCCCGGGTATCCGGCAGCCGGAAAGGTTCTCTGGGGAAAATCTGGCTGATTGCCGGGTTGATTGCCCTGGCACTGCTTCTTGTGGGTTGTACCGTGGTTTATGTGCTGAGAATGCAGCAATTAAAAGTAGGCGAATACCGTTTTTACGTCCCCACAGAGTATGACGAAAACGGAGAGGTGATCCCCGTGGAGACCCACGAACCCATCATCATGCTATCCGCTCAGGGTGCCAATCTGGAAGCCCTCAAAGAATGGGTTGCCTTTACAAACACCTATGACCGGGACGGAAGCATCGCCCTGGAGGCGGATTTGGCGGCCAAAGCCGGAACGCCCTCTGATATTCCGGAAAATGAATGGCTGACCTACGGATGCTACAGCCAGGAAATGTCTGAAACCCTCCATTCCATCACCCAAAAATACGGACTCAAGCTGCTCTCTTCCTTTATTTCTCTGGACTATTACGAAAGCGATGTGCTGCTGAATGCCCTGGGGCTTCCAGGTCTCGTAAAAGCCGGGCCGGATGTAACGGTTGAATATTGGGACGGCACCTTCCACCTGGAGGGGACCTTCTCCCTGAACATGGAAATCAGTCTCACCGGAAGCAATTGGAGCTGGGACAAGGGCCATGCAAGCTACCACTATTCTCTAAAAGAATACTTTGACCCCTCGACCGGTTCCATGCTGGCCTCCCGGGACTATACCCAATGGGACTATACCCGTCAGGACGGAAAACAGGTGCTGCTGGTGCTGGGGCCGAAAACTGCCCGGATTTACGCCGATTTTCCGGAATTCTTCGTCACCGTCGGTTTAGACCCAGTGATACAGACCCAGAAGGGCCAGGTTCCCATGACCCGGGAAGCCCTGGAACAGCTTGCGGAACTGTTTGACCTCTCCCCCGAGCCGCACCCCACCACCATGGCCCAGGTCCAGGAATACAAGCGGGAAGCCCAGCAAATCCAGGATGCCACCCAGGCCAAGGCCCAGGCAGAACATGAGGAACAATATGTAAAAGGTTATCAGGAATTTGTAAATTACCGGCTGAAAAAAGCCCTGAACCCCGAGGGAATCGGATATGTGCTGTACGATGTGAACGGCGACGGGATCAAGGAATTGATTGTCGGAAGCATGGATATTCTCTCGATGAAAGACGGTACATCCTATAAGTATTTTGACATTCTCGAAACGCCCCTGACTTTTCCCCACTTCAGGCCCTGCGAAGGTTCTGTTTTTGAGATTTATTGCGAGGATCTGGGGCTGAATCAGCATTATTTCTACCAGGCAGGGCCGGAAGCCCCCACATTCCTCACCGGTGTTTCCTATGTATCCTCCACCGATACATGGTATTTGCATCCGGCAGAACGGGGCGATGCGCAGGAGATTACCCAGGAGGAAGCCCAGCGTATTCTGGATTCCTATAGTCCTATAGAAATTCGCTGGCTGCCTCTGAAACTGTTTGGCAAGGATGTTCCGGACATAACTTACTCCGACCCCTATGCCCAGTACATTGCCGATGCGCTGCTGCGCTTTGAGAATGCCCGGAGCTTCACCTATACCCGGATGGACTTAAACGGAGACGGCATTGATGAACTGATCACCAGAGAGCCACGGGCAGAGCAGGAGTCTTGTCCGCTGCTGATCCACACCCTCCGCAACGGGAAAATAGCACTATACGACATGGGCGTTTCCTACATCTGTCAGGGAAACATTCTGGAAAAAGCAGAAGAACGGAACGATGTCGGCCGCTATTACGGATTCTTCCGCTGCGGCCCGGACGGCCCTGAAATGATTGAAAAAATCGTGCGTGACCCCATCAGCCTCTACTGGGGCCGCACAAAGGGAGGCCAGGAGGGCCACGCCATCCGTGCCGAGGAAGCCCAGGAAGTTCTGGACTCTTACCATCGTTTGGAGCTGGATATGAAGCCCTTTGGGGAATATCCGTTGGAATAGGACATCCAGGGTGATACTTGTTTGTTGATGTGGCTGAATAATTGAAACGTATAAAAACAGCAGGCGAATCCAGTGTAGCGGCGGCAATCTGCCGATGGAATTATGGTGTGATTGCCCCCGGCAATCAATGATTTTTTAATTCGCTGCGCGGAGCACCACCACCCGGCCCGGAGGGCCGGAGTCGTGGTACGTTCGTATTTGTAACGACAAATGGAAAGACGTTTTTTCGTTGTATGGGGTGGTTCCATTCAACCCCACGGGTTATATTCGCAACAGGCCAGCCCCTCGCCGGGGCTGGTTGGCGTTGGATCAACGCCGCTACATTGTTCCGTGTATTGGGTAGTACCATTCAACCACATAGGTTATATTCGATACGTGGCGGGCGGCAGATTTGCCGCCCCTACAGATTTTAACGGGCGGATACTAATGTCGCCCCAATAATTGTCAATTGTCCTGCCGTCCTACAAAAAACCTGCCCGTCCTGTGGAGCAAGCACAGGGCGGGCAGGTTTATTCTTGGGGGGATGTTCTCTTACGACAGCAGCAGCTTGTCGTCGGCTTCGTCGGAGCCGGAGGCTTTGCTGAATAGGTCCAGGAGCTGCTCTACGGTGAGGCGTTGTTTTTCTTCGCCGGAAACGTCCACGGCCACGTGGCCGTTGTACATCATGATCAGGCGGTTTCCGTAGGCAATGGCGTCCCGCATATTGTGGGTGATCATCATGGTGGTCAGGTGGTTTCGCTCTACAATGCGCCGGGTGGCTTCCAGCACCTTGGCGGCGGTTTTGGGGTCCAGGGCGGCGGTGTGCTCGTCCAGAAGCAGCAGTTCCGGTTTTTGCAGGGTGGCCATCAGCAAGGTCAGGGCCTGGCGTTGGCCGCCGGAAAGGAGGCCCACCTTGGCGGTCATACGGTCCTCCAACCCCAAATCCAGGATTTTCAGCTGCTCCATATACCGTTCCCGGTCAGCATTGGTGATGCCGGGGCGCAGGGTCCGGCGTTTGCCCCGGCGGTCTGCCATGGCAAGATTTTCTTCAATTTGCATGGTGGCGGCAGTACCCATCATGGGGTCCTGGAAGACCCGGCCCAGGTAGCTGGCCCGTTTGAATTCCGGCATTCTGGTCAAATCCTTGCCGTCTAAGACAATGGAGCCGGTGTCTACGGTGATGGTACCCGCCACGGCATTGAGCATGGTGGACTTGCCCGCACCGTTGCCGCCGATGACGGTGACAAAATCCCCGTCATGGAGGGTCAGGTTCAGGCCGTTCAGGGCAGTTTTGGCGTTGACCGTACCGGGATTAAAGGTCTTGCTGACGTTTTTGATTTCAAGCATGGTGTTCCCCTCCTGCGGTTTTTGCCGCTTTCTTTCTGAATACATTGCCCTTCCAATAGGGAATAGAAAGGAACAGTGCCACGATCAGGGCGGTAAAGAGCTTCAAATCATTGGTGTTGAGACCCAGTTGCAGCACGATTTGCAGCACCAGGTAATATACCACGGCACCCACCACCACGGTACACAGCTTCAGGGCAAAATTCCTAAATACCTTTCCCAGCAGCACGTCACCGATGATCACCGCCGCCAGACCGATGACGATGGCACCCCGGCCCATGTTTACATCCGTAGAACCCTGGTACTGGGCAAGCAAGGCCCCGGCCAGAGCCACCAGACCGTTGCTCAGCATCAGGCCCACGGTGACGGTGACCCGGGTATCGATGCCCTGGGCACTGGCCATGTGCCGGTTGGCACCGGTGGCCCGGAGGGCACTGCCGTATTCGGTGCCAAAGAACCAGTAGAGAATGGCAATCAGCACTACCAGCGTCACCACCGCCGGGATCAGAGGATTGCGCAGGGACAGCTCCGTCACATACCGCTGGGACACCACCAGGTTATACTTGTCCACGGAAATGGGCTGGTTGGATTTGCCCCCCATGATCCGCAGATTGATAGAATACAGGGCCAGCTGGGTGAGAATACCGGAGAGAATGGCGGGAATTCCACAGCGGGTGTGGAGAAGTCCCGTGGCAAGGCCCGCCGCAAGGCCTGCCAGGAATGCGCACAGCAGGGCAAGCCAGGGATTGAAGCCTGAACGCATGAGCATGATGCACACCGCGCCGCCGGTTGCCAGAGTGCCGTCCACCGTCAGGTCCGCCACATCCAGAATTCTGTAGGTGATGTATACGCCAATGGCCATAATGCCCCACAGCAAGCCCTGGGAAATGGCCCCGGGAGCGGCATTCAAAAGCGGAGAGAGAAAGGTCATGGTTTTTTACCTCAAATCTTTTTTCATTCAATAATTAGTCCAGGGGCAGGGCAAAACGCCCTGTCCCTGAAAAATGCTATTTTCGATTATCCCTCAATGGCGGTATAGCCATCGGGAACGGTGATGCCCAGGGTCTCGCAGTTGGCGGCGTTGTACTTCTTCGTCACCTGGGGGGCATATTCTACGGGCATAGTGGAAACGTCCGCCTCTCCGGTCAGGATCTTGGCGGCCATTTTGCCAGTGGTGTAGCCCAGGTCATAGTAGCTGATGGAAAGGGTGGCCACGCCGCAGCCGGAGCAAATGCCCTCCTCACCGGCCACCACAGGAACCTTGGCGGGCAAGACCACGTTGGCAATGGCTTCTGTATTGGAAGCGGCGGTGTTGTCCGTGGGGATGTAGAGGACATCGGACTTGTCACAGGCTTTCTGGGTCACAGAAGCCACGTCATTGGTATCGGTGAACGCAAATTCCTCACAGGTCAGGCCCTCTTTTTCAAGGTACCCACGAATCACATCCACCTGGTACTTGCTGTTGGACTCTGCGGAGCAGTACAAAAGGCCCACGGTCTTGGCATCGGGGAACAGTTCCCGCAGCATGGCGGCCTGCTGGTCCAGGGGGGCCAGATCGGAAGTGCCGGATACATTGGTGCCTACGGTGCCGTTCCAGTTGTCAATTTCCAGAGCGGAAGCGTAATCCGTAACGGAAGTACCCAGAATGGGGATGGTGTTGGTGGCGGAAACCGCCGCCTGCAGGGGTGCGGTGGCATTGGCCATGATGAGGTCTACCTTGGAGGCAACGAAACCATTGACAATGGTCGAGCAGTTGACGCTTTCGCCGGAGGCGTTCTGCTCGTCAAAGGTCACGGAATCCCCCAGGGCTTCCGTCAGAGCGGCCTTGAAGCCCTCGGTAGCGGCATCCAGGGCCGGGTGCTGTACCAGCTGGCAAATGCCCACCCGGTAAGAGGTCTTTGCGGTATCCGCGGCGGCGGTTTCCGCAGCGGTAGTTTCCGCAGCTGTGGTCTCAGCGGCGGTAGAACCGGTGCCTGTACAGGCTGTAAAGGTTCCCAGCAGCAGCACTGCCAGAACCAGCGCAAGTGCTTTTTTCATTTCATTTTCTTCCCTTCGTATTTTCTCTGTGAACTTTTGTATTCCAGTCAAGGAACAGTTCCCGATTACTATACATCTGCCGCAATCCGTTGTCAACCACGAAAATACGTACTTATCATAAGTTTTCCGCATATTTCCCGGGACATCTTGAATATTCCCAGGTATATTTGTATATTCAAAAACCACAGAGCCAAGCCCTGTGGTTTTGAAAGCGTTATTTTGCGCTGTCAATGGTTTTTCCGAAGACAAAAAACCGCTGGTAGAGAAATTCGGTGGAAAAATTCAGCAGCATATTGATGCCCGTTACCAGGTATTCACTCCATCCCAGCCCCGTAAGGAAGCTGCCAAGCACGGTGGACAAAGGGGTAAAGACGGCATAATAAGCCGCAACTTTCGCCATGGCCACCGGCACATTGGCGGCGGACTGAAAGGTGAATTTCCGGTTCAGCGTAAAGTTCCACAGCACAGACAGGCACAGGGCCGTCAGATAGCAGGGCCAGTAAGGAAGCCCCGTCAGCTCATTGAGGAGGGCGAAGGCCCCCATTTCAATGAGACCGGCACTGATGGAGAAAAAGGTGAATTTCAGCACCCGAACAAATTCTTTCATATTCTTCCCTCCTAAGGAAACTCTGAATAAATCGTCTGCGGCCGAGCGTCGAATCTTTTGCCCCCAGACTGCGGTTTGAAAAATGGGAAATACATACAGTATTCCCTCATTTTCCAAACCTTGTCTGGGACCAAAATCTTTCGCCGTCAGCTCTTGTCGATTTAATCAGAGCTTCCCAAAAAGATTCCCCGGGCCTAGGCCCGGGGAAAGGGTTTTGGGGTATCACTTCACGGTAACGGAAGTCACATGGGGCTGCATTCCGTTGTACCAGTACAGGAAGCCCTCTACATCGATGGTGTCGCCCACCTTCAGATTGGTGACGGTGGTGTACACATCGGTAGCCTCGCCGCAGAGGTAGCTCTCTACAGTAAAGGTGTAGGTGTTGGTGCCGTCAGAGACGTTAAAGTACAGGTCGTTGTTGTTGCCTGCGGCACCGGAGCCGTCCCAGTTGTACAAGAAGGCATCACCGGCATCGTTGGCCTTTTCTACGGTCAGGCCGGTGATTTTGATTTTGGCGTTCTGCCAGTCGATGAGGTTGGAGGCAGCCAGACCGCCGGTGATGTCCTGGGCAGGGGCAACATAGGAGCCTTCCAGGATTTCAAAGGTGGCACCCTCGGCAACTTCCACCTCGCCGGACCACTCGGTCTTAAAGCCGTTGACCCGGATCTTGGTGCCCTCAGTCAGCTTGGCGGCATCTTCCTCGGAACACTCCATGTTGTACAGGAAGTAAGCGCCGTCCTCGCTCTGGGCGTAAACGGTCACTTTGTTGTCCCACCAGGACTGATGGGCCTGGACATAGGTCTCAATGCAGACGGGGCTGTCCAAAGGGGCGGCCATGTACTCGGCGTGGGTCATAACCTCGCCCTCGGCCTCCTGGGGAGCGGTAGCGGTTTCCGTGGTCTCGGGAGCTTCGGTGGTGGCAGCGGCTGTGGTCTCAGCGGGCTTGTCCTCCTTGGCGCAGCCAGCGAAGGCGGCAACCATGGCGATTGCCAGCAGCAGTGCAATGATCTTTTTCATTTGAATTCTCCTTATCGGATGATTGTTGAAGCTGGGGCCTATCTGAAAACCGGGAATATGACCAACAGCGAGGGATTTTTCGACTGGTGAAGCCATTTTTTCGCAGGAATACTTGTGTATTGCAAGAGAAAATGGCGCACAGCAGGCGGAAAAGGCCCGCTGTTTGGGCGTGTTGACGGCTTTCAGATAGGCCCTGGGCTTCTAAGGGTCATTATAGCTTCTTCCCTGAGAAAAATCAATGGCTTTTGCCGCTCTTTTTCCGCCGTTCCAACAGGATGGAGCCGAAAATTCCAACCCAGCACAAGCCCAACCCAAAAATCAGGAGTTTAGCCTCTGTGGGCAAGGGTCCCAAGTCCTTGGAATCGGCGGTTCTCTGGATTTGATCCAGCCGGTTCAGCGCGGCCACTTTTTCGTAAATTCCGTCCAGAGCTTCATCATCCGTGGGCTGTTTCCGGCGGACGGCTTTGACGGTCTCCTCGATCAGCTGTCCGGCGGCCTGCCGCACGGAGGCAGAGCCATTGAATACCGGGGTGGTAAAGGTATGGTCGCCGTTTTCCAGCAGAATTTTGGTGGCCTGGATTTTTACGGCATAATGGAGGTCATCGTCCTCCCCGCAGCGGCTGAGATAATCCTGATAGGAGGGGTCTTGCCGGGCCTTTTCCGTCACGGGGACGTAGCCCTCGGTCTGGGAATAGGCGATTTGAACCTCATTGGTCAGTAGATACTGGGCAAAGAGCCAGGAAGCCAGCACCTCCTGGGGGTCTTCCTTATAAAACAGGCACACACTGGGGCCTTGGGAAATCATCTGGGGGTTCTCCGGGTCATACTGCGGCACCGGATACACCGCCGTCTCAAAGGGTACCAGAGCCTCATCGCTGATGTCAAGCAAGGGGGCATTGCTGCCCATCCAGGTGGCACCGGCGGTGGAGTCAATGGCAAAAATACACTGACCGGCATTGAGGAAGTTGGCGGGGTAGCTGGAAATCTTAAAGGTGGAGAATGCCCCGGTGGCGGTGTGGCCCGCCACTTCTTTGAGAATTTCCTTTGTCCGGTCGTTCCACAGCTCCACCGTACCGTCTGCCCGGGCGTAACCGGCGTTCAGCTGCCGCAGCATCTGGATCATCATATTGTCCGTGGATTTGTAGATAAAGGGGATCAGCACCTTCTGGCCGTTGACCTTGTAATTCCCGGCAGCATCTTTTTCCATGGCAGCCTCACTGACCTGCCAGATAAAGTCCCAGGTCAGCCGGTCAGGCAGGGTAAAGCCCAGCTTTTCCACCATGTCCCGGTTCACATAGCAGCTTTCCGTGGAGCGCATAAAGGGCAAGCCATAGAGCATGTCCCCAATGCGGCACTCGTCTAAGAACTTCTGAACCACTTCCGTCTGCCCAGGGCCGTCAAAGCGCAGTTCCGTTCCCCCCAGACCGTAGCGTTCATCCGAGACCACATCTTCCAGGGGAACCACGGTCCTGGCTCCTGTCAGGTAGGTTGCGATATGGTCCGGGTAGGTGATGCACACATTGGGGGTGGTGTCTGTGGCGATATTGGTGATCACATCGTTGTAGATGCGGCTATAGTCCGTATAGAGCCGGATGTTCACGGTGATATTGGGGTAAAGCTTCTCAAAATCCCCAATGGCTTTTTGGTAAATCTCCGTCTGGACTTTGTTGGTATCGTTCTTGGCCCAGAACGTGATTTCATAATCCTTTGAGGTATCAAAGCTTTCCGGCAGGGTGTAGCGTTCCTGGGCAGGCGTTCCCGCTTCAACCAGGCTTCCATGGCACCCGGTAAGCAGCAGGCACCCCAGGAGCAGCAGCGCAAGCAGTCTTTTCATCCCTTGGTCCCTCCTCTTGCCACACCGGACATGATTTTTTTCCGGAACACCAGGAACAGCACAATGAGGGGCAGGGAGATCACCGTGACGGCGGCCATCATGGCGGGAATGTTCTCCCGGCCAAAGCCGTTTTCCCGGATTTCCTGAATGCCTACAGACACCAGGAAATAGCTCTGGTCATCGGTGATGAGCCGGGGCCAGACGAAGCTGTTCCAGCACTCGATGATTTTTAAGATGGTAATGGTCACCACCGTAGGCTGACAGATGGGAAGCAAGACCTTAAACAGATATTTAAAGTCCGAAGTTCCATCCACCTTGGCGGCGTAATACAGCTCGTCTGGCACCTGGGCAAAATTCTCTTTCAGGAGATAAATGTAAAATACCGAGGTCACCGAGGGCAAAATCAGGCCCAAGAACGTATTGCGCAGGTCAGCCTCCGTGATGGTCACAAAATTCGTAATGACCACCAGCTCCGAGGGGATCATCATCAGGGCCAGAAACAAAGCAAAAATCAAATCCCGGCCGGGAAAGCGCAGTCTTGAAAAGGCGAATGCCGCCAGCACCGTCACCACCAGCATCAGGGCCGTGGTAATGAGGGTAAAAATCACGGTATTTAAGAAGTAGCCAGACAGGGGTACCTGGGAAAAGGCACTGGTATAGTTTTCCAGGGTGGGGTGCAGGGTAAATAGTTTGGGAATGTACTCCGCGCAGTAGCTGCCGTAGCTTTT
>CAKTQE010000048.1 GCA_934593275.1 uncultured Oscillospiraceae bacterium | reverse complement strand
GGCTTGCGGAGAATGGCCCGCCGGGCAGTGACCCAGTTTTCCTTGGCTTCCTTTACAGGGTCGCCGCCCTCGTGGAACGTATCCGGGAAGAAGTAGGGCAGGAACCGGCCCTCGGTGTACTTGACGCCGGGGATGTCGGAAATCAGACGCAGGGTGGAGCCGTTGCCCACGGAACCCACCACCGCATCCACGCCGATGGTCTTCCACTCCTCCATAAAAGGCTCGGTGCCGATCCAGTGGTCCCCCAGGAACATCATGGCTTCCTTGCCCAGTTCGTGGGTGATGTCCACCATTTCCTTGGCAAGCTTGGCCACTTCCCGACGCTGGAACGCCTGGAAGTCCTTGAATTCCTTGGAGGGTACCCGGTACTGGTTGTTGTAATAGCCCTGATCCACGATGAACTCAGGCCGGAACTTGTAGCCCACTTCCTGTTCAAACTGCTCCAGAATGTAGGGAGAGACAGAGGCGGAGTAGCCGTACCAGTCCACAAACTTTTCCCGTTTCAGTTCGTCAAACATCAAAGTGAACTGATGGAAGAACGTGGTGTAGCGGATGACGTTGACGTAAGGATGCTCCGCAATGAACTTCCGCAGCCGCTCCATGGTGAACTTGTGGGTCTTGGGCTGGCGAACGTCAAAGGTGATCTGATGCTCAAAGTTCTGCCAGTTGTTGGTGACGGCGTTGTACATATGCACCGGGTCCCAGATGAGGTAGGCCAGGAATGCCACGGTGTACTCATGGAACGCCTGGGGCTTGTGGATGACCACGCAGCCGGTTCCCTCGTTATAGTCCCAGGTTTCCGGGGCAATGGGGGTGCCGGTGGTCCGGTCCATGACTTCCCACCAACGCTTGATGTCGTCCCGGGTGTTGACCTGCATCAGCTCCGGGGAAATGCCTTTCATCAACGGGATTTCCAGGGCCTCGCCCGCGGCGGTATAGAAGCCGGTCATAATATAGCACTGCTGCACCTCGTCCGGATTGGCCTTGGCCCAGGCGTTGTCTTTCCGGGTGGTGTAGTAGGTGGAGTAGATTTTGGCATTCTGCCCCTGAAGCTCCGCGGGAAAATCGGTGCCGTCACAGTCCCGGATGGCATCCGCGCCCCAACGCTTCATAATTTCCAACGTTTCGGGTACCACATCCAAATCTGTGGGGATGGTCACCCGGCCAACTTTTCTTGCGTCAGACATCGTAAAAAACCTCCTGTAAAAAGTCCTTTGGGATGGTTTGTGAAAATAGATTTGCGCCTACCCCTAGTATACGATTTATTTCGCCGGACTCAACAAGAATGTTGCGAAATACTTTAGACATCTTGCGCTTTCTGATTTTTCAGCATTTCCGTCAATTTTCCCCCTGCGCAATTGTGCATCCGGCATAAACCAGCCCCATTCTGTCTTCTTCCCCCTGGGTACGCTGATGGAAGACGGCAAGAATATGACATCAAATGTCAATATCCATAAAGAACGGCAGGGCAGGAGGTATGCCCCCAATAGGCACCATATATTCATTCCAACGGAAAAACCACATCATCCAATCTGTAAAAAAGTTGGATGATGTGGTTTTCTTAGAAAATTTATTCCGGCTTTACTCAGCGGCAAACAGCGGGGTGGAGAGATACCGGTCGCCGGTGTCGGGGAGGAGGGCGACGATGGTTTTGCCTTTGTTTTCCGGGCGTTTGGCCAGGGTCATGGCGGCCCACAGGGCGGCACCGGAGGAGATGCCTACCAATACGCCCTCTTTTTGGCCGATCAGGCGGCCAATTTTGAACGCGTCCTCGTCAGCAACGGCCATGACCTCATCGTAGACGTGGGTGTCCAGCACCTGGGGGACGAAATTGGCACCGATGCCCTGGATTTTGTGAGGCCCGGCCTTGCCCTGGGACAGCAGGGGAGAACTGGCCGGTTCTACGGCCACTACCTGGATATGGGGGTTTTTGCTTTTCAGGTATGCGCCCACGCCGGTGACGGTGCCGCCGGTGCCTACACCGGCAACGAAAATATCCACTTTTCCGTCGGTATCTTCGTAGATTTCCGGGCCGGTGGTTTCAAAATGGGTCTTGGGGTTGGCGGGGTTGGTGAACTGGCCGGGGATGAAGCTGCCGGGAATCTGGGCAGCCAACTCCTGGGCCTTTTCCACGGCCCCGGCCATGCCCTTGGCTCCCTCGGAGAGAACCAGCTCGGCCCCGTAGGCCTTGATCAGCTGGCGGCGTTCCACGCTCATGGTTTCGGGCATGACGATGATCAAATGGTATCCCCGGGCCGCCGCCACAGAGGCCAGGCCGATGCCCGTATTACCGGAAGTAGGCTCAATGAGGGTGGCCCCGGGCTTCAACGCCCCGGAGCGTTCCGCGTCATCAATAATGCCCTTGGCGATCCGGTCCTTTACGGACCCCGCCGGGTTCAGATATTCCAGCTTGGCAAGAATGGTGGCTTCCAGGTGTTCCGCTTTTTCAATGTTTGTAAGCTCCAAAAGCGGCGTGTGGCCAATGAGCTGATCGGCAGAGGTGTAAATTTTGGACATGATGATCTTCCTTTCCGGCAAGAATTTAGTTGACAGTTTTTTGTAGGACGAAACAAATGTATCGTAGGGGTATTCAACCTGTGTGGTTGAATGGTACGACCCGAAATATGGTATTACCCACTGTAGCGGCGGCAATCTGCCGCCATCCGGTCCGGAGGGCCGGAACCGTGGAACATTCGTATGCGCATCGGCCTACGGAGCCAGCCCCTGGCGGGGCTGGATGGCGTTGGGTCAACGCCGCTACATTGCGTATACTTGTTGTACGTAACCGGTGTAGCGGCGGCAATCTGCCGCCAACCGGCCGCAAGGCCGGAGACGTGGTACATTCGTGTTTGTATCGTCCAACGGAGCCAGCCCCTCGCCGGGGCTGGAGTGGCGTTGGGTCAACGCCGCTACATTTGGTTCCGTGTATTGGGTAATACCATTCAACCCCACAGGTTGAATACGCCAACGTGGCGGGCGGCAGGTTGAATTTCCGTTTGCCACATCATACTGCTAAAAACCTATCTTGTCAATAGGTTTTTGCTTTTTCATCTGAAAAAGATCGATGAGCCAGGAGGAAATGGTGACGGTGATGAGGGAATAGGCGATGCGGCGGAAAGGGATGTAGCTCAGGGACAGCAGGAGGACCGTTAAATCGGTGAACAAATAGGCCTGGGAAATCCGGATGTGGGTGGCTTTGGCGATGGACAGGGCCAGGGCATCGTCACCGCCGGAGGAGCCGCCCTGGCGGACGACCAGGCCCACGCCGACACCCACGAATACTGCCCCAAGCACCGCAGCTACAAATGGATGGCCGGAGAGGTTTGGGAGCATAGGGGGCCAGCATTCCCAGATTCTAAAAAATCCGGAAACGCAGAGAGTGGAGGCCACGGACCACTTGATGAAATCCAGGCCTAGGATTTTCAGGGCCAGGGCGTAGCAGCTTAAATCCAGAATCGGGGTGATGACCGAGGCGGGCCAGCCCAGCCAGTGGTGGAGCAGCAGCACCGTCCCCAGGACACCGCCCTCGGTAATGCCGCTTTGCTGATGGATGTTGTACAGGCCAAAGGAGGCAATGGCCGCCCCCAGCACAATTAGACCCGCCCGGGTCATGGAGAACCCGGGCAGCAATTTTTCAATATTGGGTTTTTTCAAAAAATCTTCCTCACTTAAGTTTCCTCCCGGATGGCCCAGGAGAAGCTTTTTTGGGTGATGCCGGGGACGGTAACGGTGACATCAGTCTTTCCCGGCTCTTCATGCACCGTGACCCGGTGTCCCAGTTGGGATAGCATCTTGGTGATCAACGCCCCAGGGCCTGTCCCCGGTGCCCAGGTCAGTTCCAGGGTAAAATCTCCCAGGCTTGCCAGGGCCAAAAACTGAGGCAGGGTTTCCAGGGTGGTAAATTTATGGGCCAGTTCCTCGCAATAGGCCTGATAGTCCTGCTGCCATGCTACGTCCTGCCGGTGGTCCGGAAGATGCAGAGAATTTTGCAGGAAGTCCCCCAGACAGGCGGTGATTTTCTTGGCCCCCAGGGGATTCACGTGGCCCCCCTGGTCGTACCAGTCGGTGCCGTTGTCCAGCAGATTCCTATACTGCATGTCCAGCACATAGGCCCCCAATTCCTGCCCCAATGCCAGGGCGGCGTTGCAGCTTTCCTGCCACTGCTGGGAAATTTCACAGGGCAGATAGGTCAGCACCGGAATGATGTCCTGTTCCAGGCAGTAGCGGACAAACTTTTCAATGTAGTGCAGACCCAGGGTCTGCTCCTCCATTTTCTGGCTCTGGGGAATCAGGGGGGAGGCATCCAAAGGCTGCACGTCCACCCGGGCCTGTGCGCCCTTTTGGTGGGACCGCTCCACCTGGCCCGTCAGGCCCCGCTGCACCATGTCCGGATCCAGCTGCTTCCAGCGGTTGTGGTATACGTCAAAGGGAAACAGCAGCTCCGCCTGTTGGGCCTTGGTGGGATAGAGATCTCTGATGGCTTGAAGCTTGGTTTTGGACAGCGGAAAGGGGTCCAGTAGTTCATGGGCCAGGCTGATGCTCATTTCCGTGGTGCCGGACTGGGCAAACAGCACATCCAGCACCGCCACCCGGGGCTTGTGATACTGGGTGGCCAGACGCATGGTCCAGTAGCTGGCGGGCAGCCCCGCCCCGTGGCCGGAGAGATTGTAGGAGGTGATGCCGTAGTCTTTCCACAGTTCCATGGGGAAAACGCCGTTGACCACATGGCTGGAACCGAAAAACAGCACATCATAATCCCGGTCCTCTTTTAAAAAGCTGCCGTTCTTTTCCGGACCCTCGGTCATGGCCAAGGCCCGGGAGAGAAAGAAACCGCCGGAGAATACCAGGCTCAGAAGCAGCAGAACACTGATGGCCCGCTTTAGAAACGTATTCATGGGGTTCCTCCTTTTTCCGGGGTCAACACCTGGTTCCAGGTTCTGCACAGCACCTTGTCCCCCTGGGCGTTCCAGACCGTCAGCCGCAGGGCATCAAAGGCCTGGTCCTGTACCGCGGTTTCCAGGGTTCCCCGGCTGCCCAGTTCCCCGATTTGGGCGGTGAGCAAGTCGTTTTCATAGCCTGGTGCCAACTCCAATTTTGCCCGGAAGCCGGGAAGAGCCGCCAGGGTCAGCACCTTTTCCGGAGTGTCCACCTCTGCCATTTTGGCTTCCTGGGTTTTATAATAGCTTGCCAGATCCTGCTGCCAGTCTTTATAGGCTTCTTCCTGCCGCCGGTCCGGCAAAGATAGCTGTTCCCGGAGGAATTCTCCCACCGCCGCCGTCAGCTTCAAGGCCCCGGCGGGGTTTACATGGTCCGGGCCGTCGGCCCAGTCCGTCAAATTGTTTAAGGAGTTTTCGTATTCCAGATCCAGGGTCAAGGCCCCCATGTCCCGGGCAATGGCCATGGAGCGGTTGCAGCACATCTGGCTCCAATGGCTGGTTTTGCAGGGCAAGTAGGTGATAACAGGCACAATGTCCTGCTCCTGGCACAGTTCAATGAATTTGACCAGGTAGCCCATCTCCCGGGTAAAGTCCTCCACCTGTTCCTGGGGTTCTGCCAGAAGATAGTCCTCCCGGCAAGGCTCCACCGTGACCCGGCTCTCCGCTCCCTTTTCTGTCAGGGGTATCACCGGCTCGCCCAGAGCCACCTGAACCATGGAGGTATCCAGCTCTTTCCACCGGTTGTGATACACATCCAGGGGAAACAGCAGTTCCCCCCGCTGGGCCTCCCCGGCATACAAATCCAGAATGGCCTGGGTCTTGGTAATGGAGGCGGGGAAAGGGTCTAAAATGTTGTGGGCCAGGGAAACCGTCAGTTCGGAATTTTCCTCCCAGGTAAACAGCACATCCAGCACCGCCGCCTTGGGCTTGTGGTAGGGCAGGGTCATTTTCAAGAGCCAATAGGCCATAGAGGGCCGACAGCCGTGACCGGAGAGATTGTAAGAGGGAATGCCCATGGTCTCCCAGAGATACATGGGGAAAATGCCGTTGATCACATGGCTGGAACCGTAAAACAGCACATCATACTCGGTATCCTGGGTGAAAAAGCTGCGGGTCCTGGCCCCGCGCTCCATCTGGAACATCTGGCCTAAAAACACCGTACAGCCCAGCACCAGGGCCAGCAGCACCAAAACGCTGACAATGCGGCGGAACGCCTTAGAATTTAAAATAGATAAAACTGGACGCATCAAAGCCGTTCCCCCATACACCGTAAGTCATGATCAGCAGCATTACCGCTGCCAGACCCAGCTCCCGGAAGAGCCAGTTCTGCTTCTGATACCAGCCCCAGAGGTTTACCCCCCGGTAGCGCAGCACATCCACCAGGACCAGCACCCCGGTAAAGACCAACATGGCCAAGAAGTCCTGCTGGTCCAGGCCCATGGTATAGAACGCCTGCCCCACCAACTCCGTAGGCCGCAGTTCCGTAAAAATCCACCGGAGCATGGCAAAGGCGTTGCCCAGGCCCTCCGCCCGGAAAAACAGCCATGCAAAATCCACCAGTACAAAGGTACACAGCATCCGGAACACCCGGTAGCTGCCGCTGTCCCGGTTTACATGGAGGGCATTCAGGGCCTGTTCCCGGGCGGGCTTTGTCAGCCCGCCGATGATCTGATACAGGGCGTGAATGGCCCCCCACAGCACAAAGGACCACATGGCCCCGTGCCACAGGCCGCTGACCAGAAAGACAATGAAAATATTCCGGTATTTTTTGATTTTGGAGCAGCGGCTGCCCCCTAAGGGGAAGTACACATAGTCCCGGAACCAGGTGCTTAAGGAAATGTGCCACCGCCGCCAGAATTCCTGAATGGACTGGGCAAAATAGGGGGTGTCGAAGTTTTTGGGCAGCTCGATCCCCAACATTCTGGCCCCGCCGATGGCCATGTAGGAGTAGCCCGCAAAATCGCAGTAGATTTGCAGGGCATAGACCAGGGTGGCAAAGACCAGGCAGATACCGGCATAGTCCTGATAAGCCCCGTAAACCGTGTTTACCAGGATCGCCGCCCGGTCTGCCAGCATCAGCTTCAGGAAAAAGCCCCAGACCAGGGTCAGAAGCCCATGACGCAGCTGGTCATAGGTGGGCTTTTGGGGGTGTTCATACTGAGGCAGCAGCTGATCCCCCCGTCCAATAGGGCCGGAGAGAATCTGGGGGAAGAACGAGACAAAGAGGGCCAGTCTTAAAAAACTGCGCTCCGCGGGATACTTCCCCTGGTACACATCGATGAGATACCCCGCCGCCTGAAAGGTGAAAAAGGAGATGCCCGCAGGCATGGCCAGGCACAGCACCGGCAGCTGCCGCCCCACCCCCAGAACTCGCAGCAAGGTGCTTCCGGTGTAGAGGGCAAAGTTTGCGTATTTATACAGCAGCAGCCCCCCCAGGGTTGCCAGAAGCCCCAGGAGGAAGATGCCTTTTTGCCGCTTCTTTTCCAGCAGCAGTCCGGACCCATACACCACCCCGGTGACAAACAGCAGCAGCACACAGTAGCGTTTGCCCCAGCTGGCGTAAAACAGGTAGCTAGCCAGCAGCAGAAGTCCATTGCGCCACTTGGCAGGCAGAATGTTTACAAGAATCAGCACCACCGGGAAAAACAGCAAAAAACTGTAGGAATTAAAAACCATAGTTCCTCCGTTTCTGGGAAAGCTCTGACCACGGGTTCAAAGATTCCCTGTTTTGATACTTAAGGAAGCTCTGAGTAAATCGGCAAGATCCCCTGTCCAGCCGCAGACGATTTATTCAGAGTTTCCTTAATAAAAAAGATGCTTCTGTAGGAAGTATACCATACAGAAGCATCTCATTCAACTTATTTTTCCTCTTTGCAGGGCAGCTCTGCCAGAACATACAGCCGCCCCTCCCGGCTCTCGGCCCAGAGTTTTCCGGCGTGGGAAGACACGATATTCTCCGCAATGGACAGCCCCAGGCCGAAACTGCCGTCCCGGCTTCTGGCCGGGTCGCCCCGGTAGAAGCGTTTGAACATGGCTTGCAGTTCCTCCCGATTCTTAGGTTCCGCCGTATTGGAGACAACCAACCGGCACCGGTGGCGATGGACCCGGTACAGTTCCACCTGTATTTCGCCCCCCAGGGCGTATTTCCGGGCGTTGTCCAGGAGGATGTCCAACAGCTGCCCCAAATACTGGCGGCTGCCGGTGACGGTGATCCCCGGTTCCATGGAGGTGGCCAGGGTCAGCCCCGCCTCAAAGAACACCGCCTCAAAGGGCAGCACCCCATCCTCTGTCAGGGCAGACAAATCCACTTCCTCCAAGGTCAGCCGGTTCTGGGAACTGTCCGTCCGGGCCAGTTCCAACAGCCGCTCCACCAGCAGCCGCATCTGCCGGGACATGGTGAGAATGCTGTCGGCGCACCGCCGGGTGTTTTCCGGGTCTTCGGGCATTTGCAAAAGCTCTGCGTTGGTGGTGATCACGGTCAGAGGGGTTTTCAGTTCGTGGGAAGCGTCTGCCACAAATTGCCGCTGCTGCTGCCAGGCTTTTTCCACCGGCTCCACCATCCACCGGGCCAGAAACACCGCAATGGCCAGAAAAATCCCCAGGCCCAGAACGGTGAGTACCAGGCAGGTCCGGGCCAGATTCATGAGGGTGGCTTTTTCAATGGTCATGTCCGCAAAAACCAGGGTCTGGCTCAGGGGGGTGCGGACCCGGAGATAGCGCAGGTTGTATTCCGGCACCGTGCCGGTCTCCCCGCCGCCCTGCTCCACCGCTGCCAAAAGGGTGGGGAGGAACGCGCTGTCCGATAAGTCAAAGTTGCCGTCCACCACCGTGGTGATCTCCCGGTTGGCCCCTACCTTGATCATAAAGTAGGGCAGCCGGACCTGGGTGCTGTGGATGCTGATGCGCCCGGGCTGGAACGGGTTCGCCGCCACGGTTTTCATCATGGCAATGCTCTCCTCCTCCAGATTCGCCTGGGTAAAGCAGTATAAAAGGCCGAAAATCCCCCCAAAGGTCACGCTGACCAGCACCATAATGACACAGACAAACCGCAGCCGCAGTTTTTTCAGCACCCGTCCTTCACCTCCAACTGGTATCCCAGCCGCCGGAAAGACTGAATGGTCACATTGGAGCCGATGCTAGAGAGCTTCTTTCGCAGAAAGCCGATGTAGACCTCCACATTGTTTTCCACGGCGTTGCTGTCATAGCCCCAGACCCGGGCCAGAATGGCCTCTTTGGATACGATGCTCCCCCGGGCCTGGAACAGGTACCGCATGACATCAAACTCCTTGGCAGACAGCCGTACCGACCGGCTGCCGCAGAGCAGATTGCTGGTGCCTAAATCCAGGGCGGTATTCCCCAGGGTCAGCTCGTCCACCTGGTTTCCCTGACGGCGCAGCAGGGCATTGATACAGGCAAGCAATTCCCGGCTGTCAAAGGGCTTGGTCAGGTAGTAATCCGCCCCGGCGTTCAGCCCCTCGATCCGGTCTTCCAGGCCGGACCGGGCGGTGAGCATTAAAATGGGGGTGCCGCAGCGTTTGGCCCGGACGGACCGGGCCACCTGGTAGCCGTTCATTTTGGGCATCATCACGTCCAGGATCAGCAGATCATAAACCCCGGTCTCGGCGTACTCCGCCCCGGACTCCCCGTCATAGACGCACTCCACCGTAAATCCCTTTTTTTGGAGCAATGTTTTCAGGGAATCTGCCAGCAGCTTTTCATCTTCAACGATCAGTATTTTCAAAAGGCTCCGCCTCCTAGGCTGTTTTCCTTTATTCTACACCAAAAAGCTGAAAGGAAACTGAAAACTTTACAGCGTTCTCAGGGCATCCACCAGGGCGGTTTTGGCGGTGGTTTTGTCGTCCTTTACCTTGATGACCCGGGCGGGGCATCCGGCCACCACGGTGTTGGGGGCCACATCCTCCACCACCACCGCACCGGCGGCTACCACGGCATCGTGGCCGATGCGGCAGCCCTCAATGACTACGGCGTTGGCACCGATCAGCACGTTGTCTTCCACAATAACAGGGGTGGCGGAAGCGGGTTCAATGACCCCCGCCAGTACGGCCCCGGCCCCCACGTGGCAGTGCTTGCCCACGGTGGCCCGGCCACCCAGCACGGCCCCCATGTCGATCATGGTACCCTCGCCCACCACGGCACCGATGTTCAGAATGGCCCCCATCATAATGACGGCGTTCTTTTCCACCGTGACCTGCTCCCGGAGGATGGCACCCGGCTCAATCCGGGCGGGGATGTCCTTGATATCCATCATGGGGATGGCGGAGTTGCGGCAGTTGTTTTCAATTTCAATGTGGTCAAACTCGTTGGAATTTAATACGGGGGCCACGTCCTTCCAGTCCCCAAAGACGATTTTGCAGCCTTTCCCGGCAGGGAACTCCCGGCAGTTGGGGAAAGCCACCGGCTCCTTTTCCCAGACGTAGACCTTTACCGGGGTCTTTTTCTCCGCGTCACGGATATAGGCAATGATTTCTTCCGCGTTCATCATAGGGTCTTGCTCCTTTTTTTCTGAATTTTTTCATTTATGGTATCACTTTTTTGGAAAAAGCACAAGGGGAAATTGACACTGACCCCCAAAGGGAATATAATGAATGAAAAAACCGGAGGCGAATGTTATGCAACTGATCGACGACCGCCGCGCCCTGCACCGGATCCCGGAGCTGGACCGGCAGCTGCCCCAAACCATGGCCTATCTCCGCGCTTCCCTGGAAAAGCTGAACTGCAAGGTCTTTTCCCCTATGGAAAGCGCGTTGTGCGCCTATTTTGATTTCGGCAAAAAAGAAGCCGTGGCGTTCCGGGCAGACGCGGACGCGCTACCCATTCAGGAGCGGAACCGGGTGGACTACCGCTCGGAACACGAGGGCTGTATGCACGCCTGCGGCCACGACGGCCATATGGCCATTTTGCTGGAACTGGCCCGACGGTTGAGTGACAAAAAGGAGCTGCCCCACAATGTCCTCCTGGTGTTCCAGCCCGCGGAGGAGACCACCGGCGGGGCCAAGGATCTGTGCGCCACCGGGGTGTTCCGGGCATACAAAGTCCTGGCGATTTTTGGTCTGCACCTGTGGCCCCAGCTGCCGGAGGGCCTGATCGCCAGCCGGAAAAACGAGATGATGGCCCGGTCCTGTGAGGTCCGTGTGGATGTTTACGGCAAAACCGCCCACATCGCCAAGGCCCAGGAGGGCGTGGATGCCCTGGCCGCCGGGGTGGACTTCTACCGCCGGGTTATGCAGCTGGTGGGGGCCATGCCCAAGAATATTTTCAGGCTCCTGAAATTCGGCAAATTCGAAAGCGGCACCGTGTGCAATGCCCTGTCGGACCATACCCATATGGAGGGTTCTCTCCGGGCGTTCCAGGACGAGGTGTTCTATTCCATCCGGGCGGGCATTGTCTCCATTGCCAAGGATATTGAGCGGGCCTATGGCTGCACCGTCAATGTGTATATGACCGAGGGCTACCCCGCCGTTATGAATCCCCCGGACCTCCACAGCCGGGTGCGAAAGGCCGTGGGCTTCTTTGAATTGGAGGGACCCACCATGACCGCCGAGGACTTCTCCTGGTATCAGAAGTCTCTGCCCGGCATGTTCTTCTTCCTGGGGGTAGGCGACACCGCGGCCCTGCACAGCGATACCTTTAATTTTAACGAAGAAATTCTGCTGAAAGGCGCGGATTTCTTTGAGGAATTGGCGGAGAATTACCAATGATGCCCGGAAATAAAAACCTGGAAACCCTGACCCGCAGCGGCATCCGGGTTTTCACCAATCTGGCAAAGGCCACCCCGGACTGCCGGATGCTGACCATCGGGGAGCCGGACTTGCCAACGCCGGAGCCGATCAAGCTGGCGGCCATAAAGGCTTTGGAAGAAAATCAGACCCACTACGCCCCCAACCAGGGAACCCTGCCCCTGCGGAGGGCCATTGCCGCCTTTGAAACCGCCCGGGGAAGAAAAACCGCCCCGGAAGAAGTGCTGGTGACCGTGGGGGCCACCCAGGCCCTTTATACCGCTCTCACCGGAATCTTAAACCCCGGAGACCAGGTGATCATCCCCACCCCGGCATTTTCCCTCTACGATACCATCACCACCGCAGCCGGGGCGGAAAGCGTGTTTTTAGACGTCAGCAAAACGGATTTCCAAATCACCCCCCAGGGCCTTGCGGACTGTCTGACGGAAAAAACCAGGGCAATTGTATTAAACTCCCCCTGTAACCCCACAGGCGTCATTCTGAACCGGGAGAGCCTGGACGCGGTAAAAGAGGTCCTCAAAGACCGGGATATGTATCTGATCTGTGACAATGTGTATAATCAGCTGGTCTACGGACCCTGTGAAGATCTGTCCCTGGATGAAGAACTAAAAGACAAAACCATCCTCTGCCAGAGTTTTTCCAAGCCCTACGCCATGACCGGCTGGCGCATTGGCTATCTGGTCTGCCCTGAAAATCTGTTAGAGCGGCTGCTCCTGCTCAGTGCCGCGGAAATTGCCGCCGTTCCCACGTTCCTGCAAGATGCCGCCCAGACCGCCCTTCAGCAAGACGTTGCCCCCACCCAGGCCCTCTACCGCCGCCGCCGGGACTACGTCTGCGCCCGCCTGACTCAGATGGGGCTTCCATACCCCCACCCCCAGGGGGCCTTTTACGTCTTCCCCGGCATCCAAAAATTCGGCATTCCCTCCTGGGATTTTTGCCTGCGGATGATCAAAGAAGCCGGCCTTGCCGCCGTCCCCGGCACCTGCTTCGGCTGTGAGGGCTACATCCGCCTGTCCTACTGCTACAGCGACCAAGACCTCACCGAAAGCCTGAACCGGCTGGAACGGTTTATTGGCCAGTTGTGATGCCGTTTAACCAAACAGATCCAACATCCCTACGTCAACGTACCACGTTTTTTCATTATTCGAAACGATAAACCGGCATTAGACACGCAAAATATACGGTATTTGTAACAAATGTATCGTAGGGGCGGCTATTAGCCGCCCGCCACGTTGGACGTATAACCTGTGCCGTTGAATGGTATTTATGGTATCCCCACTGTAGCGGCGGCAATCTGCCGCCAACCGGCCCGCAGGGCCGGAATCGTTGTACGTTTGAATTTGTAACGCTCAATGCAAAAAACGTCTGTCATTCCGACCGTAGCGCAAGCGGAGTGGAGGAATCCACTACGTGGCAGAAAGTACCAACGCAAGGTAAAATCTGCCACTTGGGAAGATTCCTCGACTCCGTTTCACTACGCTCGGAATGACATATCGGGGGGTGTTTCCGTTCAACCGCACGGGTTGTATTCGCAACGGGCCAGCCCCTCGCCGGGGCTGGATGGCGATGAATCATCGCCGCTACATTGCGTATACCGTGTATTGGGTTTTACCATTCACCCCCACAGGTTATACGTTCAACGTGGCGTGCGGCATATGGATATTTTATCTTTCCCGTAATTCTTATATTGGCGAATGCCCCTTTTCATGGTATAATGGCTGAATGAACCGTGAAAGGGGGCCTTTTTATGTCTGTAGAAACGAATATACCCCGCAGACCCTTGAATGTGGGGCTGCTGGCCCATGTGGATGCAGGGAAGACCACCCTTTCTGAGGGGCTTTTGTATGTTTCCGGCACCCGGCGGGTGTTGGGACGGGTGGATCATGGGGATGCGTTTCTGGATAGCTTTGTATTGGAGCGGCAGCGGGGCATTACCATTTTTTCAAAGCAAGCCCGGATTGCCGGAAAGGGTCGGGAACTGACCCTGGTGGATACCCCGGGGCATGTGGATTTCGCGCCGGAAGCGGAGCGGGTTATGCCCATTCTGGACTGTGCGGTGCTGGTGATCAGCGGCAGTGACGGGGTTCAGGCCCACAGCAGAACGTTGTGGCAGCTGTTGGAGCGGTATCAGGTGCCGGTGTTTTTATTCATCAATAAAATGGATTTGCCCGGAGCGAAAAAAGAGGCCCTGATGGCGTCTCTTCAAAAGGAATTTGGCAGCGGCTGCGTGGACTTTACCCAGGAGGAAGACAGCCTTTGGGAAGCGGCGGCCCTTTGTGACGAGGCCCTGCTGGAAAGCTATCTGGCAGGGGCCACGGTGACGCCGGGAAATTTGCGGCGGCTCATTGGGGCCAGGAAGCTCTTCCCCTGTTTCTTTGGGTCGGCTTTGAAATTAGAGGGCGTGGAAGAACTGCTGGAAGCCCTGGAAATCGATGGGCCGGAACCGGAATACCCTGGGGAATTTGGGGCCAGGGTCTATAAAATCTCCCGGGATGCCCAGGGCAATCGGCTGACCTGGATGAAAATCATCGGGGGCAGTCTCACTGTGCGCGCTCAACTTGCCTATATGGGCCGTGACGGGGAGACCAAAACAGAAAAGCCCCTGAGTCTGCGGCTGTATTCCGGAGAAAAATTTGAGACCCTCAATGAAGCCCCCGCCGGGACGCTTCTGGCCGTTACCGGCCTGACGGACACCTGGGTAGGCCAGGTTCTGGGTTCCGGGGCGCAAGGGCAAGCCATGGTCTCCCAGCCGGTGATGACCTATCATCTGGTGCTGCCTGCCGGGGCAGACCCGGCGGTGGTGTTTCCAAAGCTGCGGCAGCTGGAAGAGGAGGAACCCCAGCTGCACATGACCTGGGAGGGTCAGCAAATCCAGGTGCAGATCATGGGCCAGGTCCAGCTGGAAGTATTGAAAAGCCTGATAAAGCAGCGTTTTCAGCTGGATGTCCAGCTCAGCGACCCTAAAATCTTCTACAAAGAGACCATCGAAAACACCGTAGAGGGGGTAGGGCATTTTGAGCCTTTGCGGCACTACGCCGAGGTGCATTTGCTCTTAGAGCCGGGAGAGCCTGGTTCCGGTCTGGTTTTTGATACGAAATGTCCCCCGGACGTGCTGGATGCTGGATACCAAAGCCTGATCCTCACCCATCTGGCGGAAAAACAGCATCGGGGCGTTCTGACCGGCGCACCCATTACGGATATGAAAATCACCCTGCTGGTGGGCAAGGCCCACTTAAAGCACACCGAGGGCGGCGACTTCCGACAGGCCACCTATCGGGCGGTGCGGCAGGGGCTGATGCAGGCCAAATCTGTCTTGCTGGAACCCTGGTATGATTTCCGTCTGGCGGTACCCACCCCCCAGATCGGCCGGGCCATTACGGACATCCGGGCCATGGGCGGCACCATGGAGCCGCCGGAGACCCAGGGTGGGGAATCCATCTTAGAGGGACAGGTCCCGGCCTCGGAACTGAAAGACTACGCCGCCCAGGTGGCGGCCTACACCCAGGGTCTGGGACGGCTCACCCTGTCCCTCCACGGCTACGCCCCCTGTCACGATGAAGAGCGGGTCATTGCCCAGGCGGCCTACGACCCGGAGGCGGACCTGGAAAACACCCCGGACTCCGTATTCTGCGCCCACGGGGCGGGACACACGGTGAAGTGGGATCAGGTCAAGGACTACATGCACCTGGAAAGCGGTCTGAAAGAGGAAAAACCGCCCCAGCTGCGGACCCTCCCGGCCATTGATGACCGGGAGCTGGAACAAATCATGGAGCGGGAGTTTGGCCCTATTCGCCGCCCCCAGTATACCGCCCCCCGGACCCCGGCCACGGAAGAGGTGACCATCCGGCAGCCCAAGGAGAACTGTCTCATCGTAGACGGCTACAACATGATTTTCGCCTGGGACGACCTGGCGGAAACCGCCAAACACGACCTCTCCGCCGCCCGGCGGCACCTGAAAGATCTGCTGACGGGCTACGCCGCTTTCCGGAAATGCCGTACCGTTCTGGTCTTTGACAGCTACCGGCAGCCCGGCAGCGAAAAGTATCAGGATGCTGGCATCCAGGTGGTCTTTACCCGGGAGGGGGAGACGGCAGATGCCTATATTCAGAATCTGGCCGCCCAGTTTGGGGGCAACTACCGGGTGTCTGTTGCCAGTTCTGACGGCCTGGTGCAGCTGTCCGCCCTGGGTTCCGGCGTTCTGCGGGTCTCCGCCCGGGAACTGCGGCAGGAAATTGACCGGGCCCAGAAAGAAATGCGGCAGTATTATTAGGAGGGGCTATGAAAACCAGACGTATGGTGTTGTTGGGGCTGCTCACCGCCATTGCCCTGACCATTTTTATGCTGGAAGCCCAACTCCCCGCCCCCATCCCGGTGCCGGGGGTCAAGCTGGGCCTTGCCAACATCGTCACGGTGTTTACCGTGTTCCTCCTGGGTTCCCGGGAGGGGGTGCTGGTGCTGGCCGCCCGGGTGTTTCTGGGGGCGGTGTTCGCCGGAAATTTCAGCACCATTTTGTATTCCGCCGCCGGTGGGGCCTTGGCAATTGCCCTGACCATCGGCCTTAAAAAAATACTGAAAGAAAACCAGCTTTGGGTGGCGGGCTGCGCCGGGGCAGTGGCCCACTCTGTGGGCCAGATGGCCGTAGCCCTGTGGGTCAGCGGCACCTGGGGACTCCTTGCCTATCTGCCCATTCTCATTGCCGTCAGCATCGTCACCGGACTGTTCACCGGGCTTTGCGCCCAGTTTTTATTGAATCGAGGGAAAAACTTTTGGAAAACTATTTTCAGATGAATCTGGACAAGGGCAAAATCGATGCCATTTCCAATCTGGGCCTGGCCCATATGGGGGATGGGGTCTTTGAACTGCTGTGCCGGGGCTGGCTCTGCGCCCAGGGCTATACCACCGTCCAGGAACTCCACCGCCGGACCATCGCCTTGGTTAACGCCCCGGCCCAGGCGGAATTTGTGGACAAGCTCTTGCCCCTTTTAAATGACCAGGAACTGAGCTGGTACCGCCGGGGGAAGAATGCCCACGTCCACGCCGTACCCAAGGCCGCTACCCCCGCCCAGTATGCCAAGGCCACCGGGCTGGAAGCTTTGTTTGGGGCCTTGTTTTTAAGCGGCCAGACGGAGCGGATCAATGCGCTGTTCCGGACCGTGATGGAGGGAGAAGCCCATGGCATTTGACGCGACCTATCTTTCCTGCGTACTGGAAGAAATGCGGCAGCGGTGCGGGGAGGCCAAGGTAGAAAAAATCTACCAGCCCAGCCGGGACACCCTGATTTTTGGGCTTCGTGGCCGTCAGGGCCGGGAAAAGCTGCTGATTGCCGCCAACCCCACGGCCCCCCGGCTCCACCTTACCGCCGCCTCCCCGGAAAACCCGGCAGAACCCCCGATGTTCTGCATGTTCCTGCGGAAGCACCTGCTGGGGGGAAGACTTGCGGAGATCACCCAGATCCCCATGGAGCGTTGGGCGGCCTTTACCTTTGACTGCACCGATGAAATGGGCTACCCCATCCAGAAAAAGCTTATTGCCGAGCTTATGGGCAGGACCTGCAACGTGTATCTATTAGGCCCGGATGGCCGGATTCTGGACTGCCTGCGGCGCATTGGCCTGGATGAAAGCAACCGGCCCGCCCTGCCGGGGCTTCACTATCAGTACCCCAGCCCCATTGAAAAGAAAAACCCCCGGGAGCTTTCCCAGGAGGATTATCTTTCTATGCTCTCAGCCCCCGGGGCGGACGAACTGTCCCAAAGGCTCATGGACTGCCTGGGGGGACTCTCCCCTCTGGTGACCCGGGAAGCGGCACTGTTTGCCTGTGGGGAAACCGACGCGCGGTTGGAGGGCCGGGACTTGGAAGCCGTGGCGGAAAAACTGCACCTGTTCTTTACGGAGCAGCTGTCCCATCCCGCCCCCTGGTATTTTGCCGCCCCGGACGGCACCATGAAGCAGTTTGCGTTCTGCCCCATTCGGGAATACGGCGACTGCGCCCAAGGGGCATCTTTCAGTGACCTACTGGACCGGTTTTACACCCTCCGGGACCGGCGGGATGCCATGCGGCAAAAGAGCCAGGCCCTGCGGAAAACCGTCAGCAACCAGGTGAGCCGCCTGCGCCGGAAAATGGCCTTGCAGGAAAAGGAACTGACTGCCACCTATGACCGGGAACGTCTGCGGCAGCTGGGCGACATCCTGACCGCCAACCTCCACCGCATCCAAAAGGGGCAAACAAGCATCAGCTGCCAGGACTTTTATGATGAAAATATGGCCGATGTGGAGATCGCTCTAAGCCCCATCCTCTCCCCCCAGCAGAACGCCGCCAAATTCTACAAAGACTACACCCGGATGAAAAACGCCCAGAAAGAACTGACCCACCAGCTGGCCCTGGGCCAGGACGAGTGCCAGTATTTAGAAAGCGTTTTAGAGGAACTGAACCGCGCCCAGAGCGAGGCGGAGCTGGAAGAAATCCGCCAGGAACTGGCCCAGGGGGGCTATGTCCGCCAGGAGACAGCCAAGCGCAAAATCAAGCAGGGCAAGCTCCCGCCCATGCGCTTTGAAAGCACCGATGGTTTCCCCATTTACGTAGGCCGGAACAACCGGCAAAATGACGAACTGACCTTTAAATTGGCAAGAAAAGACGACATCTGGTGCCACGCCTCCAAAGTCCACGGCAGCCACGTGGTCATCTCCTGCGGCGGCAAGCACCCCCCGGACGACACCGTGACCCAGGCCGCCCAGCTGGCCGCCTACTACTCCGAAACCGGCTCCGGCCAAAACATCCCCGTAGACGTGACCCC
>CAKTQE010000047.1 GCA_934593275.1 uncultured Oscillospiraceae bacterium | reverse complement strand
ACAGCTTGCATATGTTACCACAGCCGCCACCGTTTGTCAAGTGTTTTTTACCAATTTTCGACATTCTTTTTTGGGCAAGGTGAATAAGGACAGATGTTCGTCAGGGACGGAGTTCGCTGGTTGCGGGGAATTTTTCTTCCGGGCAAATAAAGAATGGATTTCCGCACAAAAGTGTGATATAGTTAGTTCCGAGGTGAAAGCATCCATGGAAAACGAAGAAGAAAAGCAGCCCGGTTACGTTCCCCGGCCTGCTTGGCAGGTTTGGGCCGCCCGGGTGGGGTTGGTGCTTGCCATTTTATTTGTAATATATCAGCTCTATCTCATTGCCGGAGGACACCTGTAATGCGGATTTTGGGCATTGACCCGGGCTACGGCATTACGGGCTTCGGCATTCTGGAAGCACAGCGGGGCCGCTGTCAGCTTCTGCGCTGCGGGGCCATCACCACCCCACCCAACACGGACTTCAACTGGCGGCTGGGAGAAATCTACAACAACATGACGGAGCTGCTGCAATTGGCTCAGGCCGATGCCGTGGCCATTGAGGAACTGTTTTTCGGCAACAACGTCACCACCGGCATCAAAGTCGCCCAGGCCCGGGGGGTCATTTTGCTGGCGGTGCAGCAGGCCGGCGTTCCGGTCTTTGAATACAAACCCATGCAGGTCAAACAGGCCGTGGTGGGCTACGGCAATGCCACCAAGCACCAGGTCATGGATATGACCAAGCGGATTCTGGGGCTGCCCGCCGTTCCCAAGCCTGACGATGCCGCCGACGCGGTGGCCATTGCCCTGTGTCACGCCCGTTCCTGTACCTCCCTGCTTGCCATGTCTCAAAAATAAGGAGAATCCAATATGCTATATTATGTTTCCGGTACGGTCACCCTGCTGGAGCCTGGTCTGGCGGTCATTGACTGCGGCGGCGTGGGCTACGGCTGCCGGGTCACTACCTATACCGCCGCGCAACTAAAACTGAATACCACCGCCAAGCTCTATATCACCGAGTCCATCCGGGAAGATGCCTACGACCTTTACGGCTTTGTCTCCCGGGAGGAGCAGCGTTGCTATGAACTGCTCACCGCCGTCAACGGCGTGGGTCCCAAAGCCGCCATGGCCATTCTCTCCTCCGGCGGGCCGCAGAACTTTACCCTGGCCGTCATGACGGGAGACGAGAAAATGCTCACCGCCGCCCAGGGTGTGGGCAAGAAAATCGCCCAGCGGATCATTCTGGAATTGAAGGACAAAATCGGCGGCAGCTCCATGGAGCTGGACTTTTCCGCCGGACCCGCCGCCGTTCCCAAGCAGGGGGGCAGCAATCTGGCTCTGGCCAACGCTGCTCTACAGGAACTGGGCTACTCCGCCGCGGAAATTGCCCTGGCCCTGAAAGGCGTGGACCCCAAGGCCAGCACCGAGGATATGGTACGCCATGCCCTGCGGGCCATGGTGATGAAAGGCTGACAAGGAGGATAAAACATGAGTCTGGAATTTTCTCAGGAGGTGGAAGCCCCCCTGGTGCTGCCCACCTTTACCCCCCAGGATGCCGGAGAGATCGGTCTGCGGCCAAAGCTTCTGTCGGATTACACCGGCCAGGAAAAGGCCAAGGGGAACCTTTCTATTTATATAGAAGCCGCCCGGCGGCGAAACGAGCCTTTGGACCATGTGCTGCTCTATGGCCCTCCCGGCCTGGGCAAAACCACCTTGGCCGGTGTCATTGCCAATGAAATGGGGGCCGGCATCCGCATTACCTCTGGCCCGGCCATTGAAAAGCCCGGCGACCTGGCGGCACTTCTGACCAACCTGAACGCCGGAGACATTCTGTTCATCGATGAGATCCACCGTCTGAACCGGGTGGTAGAGGAAATTCTCTACCCGGCCATGGAGGATTTTGCCATTGATATTATTGTAGGCAAAGGCCCCAGTGCCAACTCCATCCGGCTGGATTTGCCCAAGTTCACCCTGGTAGGAGCCACCACCCGGGCCGGTCAGCTTTCTGCCCCCCTGCGGGACCGGTTTGGTGTGTCATTGCGGCTGGAACTATACACGCCGGAAGAGCTGTCCGCCATTGTCACCCGATCCGCCACCATTCTGGGCATGGCCATCGACCCGGCAGGAGCCATGGAAATCGCTTCCAGAAGCCGGGGTACTCCCCGAATTGCCAACCGCTTCCTGCGGCGGGTCCGGGATTTTGCCCAGGTCATGGGAGACGGCACCATTACCAAAGAGGCCGCCGACCTGGCTCTGCGGCGGCTGGAAGTGGACGGGCTGGGGCTGGATGTGATTGACCGCCGGATGCTTACCGCCATTATCCAGAACTACAATGGCGGCCCCGTGGGCCTGGAAACCCTGGCCGCCACCATTGGTGAGGAGGCCGTGACGCTGGAAGATGTTTATGAACCCTACCTGATGCAGCTGGGCTTTTTGACCAGAACCCCCCGGGGCCGCTGCGTCACCCCCCTGGCTTATGACCATCTGCACATCCCCTACCAGGGGCAGACCCAGTTCTCCCTGTAATTTCCTTTATCCTTTTCACCAAAAACTTTGGACGAATACTGGAAATATTGCATAAATCTCAAATAGTTGGAGAAAAATTTTCATAAAGGATTGACAATCCATCCCAAATTGTGTATAATCCAACATGCGGTAAATGACAGCCGCATATTTTATTCACCCTGCGTTACAACCATTTCCTGGTAGATTTTCACGGGGCAAAAAACCGAAGAGAGGTATTTCCAATGTACGAAGATAAGACTTTAGTTTGCAAAGATTGCGGCAAGGAGTTCGTGTTCACCGCCGGTGAGCAGGAGTTCTACGCAGAGCGCGGCTTCCAGAATGAGCCCCAGCGCTGCAAGGCCTGCCGTGATGCTCGCAAGAACAATGCCCGTGGCCCCCGTGAGTTCTTCACCGCTACTTGCGCACGCTGCGGCGGCGAGGCAAAGGTTCCCTTCCAGCCCAAGTCCGACCGTCCCGTATTCTGCAGCGAGTGCTTCGCTCAGATGCGTGCCAACGGCTAAGATGCAATAAGCTGCCCCGGAAAGGTTCTTCCTTTCCGGGGTTTTTTCTAGGGCAACACCGCACAATTGCGTCTGCGGACATCAGCGGATCTTTTGGCCCAATATTGCAGTTTGAAAAACTTGAAATACACAAAGTATTCCTGCGTTTTTCAAACTTTATCTTGGTCCAAAATCTCTCGCTGATGTCTCTTGCCGAATTGTGCGGTGCTGCCCTGATTTTTCCTATTATTCCACCGTCAGGTCGCAAATTCTGAAAAACGGGATTTCCCTGCCATCGGTCAGCACCAGGCCCCCCTGGTACTGATCGATTTTTTTCAGCCGCCCCGTTACGGTCTCAAATCGGCCACCCTCTTTCACCCGGTCCTCATAGTAGACGGTCATGGTGATCTGGGGCTGGGTGTCCAGCAGTTCCCGGGCTTTCCGAAGCTGGGCGTTCAGGGCATCCAGGCTTTCCTCTGTCAGATACACCGGATGCTGGGTCAATCTTGCTGCCTCCCGCAGCACCGCCTCATAGCCCGTCAGGGCCGCAAAGGGGGCAAACTGGGCCGCCCGGTCCTCCACCGCCATCCGCGCCCGGGTGTTGGGCTGGGGCCAGGGGGTGTGCAAAATATCATCGTACTTTCCCATGCCGCCTCCTATGCCTTGTGGCCGCCGATCTGGTCGTTGCGCTGCCGGGCGGTGGCCCCCTCTTCCAGGTTCATCCCCCGGAAAATGGCGTTCTTTCCAAATTTCTTTTTGATTTCCAGCATGGCTTTCAGCCGGGCCTCCTCCCGCTCCAATTCTTCCTGTCGGCTCTGGTTTTCCACAGGGTCTGTGAATAAATCCAGCTGCTCCACGGCCGCCCGCTCCTGCCGCACCTGTTGGGCCTCGTGAAGCTCCGCCGTCAGGGTCAGCCGCCGCTGCAATAATTGTGGGTCCGCGATTCGGTCATACAGTTCCATAAAGGCCCCTACGATCAGCTTTTGAGAGGCGCATTTCTGGGGCAGGGTGATGGTGCCATGGGCACTTTTGGGGATTTGGCGGCCATACCGGTCCGTAACGCAAGGGCCTGTGTAGCCGTGGTCCGGCCCTGTCAGGCTTTCCCGGTCATAGCCCAGGGTCAGGGTGAGCTTTTGGGTCATCAGGTTCTTCTCCACCAGGTCCATGGCCAGGGCATCCGCCATTTCCCGGACCACCAGCCGGGACTTCCCCCAGTCATAGGGGCATTGCAGCACCTGGCCGCTGCTGACGGACCGGGTTTCCGGCTTGTAGGCTTTGATTTGAGCAATGGTGCATGGCTCATAGCCCCAGGCGTGGTCAATCAGCAGTTCCGCCTGGACGCCAAAGAGCTTATACAGGCTCTCTGCCCCAAAAGGCCCTGGGTCCAGCGACAACCGGGCCAGGTCCCCCATGGTGTAAATGCCCCGGCGTTCCAGCTTTTTGGCGTAGCCCGGACCCAGCCGCCAGAAATCCGTCAAGGGCCGGTGGTCCCATAGCTGTTGGCGGTAGCTCATCTCGTCCAGCTGGGCCACTCTGGCTCCATAATCATCCGGCTGGCAGTGTTTGGCCAGAATGTCCATGGCAATTTTGCATAGGTATAGATTGGTACCCACCCCGGCTGTGGCAGTGATGCCCGTGGCCTCATAGACCTCCCGGATGAGTTTCCGGGCAAAGCCCACCCCATCCAGGCCATAGAGCTTTAAATAGGCGGTGGCATCGATAAACACCTCGTCCACGGAGTACACATGCAGGTCCTCCGGGGCCACGAATTTCAGGTAGATGCTGTAAATAAAGCTGCTGCACTCCATATAGTGGCCCATTCTGGGAGGGGCCACATAGTAATCCAGCTTCCAGTCCCTGTGGGCCTCCAGCTCCTTGCTGTCCTTAGCGGCCCCGGTAAAGTCCCGGCCCCGGTTGCCGCCCCGGCGCAGGGCGTTCACCTCCGCCACCCGCTGGACCACCTCAAAAAGTCTGGCCCTGCCGGAAATCCCGTGGGCTTTCAGGGCGGGAGATACCGCAAGGCAAATGGTTTTCTCGGTACGGCTGGGGTCCGCCACCACCAGATGGGTGGTCATGGGGTCCAGGCCCCGTTCCACGCACTCTACAGAAGCGTAAAAGGATTTTAAGTCGATGGCAACATAGGTTTTCACAAGGCCCACCCCCTTTTTTGGGGGAAGCTCTGATTAAATCGACAAGAGCTTCCCTTCATTCCACTCTATTATAGAACATACGTTTTTCTCTGTCAATAGATTGACGGCCCCACCTTTGCCTGATATAATATAGAAAAGAAAGGAGGCCACGCCTATGGCTCGATACGTCTGTCCCAGCTGCGGCAACCCGTTTAACGGAAAAAAATGTAAGAACTGTGCCTACGAGTCCTTTAGCGAGGAGATCGCCCACCGCACCCACGTCCATCAGGGGGAACCGCTGGTCATCCAGGGGCAAACCCGGAAGCCCATCCCCTACAAAGACCCCTTTGACTGCCCCCGGCAGGAGCGAAAGAAGCGGAAGCGCAAGGGGCTTCCTTCAGCCGTGGTCATTGCCATTCTGGGTCTTTTTCTGGCCAACCCCTTTGGCCTGCTGATGCGCTGCCTGACGGGCAGCGACTATGTAACCCTCCCCCCTGCCCCGGAGCAGACGGAAAGCGTGAGCCTGCCTTTGAACGGTGCCACATTGCTAGACAACGAGGACTTTACCATCATTTCCCAGTGGGAAGACGGTGAGACAGATTCCATCCCTCTCTACATTGTGAACCACACGGACCGGGATTATGTGTTTTTGCTGGAACGGCTGTTTGTCAATGACCTGTGCCTGTCGGACTTTGCCAGCTTTTACATCGAAGCCGCCCCCGGCGAAACCGTTTCGGGTCAGCTGTGGCTCAGCCAGAAAGGTCTTGCCGCAGGAAACATCGCCCAAATCCAGAACATCAACTTTGACCTGACGGCCTACGACGACAAAGACGACACCGCAGACCCCATTTACCTGAATGACCTGACCATCCAGGGCAACGCCGCCCCGGATTACCGGCACACCCTGGCCCTGCCAGGAAAGCCCATCTACGACTCCGGAGACCTGGTACTCTACGGCCTTGGCCCTATCAGCGATTATTTCTCTGAGGACCAGCTGATAGATTCCTCCATCCTCCTGTGTGCCAAAAACAACACCGACCAGGATATGCAGCTTCTGGGGGAGGATATTCAGGTCAACGGCAAAGACACCGAAGCGTTTCTCTGGGCCGAACTTCCCGCCCAGTCCACCAGTGTCTTTTGCCTGGAACTCTACAGCGTTCCCCAGGAGGACTGGAATTCCCTCCGAAAAATCACCGCCGCCCTCACCGCCCAAACCCAGGACACCGGCTGGGAACTGGGGGTGCTGGACATTCCCGTAAAACGCTGACCATCTGCCCCACACAACAAATCCCCCTCTGCCGCCCAGCGTTTTGGGATGGCAGAGGGGGAGTTTCTAAATGTCAGGGAAATTCAATACGGGCCACATCCTCCGGGGCAATGGGGCGGTCGAATACATAGAGGCATTCTTCCTGGTTTCCCCGGTAGATGGAGGTTCGGAAATGGGCCTCTATTTTGGTTCCGTCCTGCATGACCAGGGAAATGGGGCCAAGGGTGATTCCCTCCCAGGAGCCGGTCAACGGCATGTTATAGCGCAGGGTCGCTGAAAGAGAACGCAGTTCAAAAGACGTGACCCGCACTTTCAAGGGGAACTGACGGTTTCTGAAACTGCGAAAAGCCGCGCATCGGACAGTGTTTTCCACAAGCTCTGTGGAATTTGTCACAAGCAAATCCTCCGAAAAGGTCACCTGAAACGCCCAAGTTCCTTGGCAGAGCGTTGTAAGAGCGTTCTTTTCGGCAGAACGGTTTACTTCCCAGATCTCATGGACGGTAATATTCCACTGTGTGCCATCCGTTATGGAGAAGTCCGACCCCTCCGGTGGCTGAAAGAGCCACTCAAAAAGGCCGTAAACAGTGCCGTCATTGGGGTTTTCATCTTGCAGCAGTTCTTCCCCATAGACCCCCAGCGAATAATCTCCATCACCAAAATGTGGTATCTGCATATCCGTGGTGTAGCGCAGCTGATACCCGTCCCCATTTAAGACCATTCCCTCAGGCCCATCGATCCGGTATTTGATAAGCATCCGGTACCCATCGCTGATTCCGGATTCCAGGGTGACGGTATAACCGTTGCAGGTCACACTCTGGTCCAGCTTTACCAGGCCCCGGTTCCAGATCTGCTGCTGATGACCAGTCAGGTCTTCCAGATTGTCCGTAGACGCATTTGTGGAAAAGAAGTCTCTATACCAGCGTTCCGCATACCAGTTGCTCCCGGAAACCACATACACCACCGTACACCCCACCAGCAGCAGGGCCAGGGCGATCATGGCCGCCAGAAGCCAAAGTCTTTTCTTTGCCACTGACCGCAGCTTTCCCTTTCCCTGCCGGAAAGCCGCCGCGGCCATGACAAAGCCATCCTCAATGCCGCCCAGGCCATTTATAATATCCATTGGATTCATACATGCTCCTCCTGCATTCTTTCGGCGGTAAGCCGCCCAGGCCGTTAATACAGGCCGCCCCCGGATACCGGGTGCATTTCCGGGGTCATGGCCTCATATTTGGATAGAATGTCCTCGTATTGCTGCTTGGTAATGGGTTTCAGAGATTCGTCCTGGGCATCCGGGGCGTAAAGCCATGGGTTTTCCCGGCTGTTGTCATAGCGTACATAGTCTACAAGGACGGCGTTTCCGTTTTGTACCTTATAAACGCTGGTGGCACTGTTGCCGTCTAAGTAAGAGCAGGTGTGGAGAATGTAATTCCCCTTGCAAATGCGGATGTCCTGCCCACATTCCAGAATTTTCACCCTGCCGTTTTTAACGGTCAGAACCCCTTTCCATGCCCCTTTGGTCAGGAACAGTTCTTCCTGTCCGTCACCGTCCAGGTCCAGGAGGCTGTAGTTCCACGGGGTATCATCGGAACCATCGCCTTTCAAATCCTCCAACAGCTGGGAGATGGAGCTATATACTTGATCCTCTCCTGTAATACCGCTGGGCGCATTATCTGGCAAGGGAAATTGACTGATGGGTATGAACGTTGGTGGAACCCGTGGATGGGACTGAACGACCTGATTGAATATTTTCTCTGTAATGGGAACCTTGATGTGGCTATTATTCATGTCCGGAATTGAAATCCAGGGGTTGTCCTGGTAATACTCAACATTGGGATAATAAAACACACAGTCCGTCCAGGTGTATTTCCCATTTTCAACTTTTGCAAAGTAATACGCCTTTTGGCCGCTGGTAGTAACAGAGACATAGGCCAACGTATGATCCTCGCAGAGATACATATAAGAATTGGAAGCATGAATCTCGCCCATACTGTCGATATAACGACAGGATTCCTGTATCATTCCAAAGAAGCCGAATGTTGGCGTCATTATTTTTTGTGTGCCATCGTCCCGCTTCGTATAAACATCCATGATGTAACCGTTTTCACCTACGATCAGTTCCTCCACACCGTCCCCGTCCAAGTCCATCAAACAAAAGCCCAGCTGTGACGGATGGGTACTGATTTCCATTTTGGATTTAATTCGTGCATCATACCCCAAATCCGAATAGAAGTGTGCTTTTTTATCAAAATCTTGGGCGATTTCTTCGTCGGCCTCCTCCCTGCGCTGCTGGGTCTGGGCCAGGGCCTCCTGGTGGACTTTCTGGGGCTGGATGGTAAAGTCAAAAGCCTCCGCATAGGCTTCCAGGGCTTCCCTCGTCCACGCCCGGTCATATTCCAGGGCATGGAACGTAAACACATATTCTCCCCGGTCTGCCATCAGAAGAATTTGCTGGTTCATGGCGTTCCGCTGTTCCAGAACCAGAAGCACGTCTACCCCCTGGGAGGTGGTGTAGGTCCATTCCTCGTAGGTCCCCTCCGGGCCAACGGAGCCGTAAAGGTCACTGAAGCTGTCCTTCCGGCAGCAGGAAAAGGTCACGATTTCCTCATAAGGCCAGACCTGAGTTTCCAGGGTCATTTTTCCCTCCACGGTAAAGGAGCCGTCAGCATAGTAGCGCACACTGCCAAAATTGGTCTGCGCCCGGGCATCGCTCCGGAGGATCCCCTGAATGCCCAGAGCCTTGCAGGCCGCCGCCTCGTCCGGGTCTACATACATTTTTCCTAACAGATTCAGATGGTACTTCTCGCAGATTTCATCCAGCTTGTCCTTCATTTCCCGGGTATAGAGGTTGTAGGCATAGTAATCGTCCCCAAAATCCTCGGAAAATGCCTCTTGGGAGTGATAAATACGGTCATCCGGGTCGTAGGTTTTCAGCCATTCGTACCACTCCTTGGTGGCCTGATACCCCGGTGTTCCCTTGACGCCCTGCAAGGAAAGCAGTGTTCGGTCCTGCACACCGCTTCCAAGGACCTCCTGGGTATCCTGCCCAAAGGCCATATCCTGCAGCCGCAGCACATACACCACCGTACACCCCACCAGCAGCAGGGCCAGGGCGATGATGGCGGCAATGAGCCAGAGTTTTTTATGGGGAATATGGCGAACCTTTCGTTTTCCCTGCCGGAAGTCCTGGGCATCCATGACGAAGCTGTCTTTGATTCCGTTCAGGCCTTTCATAATGTCCATGGGATTCATACCAAGCCCTCCTCCCCCAGTTTTTTCCACAGCTTTTGCCGGGTCCTGTGGAGCATGGAGGTAACTTTGCTCTGGGAAAAGCCGGTGATTCTGACAATTGCCTCAATGGAATCCACATACCAGTACCGGCACAAAAATACATTTCGCTCCGTTTCCGGCAGGCTGTTCAGAAAGCTGTTGAGAACCCGGGCCAGTTCCCGCTGGGACAGCTGCCCCTCCAGCCCCTGAGGGTCGGCGCAGTCCCCCAGCTCCTCCAGGGCCAATATCATCTCCTTGCCGCCCCGCTTCTGGGTGCGAAGCTTTCGCCACCGGTCAATGGACAGATGTCTTGTGACCTTCCCTAAAAATGCCCCCAAAACCCCGGGCTTCCTGGGCGGGATGGTATTCCAGGCCGTGAGATATGTATCATTCACGCTCTCCTCCGAGTCCTCCCGGGAAGACAAAATATTGTAGGCAATGGCATAGCAATACCCGCCGTACTTCTTATCCGTTTCCACCACCGCTTGCTCTGAGCGTTTCAAAAACAACTCCAAAATTCCCTGATCCTCCATAGGATCGCCTCCTATCTGTTTTCCCCAAAAGGGGTTACACTTATATAGGCGTAAAAAGAAGCCAGATATTGCATGGCTTGAGAAATAATTTCAAAATTATTTTATCACCAATTTGAGCGGCATTCAATACGTTGACACCATCCTATACTGTACACCCAATGCAGCGGCGATGATCCATCGCCATACAACGTAACAAATAGAACTCGTATGGCTGAACGGTACCACCCCCAACATGTCATCCCGAGCGGAGAGAAACGGAGTCGAGGGATCTTTCCAAGTTGCAATTTTTACCTTGCGTTGGTTCATTTTCCAACGTGGTGGATTCCTCCACTCCGCTTGCGCTGCGGTCGGAATGACAAAATTGGGGGACGTTTTCGGGTATTATCAGAAACAGTTCCGTCCTTTTTGGCGCGGAACGGCACATAGGCCGTTCCGTACGGTTTCGCTGACATGGTTGTTTTTTCAATCGGAGCTGTTCAAAAGCCTCTGTTTTTCTGATTTTCGGGTCATCCGGAAGGCGGTGATCCATCACGTTGGGAATGAAAGCGGCTGCAAAAAAGTGACCCCGGGCGCGCCAAACGGTGCGCCCGGGGGGCGTGGGGAAGATAAGGAAGGAGGATTAGGGAACATTTTTGGTGGCGACGATGTCCACGCCGGTTCCGGCGACGTTGGATAGGAGCACGTCACCGATGTGAACGGGGGCCTTGGCCGTTACGCCCTTTAGTGCGGAAACAATGTCAAAAATCTTGCCCTTGGGAATATCCTGGGCGGTCTTGCAGCTGACCACCGCCTCACCGTTGCGGCTGCCTGTCAGGCGCACGGTGCTGGTAACGATTCTGGTGGGATTGGTTACTTCTTTTCTGGCGTAGTCATGGCCACGCTTGCAGGTGTAGCCGGTGACATCTTTGATCTCACCGTTTTCCATAGTCACGGTAATGGAACAGCCCAGAGGGCAGCCGATGCAGGTCAATTCACGTTTTGCCATCGTTATGCCTCCTCAACTGTAATATGGATCCGGTTCAGCCCCGGATGGGCGGCCAGCATTTCCCGGGTGAGCTTCAGCTCTTCCATTTCGCCGGGGGCCATCACAGGCCGCTTGCGGGACAGAACGGCGTCTTCACCCAGATAAAGCTTTACCACCCGCTTTTTCATCACACCGCCCACCCGGAAACGGATGACCAGATCGTCCTGGACAAGGGCCGTGTCAATGCTGGCGGGGACGGTATAGCGGATACCGCCCTCAAAGGTGACGGGGATTTCATGCCGGGAAGCAGACGCGCCCTGGGCCAGGTACCGCACGGCGGCACGGCCCGCGGCTGCGGCTTCCTCGGAAACGTAGTCAACCAGGTCGTGGACATGGAGGACGTTACCGGCGGCGAAAACACCGGGGATGCTGGTTTGCAGACTTTCATCCACAACAGGGCCGTTGGTAACAGGGGAAATCTCCACGCCCATGCCACGGGACAGCTCGTTTTCCGGAATCAGGCCGCAGGAAAGCAGCAGGGTATCGCAGTCATAGTGGATCTCGGTGCCGGGAATGGGCTTCCGGTCCGGGCCGACCTCGGCAATGGTCACGCCGGTGACCCGCTCCTTGCCCTCAATGTCCACCACGGTATGGCTGAGCTTCAAGGGAATGTCAAAGTCATTGAGACACTGGACGATGTTCCGTTTCAGGCCGCCGGAGTAAGGCATCAGCTCCGCTACCACCAGCACCTTGGCTCCCTCCAGAGTCATGCGGCGGGCCATAATGAGACCAATGTCGCCGCTGCCCAGAATCACCACCCGGCGTCCGGGCATATAGCCCTCCATGTTGACAAGCCGCTGGGCGGTACCGGCGGAGTAAATGCCCGCGGGACGGTAGCCGGGGATATTCAGCGCACCCCGGCTGCGCTCCCGGCAGCCCATGGTGAGGAGAATAGCCCTGGCATCGATTTCAATAAGGCCCTCCTCCCGGTTCACGGCGGTGATATGCTTGTCCGCACTGATGGACAGAACCATGGTATTGAGCTTGTATTCAATGCCCCGCTCCATGGCCTGGGCAATGTAACGGGAGGCGTATTCCGGGCCTGTCAATTCTTCCCCGAAGGTGTGCAGACCAAAGCCATTGTGGATGCACTGGTTCAGAATGCCGCCCAACTGTACGTCCCGTTCCAGAATGAGGATGCTGCGGCAACCGGCATCATAGGCCGCAATGGCGGCAGACAGACCGGCAGGGCCGCCGCCGATGACAACAATGTCATATTTCATTACTGCTGCACCTCCCCGATGGCGTCTTTATTCACACCGGTGATCAGCTTGGACTGACCGCCGCATTTGGTGATCTCACTCTGGGAAACACCCAACTCCCGTGCCAGAATTTCCATGACCCGGGGGCTGCAGAAGCCCGCCTGACAGCGGCCCATGCCCGCCCGGGTGCGGCGTTTTACGCCGTCCAGGCTCTTGGCACCCAGAGAACGGTGGATGGAATCTACAATTTCCCCCTCCGTGACCTGCTCGCAGCGGCAAATGATCTGGCCGTAGGCGGGTTTTTCACGAATCAGGGCCTGATACTCTTCCTTGGAAAGGGTCTTGGGGTCCAGAACGCCCTTGCGGGTGGGGATATAGTGTTCTTTTTCTTTCAAGTCCATCATATCACGCATCAGCTCCGCCACGTGCAAGCCGATGGCAGGAGAGGAAGATAACCCTGGGGACTCGATACCGGCGCAGTCAATAAACTGCTGGGTTCCCTCCGCGGGTCCGATGACAAATTCATGGTGGTCCTCGTGGGCGCGGAGACCGGCGAAGCTGGTAATGGTCTGGCGGATGGGCAGATTTTCAACAGTGACACCGGCCTTGGCGATCAGGTCGTTCAAGCCCTCGGCGGTGGTATTGGTTCCCTCCCGGTCCTCTACGTCAATGGCCGTAGGGCCGACAATGGTGTTGCCGTGAACCGTGGGGCTTACCAGTACGCCCTTGCCCAGTTTGCCGGGCAGCTGGAAAATGGTATGGGAAACAAAGCCGCCGGTACTCTTGTCCAGCAAACAGTAGTCCCCCCGCCGGGGGGTAATGTGCAGCTTCCGGGTGGAAACCATATTGTGCAGCACATCGGCATAGACACCGGCGGCGTTGACCACATACCGGGTCTCCAAGTCGCCCTTGTCCGTATGGATGACCCAGTAGCCGTCTTTCCAGGTAAAGCCCTGGACCTGGGTGTTAAACTGGAATTCCACACCGTTGTCATAGGCGTTTTCCGCCAGAGCAATGGTCAGATTAAAGGGACACACAATGCCGCCGGTGGGTGCCCAAAGGGCCGCCACGGCATTCTTGGACACATTGGGTTCCAGCTCATGCAGCCGCTTGGCATCCACGATTTCCAGCTGTTTGACCCCGTTTTTAACGCCGTTTTCATACAGAGCCTGGAGCTTGGGCAGGTCTTCCTTAGACATACACACGACCAAGGAGCCGTTCATCTGGAAATCAAAATCCAGATCCTTTGCAAGCTGGGGCATCATCAGATTGCCCTCCAGGTTCATTTTGGCCATCAGTGTGCCGTTGGCAGCGTCAAAGCCCGCATGGATGATGGCACTGTTGGCCTTGGAGGTGCCGCAGCACACATCCTCCTCCTTGTCCAGTACCAGCATCCGGCCTTCATACCGGGACAGATACCGGGCCACGGCGCATCCGGTAACACCGGCACCGATCACAATAATATCGTACAAGAAGATTCCTCCTTATCCACTCAAGAAAGTCGGGCAGCCCAAGTAAACCTTCCGGTAGGAAGCTGGACTGCCCGACACGTTCACTTAGAGCAGAGAATATTCAATAATGCTGAACCTAAGCTGTTACCAGGGAATGGCGTTGTAAAGCAGAACCGCCACGATACCGCCGATGATGGGTCCAAAGATGGGGACTACCAGGCCGTACTTGAAGTTGCTGTCGCCCTTGCCCTTGATGGGCAGGATGGCATGAGCCAGACGGGGACCCAGGTCACGGGCGGGGTTCAGAGCGTAACCGGTCAGGCCGCCCAGGGACATACCGATGGAAACGATGATGCCGAATACCAGCAGCTTGCCAACACCGGCAGACAGCTCGGGAACCTGATTCAGGCCGCAGATGGCGAATACCAGAACGAACGTAGCGATGGCTTCCTGCAGGATGTTCCGGCCGGTATTGGGGATGGAAGGACCGGTGGAGAACACGCCCAGCTTGGTGCCGGGATCGTCGGTAGCGTCAAACTGATCCTTGAACATGACGTATACCAGGATACCGCCGACCATACCGCCCAGGATCTGCGCAACGATGTAGCCGGGAACCAATGCCCAATCGAACATGCCGCCCACTGCCAGCGCAATGGTCAGAGCGGGGTTGAAGCTTGCGCCGGAGGCTTCACCGAAGATAAAGGCGGGAAGCATGACCGCAAGGCCCCAGGCCAGGGTGATCTGGATGGAACCGGCACCCTTCATACCGGACTTGTTCAGAGTGACGTTTGCGACAACGCCGTCGCCCAACAGAATCAGCAACATTGTGCCGAGAAATTCACACAAATACTTTAAGAACATGGTTTTTCCTCCCTATCAAAATGTCAAAGCCCAATAGGCTCTTCTACCTGGTGTTTTCAGGTCTTGCGAATCAGTCCTTGGCCCAGCCGTAAGCGCACTTCACAGCCTTGTTCCAGCCCTTGACCTTCTCGGCCCGCTCCTCAGCGGTGATTTCGGGATGGAATACCTGGTCGATGGCACGGTTGCGAACCACGTCTTCCTTGTTGGCCCAATAGCCCACGGCCAGACCGGCCAGGTAGGCAGCACCCATGGCGGTGGTTTCAACGCAGGTAGGCCGCTGGACGGGCGCGCCGGAGATATCGGACTGCATCTGCATGAGCAGGTTGTTGGCGGAAGCACCGCCGTCCACGTTCAGGGCAGCCAGCTTGATGCCGGAGTCCGCCTGCATGGCGACCAGGATATCATTGACCTGGTAGGCCAGAGATTCCATGGTGGCACGGATGATGTGATTCTTGTTGACACCACGGGTAATGCCAACGATGGTGCCGCGGGCGTACTGATCCCAGTGGGGCGCGCCCAGACCGGTGAATGCGGGAACCACGTAGCAGCCGTTGGTATCCTTGACCTTACCGGCGTAGTACTCGGAGTCGGGAGCGGACTCGATGATTTTCAGTTCGTCACGGAGCCACTGAATGGCAGCACCGGCTACGAATACGGAGCCTTCCAGAGCGTACTCTACCTTGCCGTTGAGGCCCCAGGCGATGGTGGTGACCAGACCGTTCTGAGAGAAGACGGGCTTTTCGCCGGTGTTCATCAGCAGGAACGCGCCAGTTCCGTAGGTGTTCTTGGCTTCACCGGGATGATAGCAAGCCTGACCAAAGAGGGCAGCCTGCTGGTCACCGGCGGCACCGGCGATCTTAATGGGTCCACCCAACAAGGAGGGATCGGTCTCGCCGTAAACACAGCTGGAGGGCATGGGGGTCGGGAGCATACAGCGAGGAATGTTCAGTTCTTTCAGAATATCCTCATCCCACTGCAAGGTGTTGATGTTAAAGAGCATGGTACGGGAAGCGTTGGAGTAGTCGGTCACGTGGACCTTACCGCCGGTAAGCTTCCAGATCAGCCAGGTTTCTACGGTACCGAACAGCAGCTCGCCCCGCTCTGCCCGCTCCCGTGCGCCGGGAACGTTTTCCAGCAGCCAGTGAACCTTGGTGCCGGAGAAGTAAGCGTCAATGACCAGGCCGGTCTTTGCCCGGAAAGAGTCGGTCAGACCCTTGGCTTTCAGGGAGTCGCAGTACTCACTGGTACGGCGGCACTGCCATACGATGGCATGGTGGATGGGTTCGCCGGTGACCTTATCCCAAACGATGGCGGTCTCACGCTGGTTGGTGATACCGATGGCCGCAATGTCTGCCGCGGTGGCACCGACCTTCTGCATGGCCTCCACAGCGACACCCAGCTGCGTGGCCCAGATTTCATTTGCATCGTGTTCTACCCAGCCGGGTTTCGGAAAGTATTGGGGGAACTCCCGCTGGGAGACGCTGCACATTTCGCCTCTCTCGTTGAAAAGAATACAACGGTTGGAAGTTGTGCCGGCGTCCAGAGCCATGATGTACTTTGCCATAAATACGTCCTCCTTATCTTTCTTGCAAATTCATTTTTCACCCTCAGGTGCTATCCACAGTATTGATTATAACAAGAAATTCGGCTGCCGTCATTAGACAATATCTTTAGAATGTCAAAACCAACAAAAATTTTTGAAATTGTTTTTAAAATATGGCACTTCTGCACACAACATTCTATGTGTCCAAAGAGAAGTTAGAAGCACCCGTCCAAAAATTATCCTGCTTTCTGCATGGTGGAGAAAAGGGCTTTCAGATATTTGGCACAGGCCTCTATATTCAGGGGCGCACGGCTCGCCACCAGGCTGTCCAGGGTGCAGAACACGGCATAGCAGAGCATATCCAGGACCAAATCGTAGTTCTCCGGGTCCTGCTCCTCAGAAATTGGCAGGTATCGGACCAATTGGGGCCGCAGGATCCCCCCGGTAAGCTGGTATAACTTTTCCCGTCCCAGGGCCGGGGAGAGCTGCCGCAGCAGCGGCTGCTTGGCCCGCAGAAGCTCCAGGGCCTGGTGGCACCACTCCTCCGGGTCCGTGGTCTCATCATACCGCAAAGGGGCGCAAAGCTGGCACTCCACAATCCACTCCAACACGCTGTAAATATCCTGATAATGATAGTAAAAGGTTTGACGCTTCATCTGCGTCTGCTCCATAATGCTCCCAATGGTGATTTTGCTCACCGGCTTGGTACGCATCATTTCCTCAACAGCCTCGGCAATTCTTCCTTTGGTATCGCAGCACATGACCCATCCTCCTTACATCTGCCAGACGTTGGGGGCAGTGCTGGAAATGGCAATGGCCCCCGCCTCCAGTGCCTGCAAGACCTCTCGTTTTTCTGTGATCAGCCCCCCGGTCAGCACCGGAAGGCCGGTGATCTGCCGGATTTTCCGAACCATCGTAGGCATCAATCCGGGCAGAATATCAATGGCATCGGGTTTTAAATTCCGTGCGCTGAACGCCGTGTCAAGGGCCATGGAATCAATAAGGAATACCCGCAAAATGCCGATCATGTGCAGTTCCTTGGCCCGCTGGATCATATTGGCCCGGGTGGAAATAATGCCGTCAGCCCGGGTGGTATTGTGCAGAAAATCCACGGAGATTTCTTTGGTAGCCAGACCCACGATCAGGTCCGCATGGACGATGGCGATTTTTCCCGCGTTTTTGATCCGTTCCACGATTCCGGAGATGCCGCAAATGTCGCCGTAAAGCACAAACACCGTCTGCACATCCGCCTGCAAGCATTTCTCCAGCCCGGCATCATCGCGGACCGCGGCAATGATGGGGTTTCTCTGCAGGGCATCGTAAAGTCTTTGTTCCACTCCTGATCCGCCTTTCTCTTTAGAACATTCCGGGGAACGCCCCACCGGAATATCCTTGGTCATCCGGAACGACTGCGCCAAAAGGACACAAAAAGAGCATGGCAACTGAACGGCACGCTTCGTCCGCTTGTCCCCATGCTCACTACTCCGGGCAAAGATTCACTTGTTCTCGTTTTCCCAAGCTTAGTCTAGCATATTCCTCAAAGGAAAGCAACAAAAAATCGCTCTATTTGTGAATATTGTATGGTTGCACAAAAATGCGTACTTTTTCTAAGCAAAACGACAAGTTGCTTTCGCGGGTGTCCTACAGTTTATTCGCTTTAGCGACAAACACCATATTCTCGATTAATGATATCCCGTAATGCGTCCTCATGTTGCTGATTCACAAGTTTGGGAATGCTTTTTTCATCAAAAAATTTTAACTCTAAAGTCTCATCATTACTTTCAATGAGATTTCCGCCTACTATCTCTAGGTCAAAAAAAATAGAGATAACTTGGGCTTTGTCTCCATTGGGATATTCATCAAAATATCCAGTATACACACCAATCATTTTTTTGGGAAAAACATCAAGTCCAGTTTCTTCTTTGATTTCTCTGATAGCTGTCTGTTGAGCACTCTCCCCAATTTCGATAGCACCTCCAGGAAATCCCCATACGTTTTTATCTTTTCTTTTCTGCAAAAGAATTTCTCCATTATTGTTTTTAATACACCCACCTGCGAAATTCAAAATGATTGGCTCGTGACCTACTTTACTTCTTATCCATTTGATGTAGTTTTTTTCCATAATAAAATTTCTCCTTTTCCCCGTTTATTATCATAAGGTTTATATTGGGATTACTGTTTCAACCCCACAGGTTATACGTCCAACGTAGCGGGCGGCAGATTGCCGCCCCTACGTCAATGCACCACGTTTTTCGCATTTTATGAACGCAAAACAATGATAGACACGTTGAAAACATGGTAATTCGTAACAAATGTATCGTAGGGGCGGCAATCTGCCGCCCGCCACGTAGCAAATATAACCTGTGCGGGTGAATGGTAAAACCCAATATACGGTACAAATGTAGCGGCGTTGACCCAACGCCATCCAGCCCCGCCGAGGGGCTGGCACCGTTGCAAATATAACCCGCTTGGTTAAACGGGACCACCCCCCCGATATGTCATTCCGAGCGTAGGAATGTGGTATAATGATTTTGGACAACTCATCAAATGACAAAAAGGAGAG
>CAKTQE010000046.1 GCA_934593275.1 uncultured Oscillospiraceae bacterium | reverse complement strand
AATACGCCAAAACCCGGCTCTACGCAAGAGCCGGGCCTTTGCTTTTTTGGGGGGCTGCCTTTTAGTGAGACAGCCCCGCTCAATAATGATGCTTCACCATCTCTGCTTACACAATTTGAGTATTATAGAGTGGAAAAATCGTTTTCTTCCCGAGGTACAGAGCTATCCCAGTCAGTCCAGAATTTTTCCGTTTCCGTGTGATTTAATATCGAGGTACACACACCTGTACGGTAATAGGTTCCAATCCGTTTTCCACATACATCGCAAAATTCTTCCGCAATATCTACAAATTCTTTTGGCAGATATTCTATTGCCCGTTCCTTGATTTTCTGCATTGGCGGGTTCAACGAATTTGTTATCCAATTCGCATATCCGGCATAATAAATCCACGCAATCGACCCGGTGATTGCGCCGGTGGTGTCGCAATCACCGCCGATTGAAATCACATTGCGAATCGCGTCCTCAAAGCTTTCAGATTCCAAAAAAGCAACAATGGCTTGCGGAACAGAACCTTGGCAGGAACCGTCAAATTCATAACTGTCTCTTATGGAATCCAGGGTGAAGTCCAGATTGTAGTAGTGCTCACTGATATACTGTCTGATTGCTTCTTTCGATTTTCCGTTCTTTGCCATAAAAATTGCAGCACTGACAGCTTCGGCTCCTTTTATGCCCTCTGGGTGATTATGGCTTACGCTGGCACTTGCACGAGCCAGTGCCAGTGCTTCATCCATAGTAACCGCCGCCAACCCGCAGGGTGAGACACGCATTGCAGAGCCGTTTCCATAGCTTCCGTAAGGCCCCGGGTCTTGCTGCCGGAGCCATTTTGCAAAACTGCTGCCATACGCACCGGTAGGATTCGGATACCTTTTGCCGAAGTCCTGCATGATCTCAACGAGGAATTCTTGAAAGCTCCTTCCTTCGCCATTTTTTTCCAATTGTTCAGTACGGCTCAGCATGATTGCTTTTGCAACGGCAACCGTCATAATCGTGTCATCTGTATAATCACTGCCCTGTGAAAACAATGGGAACACTTTTGTCTTGATATTGCGAAATTCGTACTTGGAACCTACAATATCCCCAACAAACGCACCGAACATATTTCTCACCTTTCTATCATAGCATGGCTGCCAAAAGGAGTGCGCACCATGGTAGTTTTCACAATTTACTTTATCTGGTTCAGGTCCACCCACATTGCAGGCCGCACACAGGTATCCTTATTGCTGCACATCTGCTCCCCAACGCATCCCCTGGCATGAATGCAGGCTGCATCGAGTTGGTTGCACCCCGGGGAGCGAAGCCACCAGCGCGTTGCGTCCTTTCCGTCAGCGGTTTCGAATTCCGCAGATACATAGGCCCCTTGATTTACAGCATACTTGGTCGGCTGTATTCTTGCTTTTTCCGGACCGTCAATGCCGGGGGTAGCAATATCAAAATACTTCTTTGCCTCCCCATAGCTTAGCAGAAAAATCTTGTCCTGCGTACTGTTCCCGCCGTCCGTCTCCCAGAGGTCACAGCCCTGCGCCTTTCCGTTATCCACATAGGTGGTGCGGATGGCTTTTTGTTCCTCTGTAGTAAAAGACCCATTCAGGAACGTTGTATTCAGCCAGTCCCGGAGGGAGCTGGTTTCCCAGGTAACGGAGCCGTACTTGGTGTTATAGGGCTGTACATCCAGCCCTTTCTGGGCGATCAACAAGACCTTGCCGCCCTGCACATCCAGAACCTGCCAGGTAATGCTGTCAGAAGCCTTGGGGTAGTGGCCCATGGTAACGGTCTGTCCCGGTTGAAGCTTTCGGGAAGACTCTGTGGGGGAATTATACGCACCATTCTCCCAGAGATCGTCCGCCCCTAACTCCATATATTCTGTCATTGCCTTAATTTCCGCCATGGGTCCTTGGAGAATTAACAGACTATCTGCGTACAGGTAAAAACATACAGCCTCTGTGTCGTTCCAGAAATACACCCCTTGATAGACATCGTATGCAAAAAAATTCTTGTGTGTGGCCGGAGCGGACAGCAGGTCCTCTCCGTGGAAATGTAGGTCTTCCATCGCACTGTAAGCGCGTTTTGAATTCTCCGTATAAATCAGGTCCATAATGTTTGCCTTGGAGGAATAGGTCATTCGCTTGGTATTCTTTTCCGGAAGCTGAACCCCAAACAGCACCTGGTCAACCCGAAATACAGAGGGTGCATTTTGGCCCAACAACGAGGAAATTTCTTGCCAAATCCCATCTTTCTCCTCCTTTGTTGGCTTTGTCAAAAGGCCTCGGGTGTTGTTGTTTACCGAATCTCGGAAATCATCGTAGGGTACTGTATCCCAATCCGAAATATCCCGATAGCCATGGGAGTCCTCAGGATTAACCAGATATTTCACCGGGTTTATACCGCCATACTGCTTTCCAAAGGAAGCGCAGCACCGTTCAAACTTTGACTCGGCATCCGATTCCCGGGTCAGAACGATTTTTCTGTATGTACCATATGAAACCAAGGCACCGTCCTCCAAGAGGAAAGCGCCGGTGTTCCAGGGGTCCCTCAGTAGGTTTATTTCCAAGTGTTCTTTTTGGGGGCCGTAGTCCCAGGCATTCCGGGCAAAACGCCAATCATCCCCCTCTGCACTGACGATTTCAACTCTGCCCATATCTGTTTGTATCATCATATAGTATTCCCCAACAATTTGAGCAGGGGTTTTGTAGTTGTATACCGTCATCTTCCAATAGGACTTCTGCCTATAGTTGTTCTTATCAAAAATTTTCGGCAATTCTTCCGCGGTCAATGGCTGCGCATTTCCGCCGCTATTGGATGCGGCAGAAACAGCCGTACCCTGCAACAGGCAAACAGTCAGTACGAAAGACAACAGCAAAGAAATGATTCGTTTCACTTGAATTCCTCCAATCAAATATAAATCTTTCTCGCTCCCGGATAATCCAGAGCAAATGAAGAAGCCGCCAGGTGTATTGCCATACACGCACTTTACTGCTGCATCGGCAAATCTCCCGCCACACGAATATACATTGATGCCTCTTTTTGCAGCTCCAATTCCAAACGGGTCATCTGATGTCGCTTGACAACAGCAAGGCAGGAGGCAATCATAGCAACGGGTGTTACAATCACATACATTCCCAATGAAATATCGCCAAGGTAATAGTCAGGAGACAGCAACACCGCAATCATCAGTAAAACCGCAGGAATTGTTGTTCCGATCAAACCACATAACGTCATCCGAAAGGGCCACTGGCTTTCATATTGCTTCGACATGCTTCGGATTCCAATGAAAGATGTAATAATAGAGACAGCACCAATGACACCTACGACAGCAACAATTCTGTCAAAAGTATTCTGTGAAATTACGACCATTGATTTTCCTATGTATTCTCCCTGCACAATACCGGCGAAACCGCCACCCAGCAGATGAAAAATATTGAAGCGAGTAACAGTTCCGATCTGATTTGTGTAGGTTATGATTGGGAAAAACAGCGATATCAGGCTAACTATTAGCCCACCTATGGAAAAATAAATCCAAAACTTTTTCTGATTATTATACATAGCATTCCCCATAAGAAATCCATTGATTGGTTTGTCAGCCTATTGACTGCGCTATACAGCTTAGGATCATTTGATAATCCATATCCTGTAAGCCCTTTCCTGCTTCAGATGGATAATGGATGCTGTTGTCCCAAAGGGATGCAATATCCGTCCACCGGCCTTTGTCAGGAGCAAACAGGATCAGCCTTTTCGACGCTTGTTTTGGCATAAAGCCCTGTGTGGTTCCATCGCCCCACCACCTGGTCAGTTCATCAAAATCCCGAGCCATTCCCCCGGGATAACGCTGCGTTCCTTTCCCGAATCCTAGCTCATGGGGTGCCGCATCTGACCAAAGGACAATGATATGCCGGTCCTTTCCGGTTGTTACTGCCCAAGGTGACCGGATGGCATAGGCCAAAGCCTCTAAACCGTCTTCCTCCGCATCACCTCCACCCACAGGAAACAGGCTTTTTACGCCAACCTCCAGCTTGTGCGCATCCTGCGGCAATACAAAAAAATCCGAAATCATCATTGGCTCATTGGGATGAACTTTTTTTCTCCATTCATTGGCATATGCAACATAGTCCCGGAAGCCAATCACACGTACCCGAAGCTGACTGATTTCTTTTCCTTTCGCCTTCATTGCTTTCTGAATATCATCATACAGCCCCAAAGCACGTTCTTTTACGATATTTAGAATATTATCCATGCTTTCTGTACAATCAATGCAGAAAACAAGATCTACGTTATAATCCAATTTGTAGTTGCTTGGCATGCGAATACCCCTCCATATATTCTCGGCTTCCTATCCCAGATTTGTCGGAGTCTTGAATCCATCAATGGGAGGCTCTGGAATATTCATACATTCCGCACACAACCTTGCTCCCACTGGAATCCTTTTTCCGCACTTTACGCAATACCCGAATTCAGGAGCGGTACCCCGTCTTCTTTTCCCGCAAGCGGAGCAAAAAGAACTGGTAGCGGGGTTTTCTTTTCCACAGTCGCATTCCCACGTCACAGGTGAATCTGTTGGCAGAATGGTTCCGCACTTCCCGCAATATTTTGCGCCTGCTTTTATCACCGCACCACAATGGGGACACGTTTTATCTGTTGAAGCATCACTACGGCCACTTTTTGGATTTTCACCGTATCGATTTTCACCAGGGTCTCCATCCTGAAATGCCCAAACCATGATTAGAATTGTTCCCACAATAGGAAGCAGGAAGAAGAACATGTAAGAGCCTGGCTTTCCAATATCGTGCAATCGCCGACAGGTCACTGCCAGCGAGGGTACAATACTTGCCAACGCATAAATCACCAGCAAGACCTTGCCCAGTCCATAAATACCCAGCATCAATGGATCGACTGCCAGTAATCCTGGCAGCAATGTAACAATTGATATGATTACTGGAACCATCAAATCAAACAGGCGGAAATACCAGTATTCACTTCTTCTGGCACGGCCATTAAAATTTGCATAGTTTTGGAACACATGCTTTACCGCTTCTATCAATGTCATCTATTGTTTCTCCCTTCCATATCCAGTCTCTCAACCAAGATTGTCTGGCTTTTGAAATCCCTTAGACTCTGTATCACTTTTTGCTGTATTGCGCATTTTAATTTTGAGTCTTGATGGTTCTTCAACCGTTTCACTGTTCCGCTTTCTCCCACAGAAACCGCAAAAATGATCCGTTTCATCGTTTTTGTGTCCACAGACACATGTCCACACGTGCTTTTCTGTTCCTCTGTCTTTCCTCTGGTGTCCGCAGCCAGAGCAAAACTGATCTTCCAGAGAATTCTTGCGCCCACAGGTGCAAACCCAGACATTCTCCTTTTTCACTGTCCCATGATTCGGATGCGCCAACTCTGCGGCCAAACACCCTGCCAGACACACAAAAACCAACACTGGCCACAGTACAATATGGAACGGACGAATGCTTTTACCTACGACATCAATATAGTCTGTCAGTTGCGCGCTGATTACCCGATTCATTGCAAATGAAAATGCGCAGTATCCCAGTAACAAGATGCCATATACTATAGTCTCTACCCACACAATACTTCGTCTATTTGTTGCCAGTGCGTAAATGTTGTAGATACTAACAGCGATTATTGCAGCAATTACCAGCCAATAGATAAATGCCAATAGCTTTGCACCGGTAACAAGCCCAGAAAACTCTTTCTGAATACTCAGCCCTAAATAGTCCAATATATCCGATACGATATCCAGGTCCAGCATGCTCATCCCGGATCGGGCAGTCTCCGCCAGTGCAGCAGCCTGCGAAAGTGCCTTTCCACCATTTGTAAAGAGCATCGCCGTCTCAATCGGTGTCAGCTTACTGTCCTCAATTGTTTTGATAACTCCGAGCGTTCCGGATTCAATTGAAATCAGCTGTTTTCTGATTTTTTTAACAGCCGGCAGGTCAGCAATGTACTCATCGATACCGCCATCCTCTTCCAGCATCTGATAATACATCTTTTCATCCGACGCATCGGGGACTTGTAATCCCATCGTTCTTAAATTGATTGTTCCTCGCTCAGTTTTCACTTCGAAACTGAGCCACGGCAGCATAAGACTAACAACGCAAAATAGAAGAATCGCCATAGTAGCGAATTTAAGATACTGTCCCTTTTTTTCCATATTCTCTTTTGGTATCACTCCACTTGCCATGTGTTGCCTCCATCTAGTCCATATAGAATCTGTAGTAATCCTTCTGGTACCGTTTCCAAACCAGTCTCCGGCTTTCCGGATCCATCGCCGAAATTCCAGACAAATACTGTCTTTTCAGTATTCGGTATCGCTTTTCAAGGCACTCTTGCATATTAAGAAAAATGCCAAAGCCAAAAGCAGCCCCCACAAAGGCGAAGTCATCTCCCGCAACCTCCGCTAATTTTAGGTGAAGTCTTTTTTCAAAATCTTCCATGCTGTCCGCCACCATCAACTGTTCCAGCAGGACTTGCTCAAACTCCATTGGTGAGGGAATATAGCCGAAGCACCCATCTGTGGCAGCAAAAACAAGAAACGGTTTTTGCAGTGTAACGCTTCTTCCGTGAATCGTGAATGGTTTGGATGCGGAAATAACATTTGTAAGTACTCCGTCCCCTGAAATGTTCTCATAAGCATCTAGATCGTCCAAATCATCTGCGGTCAGCTGTGCCAAACCATCCTCATCAAGCAAATATACTCTGGAATCTCCAGCCCAATAGCACTCAACAGTAAGCTGCCCGTGAACTACGGAACACCTGGCTATCGCAGCCGTTGTTGGAAATTCCTTAGAAATAGACCCCCTTATTTTGCTGCCCTGATTTCCACAGTTTTCCCGACAAATCATCATGCTCTTTACGATTGAGTCTTTTAAAGTTTGTCTGTTTTCATCGCAACCGTCTAACGGCAATGATGTCTCAAACCATTGTCTGGTTGCGCCAGCCACAGCCCTGGCACCCATATATGCACCGGTTCTGTTTTGATAAATCGGATATTTTTTTGCTCCGGAGCCTCCACAGCCATCAAAAACTCCCAATAAGACACTGTCCTCAGAAATTCTGTAGCAGTAGCTGTCCTCACCGTATCCCGGTATTTTTTCCTGTTCCGTATGGCAGAGGCAGTCTAGAGCTGCATAAACAGGCGGAACAGATGTTGAGGGGCGTTTTCTTTTTCCTGTCATCATCATTTCACACTCTCTTGTTCACAGCACATCTTTGGCGTCTTCTTATCAAGGAAGATATGCCATCACTTCTCGACTATAGACCGTTTCTTCATCCACTTTTATGCAGCAGCGAAACAGCATTTCGTCCAAATTCGTTTTGCCCTTTACCTGCAATTCGCTCTTACCGTCATGGGTATCCACATGGAACGCCAAACCATTTTCCGGAACCTGCTGCCATAATTCGTTTGCTGTTCTGTATTCCCACCAAATTGCCCCATCCGCACTCTGAATCTCCGCAGAGAAGGTTGCTTCGCCATCTTGAAGGTAAGCATCATGGGGCTGTACCAAAAAATCTGCCTCCACAGAAGTAACGGATGTATCTTTACTTGCTGCTTGCTCTTCCTCTATGGGCAGTTCTATCGCTTCGGCTCTAAGTTCCTCAATAGTTTTATGGATATTTTCCAGCTTTTCTTGTAGTTCATTAACGCATACGTCACTTCTCCGCGCAGCTTCGTACATTTCGTTTTTGAAACTCTGTAAAGCTGCAAATTCTACAAAACCAAAAGCAAGTGTACAAACGATTCCCAGAATCACCGCCAAGAACGTTACACAAGAATAAGGGGACCTTCTTTTCACGGATACCGCTTCTTTTTTCTGTGTATTAGACGAATTCTGCCGAATAATTACAGTCGGTTCAGCCGCACTCCGTTGAGGACTTAAAATGTCCCAGAATCCATTTCCGCCACTACGCGCCTCCTGTAACTCCCCGCAATAGGGACACTCATGTACAGATGGGTCTATTTGCTTTCCACAGAATTTGCAAAACATACCATTGACCTCTTTCTTACATCCTGTTTCCACAGGCACAGCAATTCTCCGCCTCATTATTGTTCACTGTTTCACAATATGGGCAAAGTTTTTTCCCAACACTATTTGCATAAATGCTATCTAAGCTTTCTGATTCTTCTTTGGCCGCACCGCATAGATCATCCTTTATTGTCGCTGATGAACTGCCATCCCCCGATGGAATATTAATTTTTAACTTCGCTGGTTCCTTTTTGCCATCTTTTCCTCGCCGCGAGTTAAATGCTACTGCAACAATACAGCAAATAATATTCACTCCGATAAGAACAGCAAAAAGCAACATTGCTTGTTCAGCCACTTATCTCACATCCTTCACCTGAGCTGATTCCATCGGTGCAAAACCACTGTACTTCACTCTGGATTTCGGTTCGCCCGGTTGACCAGCCAACGCCTGTAACACTTGTGCCGCACCAGGCCGTCCCGATGGTTCCTTTTGAAGCATCGCTTGAATTTGTTTTCGCAGTGTTTCAGGTATTTCTTCACTCACGGATATGGGTGCTCCATCCAAAACCGCCTCAAATAGATAATCATAATCATCGGGACACCCAGGCCGTTCTCCGCACCAATACTGGTGAAACAGGATTCCCAATGCGAAAATATCTGCTTTCGTTGTTATGGGTACGGGAATCTCCATCATTCTCAATCGCATCTCAGGAGCCAAATAGACCTGATCCCCTTGAATGTCTTCCGGAATATCAGACTCAAAAAAACTTGCATCGAAATCGATAATTTTCCCCGTATAAAAATCATTCTTTGTCTTTTTTATCAAAATATTGTCAGGTTTTACATCAGAATGTACAATACATCTGCTATGGATCTCCGAAAAACTATACAAGATGGAACGAATCAAAGTCAGCTTCTTTTCAGAAGATAGGGCCGCAATATTCTGAGCTGTAAGACTCTCTGCCATTACTCTCTCTGTGGCGGCATAGTATTTTGAACCATCCCGGAAAAAATCATGGATGATCATCACATTACCAGTACGGCACTTCTGAATTTCACGATAAACTTTTGCCTTCTGGTTATAAAATTTTTCGCACTCTGACTTTTTCTTCTCAATCGTTGCCAGGCTTAGCCCACTATCGGCTAACGGAAACTTTGGCGACAGAAATTCCTTAATGAAATACTGCCTTCCTCCTTTGTCTCCAAATGCCCATTTGCAGAACCCAGCGTTTTCCGATGTAAATGAGCCATGGATCCGATAACCATTTATAACTTCCATACCACTCTGTTCGCTTCTATATCAACAAATACTGTTCCGAATGGCATCCAAGATTTCCTGGTATTCGAATTCCTTTAGGCCATTGCCAGCCTGGGATGGATAATGAATCGTTTGTGTCCAAGTGTCAGAGATGGTTGTCCAATACTTTTCCTCAGGTGCATAAATCAAGAGACGCTTAGAATTGCTGTCCATTTCTTCCCACCAGTTCGTCAGCTGGTCGAAAGTAGCTGCCATCTGAGACGGGTACATAGGTGCTGCTTTTCCAAAGCCTAGTTCGTGCGTTGCGGCGTCTGTCCATACAACTATAATATGTCGACGCTTATTTCCTGCGGAACTTCCCCAATCTGATTTGATGGCATAGGCCAAAGCCTCCAGTCCATCTTCCGGATCATCCCCGCCGCCTTCCGCATGGATCGATTTTACAAGGTTATTAAATTCAGTCTGCTCTTCCGGCATGGTGTAAAAATCCGTTGCAAGCATCGCCTTGTTTCCGTCTGCCAAATAATCTCGGAAAGCAATCACCTTAATACGCATCGTATCAACTTGCTTTCCTTTTTCCTGCATTGCTTTTCGTACATCTCCGTAAAAATTCAGTGCATTTTTCTTCACGGTATCCAGGATGCCTGTCATGCTTCCAGTTGCATCAATACACATAACAATATCGACATCGTACTTTAGACTGTAGTTGCTTCCCATAATTGTTTCTCTCCTTCTTATTTCTGAATAGTTGCATTTGCTATTGCCAAGAGTGGATAGTAATGGTACAATGCGTAGCTTTCTCCGATACGTCCAACTCCCATAAGCACAATTTTCAATTCCCGCACACCCGTAATATCAAGGTGGATGCTATACTGTTCGTATGTTTCTTCAGTAATCGGTGGCCCTTCATACAGCAAAACATCGTCCCCATAGATTTTTGCGGTTGTTCCCTGCTCCCAGTCCTCTTTCAAAGTAGATAGCGATGAATAGGTTCGATACAATGTAGCATCAAAGCTACGGTATGTACCATAAAGATAATAAGTCACATAACTATCCGCCTCACTTTTCGCTATATCATTGGATGTGCGGCTTCTCGGTCTTATAATCGTATTTTTATCGTAGGTATTCCCATTTACGTCCGTGTAGTCTCCTTCAATTGCAGCACCAACAAACATATAATCCGATTCTTTTGTCGGCATAAGTTCTTTGAGCAAAACAGGCGCGTATTCCTGATACTCTGCAATTGCCGCATCAATCTCTTCCCCAATCAATCCGCTTTCTTGAATCACCCGGATAGCTGCCTCATAGTCACGGTTCGGTCCAAACACATTACTCGCTTCGCTGAGTACTGCTTCCGTCCATTGGCTGTGAATACTTTCCTTCAGCTGCTCAAAATCCTCAGTCTCTCCATATTGAGAGATTGCGGCTTCTGTCTTTTCATCTGCCAACCGATAATCCTCACTGGCGATTGCCTGATATATCTCTGCATAAACTGAATCAGGAACAGTTTCTACTATATGGTTGGTTGTTTCGGTTACCCAATCGGCATCAATACGTTCAGCAGGGGATTTTGTGGTTGCATACATATCATCAATCTGATCTGCAATAGCTTCTGCCAAGCACCCGGCAACAACGTTTGTACCGCACCCTGAAAGCAGTATCATACAGCATAACCCTATTACACCAATCTTTGTTTTCATTTTCTCTCCTCCTAATCACCAAAATGGAACAGAATCTACAGTTTATTATCCATCAGACACTTGCAATCTGTTTGTTGAATAGTTATAATAGAAAGCACACATATATTCTATTTTTTGTGTGGTTAGCAAACTGTACTTTTTCATCCGTTGCATTCCTTTACCCACCGCAAAAAGGTGCTGTGGGTGATTCCCAGCTGTTTTGCCGCCGCCCTGGCGGATATTTTTTGGTCCTGCCACTGCTTTTGGAGTTCATAAAATGCCGCAGGCCGGTCCATGGGTTTTCGGCCGAACCGAACGCCGTTTCGCTTTGCTGCAGCAATCCCCTCCGCCTGCCGCTGCCGGATAAACTCCCGCTCCGTCTGGGCTACATAGGAAAGAAGCTGCAAAACAATGTCCGCAATCAGCGTTCCGGTCAGGTCCCGGTTTTGACGGGTGTCCAGCAGCGGCATATCCAGCACCACAATGGCCGCCTGTTTTTCCTTGGTGATGATCCGCCACTGCTCCAAAATCTCCTCATAATTCCGCCCCAACCGGTCGATGCTCTTTACCACCAGAGTGTCGTCCTTTTTCAGTTTCCGAACCATCTTCTTGTAATTCTTTCGCTCAAAGTCCTTTCCGGATTGCTTGTCCATATAGATTTGGTTTTGGGGAATCCCAAACTCCCGCATTGCAATGAGCTGCCGCTGTTCATTTTGTTCTCTTGTAGAAACACGGATATACCCATATTCCATAATACAAACCTCCAATTTATCGGTATCCGGATAAATTGTAATACAGTTTTCGGCCCGCTCTGCACAAAAGTTCGATGAACCGGAACAGAGAAAAATAAGTGCCAGCAGGCCGGTATCAACCCGGCACTGCTGGCACAAAACTCAATATGAAATATCTCTAATATAAACAAAAAATCCGAACCCATCCCCCACCGGGAAAAAGTTCGGATTTCTTATGTTTGGTGGGGGAAGGTGGATTCGATGGCTTGCTTTGCGCAGCAAAGCAAGAAGGAGAAAACCAGTTTGCGAACTGGTTTTTCCAACAGGCCACCGGCCTGTTGGATTTAGATGGGTTTGACTCCGTCTTCTCCTTTCACCAACAAAAAAGACACCGCCAAAGGCGATGTCTTTTTTGTTGGTGGGGGAAGGTGGATTCGAACCACCGAAGCTATAAGCAGCAGATTTACAGTCTGTCCCCTTTGGCCACTCGGGAATTCCCCCAGATATGTCGTTCGTGTCAGAACTTTTTTATAATAGCATAAATATAGAAAATGTCAAGAAATATTTTTGGGCAGTGGAAAAACATTTGAATATGGAGAGCGGGATAAAATAGGCGGTTTTTAGGATACGGGCGGTTTGACAAGGATTGCAGGGGATTTTGGATGCTATTTTATGTAATTTTCCCGGATTGACAGTAAGAAAAAACAGTGCTACTATTTGCGCTTGAAAAAGCTATTTATTGTGTTTGGAGGGAGCGTTGTATGCCGAAAGAACGGACGCGAGATATGACCGTAGGGGCACCGATGCCGATTTTGGTGGCGTTTATTTTGCCGATGCTGCTGGGGCTTTTGTTTCAGCAGTTTTATGCCATGGTGGATACGGTGGTGGTCGGTAATTTTCTGGGAATGGAGGCCCTGGCGGGGGTTGGGTCTACGGGTTCTATTTCCTTTTTGGTGTTGGGGCTGTGCAATGGTATTTGCGCGGGCTTTGCCATTCCCGTGGCTCAGAAATTCGGAGAAAAGGACTATGAGGGCCTGCGGGATTTTGTGGGCAATATGATTTGGCTGGGGGCGTTGCTGTCCCTGGTGATCACTCTGGCTACCACGCTGGGCTGCCGGTGGATCCTTACGGCCATGAAAACCCCGGAAAGTACCTTTTCCTATGCCTATGACTATATTTTTCTGATTTTCCTGGCCATTCCGGCAACCATGCTCTACAATCTCCTTTCCGGTATTCTCCGCTCCTTGGGAGACAGCCGGACGCCCTTGCTGTTTCTGATTTTTTCCAGCCTGTTGAATGTGGCCCTGGATTTGGTTTGTGTGGTGTGGCTGCAAATGGGCGTGGCCGGTGCGGGCTGGGCCACACTGGTGAGCCAGCTGATCTCGGGGCTTCTGTGCCTGGTATATATGGCCAAAAAGTTCCCCATTCTGCATTTGCACCGGCAGAACTTAAGGCTTCGGTCTTTCTGCGCCCATCGGCTGCTGCTCATGGGGCTTCCCATGGGAATGCAGTATTCCATTACCGCCATTGGCAGCATCCTCTTGCAGACCGCCGTCAACGGTCTGGGGCCTGTGGCCATGGCTGCGGTGGCGGCCTCCGGCAAGGTGACATGCCTTTTTGCCTGTCCCTACGATGCCATGGGTACCATGGCGGCTACCTACGCCGGACAAAATCTGGGCGCGGGGAAGCTGGACCGGGTTCGGGAAGGGGTACGGGACTGCGGCATTCTGGGTCTTATCTATTTTGTGATTGCCATGGCGGCCATGTATTTTGGCGGTGCCCAGATGGCGGGGCTGTTCCTGGACTCCAAGGATGCGGCCTCCGCAGCGGAAATTCTGCCCCTGGCCCGGCAGATGTTGGTGATCAACGCCGCTTTCTACATTCCGCTTCTGGGGGTCAACCTGTACCGCTTTACCATTCAGGGCCTGGGCTACTCCAATCTGGCAGTGATCGCCGGAGTTTCTGAGATGATCGCCCGGGGTGTGGTGGCCATTGGTCTGGTGCCGGTGATCGGCTTTACCGCCGTGTGCTACGCCAATCCTGCCGCCTGGGTTTTGGCAGACCTGTTTTTGGTGCCGGCTTACTATGTTTGCCTCAAACGGCGGGAGCAGGAAGCTCTGAGTGACTGATTCTTTCCTATTTCCGTTCGTCCCGGCAGCGAATCCCGCTGCCGGGGCTTTTTTTGCTTTCCTTTCCGGTAGCTTTATGGTACAATAGGTGAAAGTATGTATAAGGGAGGAACATCGATGGAAGTCAGGAAAAAGGTCCTGCATTTTCTTCCCCGGAATACCTTTAGCGGTGCGGAAAATGTGGTCTGTCAGATCATTTCCATGTTTCGGGGCCAGGTCGATATGTACTACTGCTGCCCGGAGGGACCCATCCGGCAAGCCTTAGAGGAACGGAACATCCCCTATCTTCCCATGGAGGCTTTTAACGTCTCCCAGGTGCGGCGTATGATTTCCCGGGAAAAGCCGGACCTGATTCAGGCCCACGACATGCTCTCCTCGGTCGTTTGTGCCGCCGCCTGTGGGAAAACGCCCCTGGTGTGCCACATTCACAACAATAACTTTGCTTCCCGAAAGCTGAATCTCAAAACATTGCTGTTTTTCCCGGCGGCCATGAAAGCAAAGCACATTTTCTGGGTGTCCCCCTCGGCCATGGACAGCTTCTACTTTCAAAAGGCGGTGGCCTCCAAAAGCTCTGTTTTGCGGAACGTCATTGATGCCACAGCCCTAAAAAAACAGGCGGCAGAGGCGACCCTCCGGGGCCATAGCCATGTGGTGTTTCTGGGCCGGATGGCAGAACCCAAAAACCCCCTGCGGCTGCTGCGGGTGCTGGAACTGGTGTACACCCAGGTTCCCCAGCTGGAAGCGAAAATCATCGGCAGCGGAGAACTGGAAGCAGCGGTCCGGGCGGCCTGGGCACAGTCACCGGCCCGGGACCATATTCAGCTGCTGGGCTATCAGTCCAACGCCTACGGGCTATTGCAGGAGGCAGACCTGATGCTCATGACCTCTTTGTGGGAGGGAACCCCCATGTGCGCTCTGGAAGCCATGGCCCTGGGGGTACCCATTGTCAGCACCCCGGTAGACGGTCTTAAAGACCTGGTGGAGCCGGGGCAGACCGGTTTTCTGGAAGCGGAAGATCAGGCTCTGGCAGACCGCTGCGCCGAAATCATCGGAGATCCCCAGCTGCGCCAGCGGCTGTCAAAAAACGCACAGAAAAAGGCCGAAAAACTGCTGGATTTGGATGCCTATCGCCAGCAGCTGCGGGCCGGGTATGAATTGGGAGGAAGCTTATGAAGATCCTGCAAGTGATCCCCACCTTTGGCATGGGCGGGGCGGAAACCATGTGCCAGGGGCTGTGCCTACAGCTGCACCGCATGGGCCACCAGGTAACGGCGGTGAGCCTTTCCGGGGACCATACCCCTTTGACCGATGGCTTGGAAGCGGCGGGGGTGCCGGTGCGCTACCTGGATAAAGCCTTAGGCTCCGGCTATGCCTGTGTAGGCAAGCTGAAGGCCCTGATCCGGCAGGAGCAGCCCCAGGTCATCCATACCCATCTACATGCGCTGAAATACGTGGCACTGGCAGGAAGCCCAGTCCCCATTGTCCATACCGTTCACAACCAGGCGGACAAAGAGGCGGTGTTTTTGGACCGCCAAATTGGAAAATTCCTATTCCGGCACAAAAAGGCTCTGCCGGTGGCCCTGACCCGGGAAATCCGGCAGTCTGTGGCAACCCTTTACGGCTTGCAGGAGGAGAACATCCCCCTGGTGACCAATGGCATTGATTTGGACCGGTGCATCCCCAAAAATGATTACGCGCTGCACTACCCCATTCGCCTGCTGCACGTGGGCCGGTTTTATCCCCAGAAAAACCACGCGGCCCTGATAGAAGCCTGCGGCATCCTTAAAAAGCGGGGACTCAACTGTGAGCTGCACTGCTACGGGGATGGCCCTCTGCTTTCGGAGATGGAAGAAAAGGTAGCAGCCCTGGGCCTGGAAGAGCAAGTGGTTTTAAAGGGCGTGACCCAGGATGTTTACACAGTGATGTCCCGGGCAGACCTGTTTTTGCTGCCCTCCTCCTGGGAGGGGATGCCCATGACCATTATAGAAGCCATGGGTTCCGGACTTCCTGTCATCGCCTCTCGGGTCGGGGGCATTCCGGATATGATTGTCCCTGAAAAGAGCGGCATTCTGATTGAACCCCAGGCCCGGGCGTTGGCAGATGCCGTGGAGCGTCTTGTAAAGGATGAAGCCCTGCGGCAAGCCCTGGGAGCGGGCGGCAAAGAGTCCTCCCGGAATTTCTCCCTGGATGCCATGGCCCAGGGCTATCTGGACCTTTATAAAACCACGGTGCCGGGAGGCTGCCTATGAATCCCAGGAAGCTACTGAAGGAAGCGGTCCGGTCTGTGGGAAAGCTATTAAGCCCTAAAGGGGATTTTCCACCCCTGGAAGAATTGTGGCCCGATGTGGGGGGCAGCTGCCGCATTGTAAGAGACAAAGATTGGCTTCACCCGGAGCATCCGGTGGATTTGAGCATCATTATCCCCTGCTACAACAATGCTCCTTACTTAAAAGCCGCCCTGGATTCCGTTCTGGGCCAGCAGACCCGCTATCGGTTTGAGGCCGTGGTCATTGACGATGGCTCTACCGATGAAACCCCGGAAGTGCTGTCTTCCTACGGCAGTCTGCCCAATGTGACCCTGCTGCGGCAGGAAAACCAGGGCCATTCCGGGGCGCGAAATGCGGGCATTGCCCTGAGCCGGGGAAAATATCTGCTGTTTCACGACAGTGACGACACCCTGCTTCCCGGCAGTCTGGAAGCCCTGATGACCTGCGCCGAGGAACAGAACGCGGACATCGTTCTGGGGGGCTATCTGTGCAAGGATTTGGCGGGCAATCTCCATCCGGGAAAAAGCTTTCCGGACGGACCCGTATTGGACCGGGAACAGGTTCCAGGCATGACCTGCGGCAAGGCCTTTCGCCGGGAGCTGTGGGAATCGCTGCAATTCCCCCTGGGATACTGGTATGAGGACTCGGTGATCTGCCAGATTCTGCTGCCCATGGCCCGGATGATTTATTCGGTTTCCACCCCGATTTTTGCCTATCTGTTAAACCCTCAGGGGGTTTCCGCCGCCTCTCAAGGAAAACGCAAGGCTCTGGAAAGTCTCTATGTCACCCGGCGGCTGCTGGAAGAGCGACAAGCCTTTGGTTTCGAGTCAACCCCGCAGGACTATACCCATTTTCTCCATATGGTGCTGCTGACCTACCACCGCACCCGGGGGCTTCCCCGGCAGGTACCCTACCTGATTTTTGAAGCCCAGCGGCAGCTGCAGCAGACCTATTTTCAGGGTTTTTCCCCGGTGCCGCCCTATGAGGGCCTGGCCCAGGCCCTTTGCAAAGGGCAATTCCACCGGTATCTGTGGCTGTGCGAAACCCTTTGGCTCCAAAACCGCATGGGAGGCTGAGTGATGAAGTTTTTTATTCTCATTCCGGTGTACAAAGCGGAGGACTTTTTAGAAGAATGTATGCGCTCCGTCTTTGCCCAGACCTGGCAGGACTTTGAGGTGGTGCTGGTAGAGGACGGCTCCCCGGACGGTTCAGGTTTACTGTGTGACCGGTTTGCGGCCCAGGATGCCCGTGTCCATGCCCTGCACCAGGAAAATACCGGGCCTTACGGTGCCCGCCGCACCGCCATCCGGTATTGCTTAGGTCAAGGCCGGCCCACAGACTGGGCGGTGTTTCTGGATGCTGACGACTCCCTGAAATCCAATGCCCTGGAAACCATTGCCAAGGCCCACCGGGAAACCGGGGCAGATTTGATTTTCATGGGAGAAGATCAGGTCTATGAGGGCCAAATCCTGCGGCCTTTCCCCCGGGAAATGGCCTTTATCGGCACGGTGACGGACAAGGCACAGCTTTATAAAATCGTATTCCAGGACGGTTGGTATAACCCTTTGTGGAAAAAAGCGGCCCCCCTGGGGCTGCTGCCCAGAGAGGACCACAAAGAATTCTATCCCGTCCGCTTCGGAGAGGACCTGCTGCAAAGCATCCCACTGTACCGGGACTGCAAAAAGGCGGTGTTCCTGCCGGACAGCCTCTACAACTATACCCAGAACCCCAATTCTGCCACCAACGGCCTGGGCTGCGAAAAATACCGTGTCAGCTCCCTGGTGCTGGAAACCTGCTATGATTTTCTGCAAGATCAAGGCCTGTGGAATTCCGAAGACTTTGAAACCTACATGGGCTGGCTCCGCCGCCTGACCCGGTTCCAGGTCTGGCTGGTGGCCAAGTTCGCCGCCCCGGTGCCTTCCCGGACGGCCCACCTGAAAGCCATCCGGGCCGATGCCTTTTACGCCAAAATCATCGCCACCGCCCCCAAAAAGGATCTTTGCCTACGCCTGATGAACGGCAGCCACTTCCGGCTGCTGTGCTTTCTGGGAACCGCCGCAAGGCTTTTGGGCAATCTGCGAAGAACCCTCAGAAACATCAAAGCATAAAAGCCCTGGCCCCCAAACACCGGAACAACCGGCATTTGGGGGCTTGTTTGTATCACCATGGATATCCCCTCCTCCTGGGAGGGCCACGGCCAATGTAATTCCATTTTTCGAACCAGCCCGCCACGTTTCGAATACAACCCGTTTGGATGAATGGAGCCTCCCTCCGACATGTCATTCCGAGCGAACGCAGTGAGTCGAGGAATCTTCCCAAGTGGCAGATTTTACCTTGTGGTGGTACTTTTCTGCAACGTAGAAGATTCCTCCACTCCGCTGACGCTGCGGTCGGAATGACAGACGTTTCTGGTTTGGCTGTTACAAATGTAAACGTACCACGATTCCGGCCTTGTGGCCGGTTGGCGGCAGATTGCCGCCGCTACACCCTGTCAACCAATGTTATACCGTTTTATTATACGGCTCAATGGTCGATACGTGGCGGGCGGCAGATTGCCGCCCCTACAATACATTTGTTTTGTATTACCGTATATTTAACGTTTCTGCCATGGTTTTACGTCCGTAAAATGTCAAAAACGTGGTACATTGACGTAGGGGCGGCAACCTGCCGCCCGCCACGTTTCGAATACAACCTGTGCGGGTGAATGGTATAACCCGATATACGGAACAAATGTAGCGGCGATGATTCATCGCCACTCCAGCCCCGCCAGGGGCTGGCTCCGTAACGAATACAACCCGTTTAGATGAATGGGGTCTCCCCCGACATGTCATTCCGAGCGCAGGGAATGTGGTATAATGATTTTGGACAACTCATCAAATGACAAAAAGGAGAGAAACGAGATGCCCAAAGGTGAAAGAA
>CAKTQE010000045.1 GCA_934593275.1 uncultured Oscillospiraceae bacterium | reverse complement strand
GGATGCCTTTATTCTAGCAAAAACTGTTACCTATGTCTCTTCTCTACCTGTTACCTATGTTACTACTCTATACATACAAGCCGCCCGCCACGTTGGATATTCATCCTGTGGGGTTGAATGGAACTACCCCCATTATGTCATTCCGACCGCAGCGCAAGCGGAGTGGAGGAATCCACCACGTGGGATGATGAACCAACACAGGATAAAACTTGCTACTTGAGAAGATTCCTCGACTCACTGCGTTCGCTCGGAATGACATATCGGGGGGTGGTTTCGTTCAACCAAACGGGTTCTATTTGCAACGGAGCCATCCCCTCGCCGGGGCTGGAGTGGCGTTGGGTCAACGCCGCTACATTGTTCCGAGTATCGGGTGATACCATTCACCCGCACAGGTTGTTTTTGCCACGTGGCGGGCGGCAGGTTGCCGCCCCTACAGCATCGTCCGTTGGATTACCGTTTAATTGATACGGCTCAGGCATCGAAACGTGGCGGGCGGCTGGTTTCCCCCATAACTGTCAACTGTCAACTGAAGAATTGTCAATTGTCAATTGTCAATTTCTCGCTCTCACCCGCTGGCCAGGTTATTGCTGATGTCCGCCAGGGCGTCTGTGGCGTCGGGGGCGGTGGTGTCTTGGGTGGCCAGGTCGCTGAGGCTGAGGATGCCGCAGAGTTTGCCGTTTTCCAGGATGGGCAGGCGGCGGATTTGTTGGCGGCCCATGAGGTGGGCGGCCACACCGGCGTCCATGTCCGGGCGGGCGTAGATGACCCGGCTGGTCATGACCTGCTCTACGGTGGTGGTTTTGGGGTCCCGGTTGGGGGCCAGGCAGCGGGTCACGATGTCCCGGTCGGTGACAAGGCCCCGGATGGCTCCGTCCTGGCCGCAGACCGGCAGGACACCGATATTATATTGTGTCAGAATTCTGGCCGCCACCGCCACCGGCTCCTCCGGGCGGATGCGGATGACGGGGCTGGTCATGAGTTCCCGCAGTTTCATGGGGATACACCTCCTGAAATCCAGCATAACCAAATTTTTCCAGGGTTATACAAAAACAGGGCCGCAAAAGCGGCCCTTACGATGTTATTCCTGAACCAACAGCTCCGCAATCTGGATGGTGTTGGTGGCTGCGCCCTTGCGGACCTGGTCGCCGCTGCACCAGAGGCACAGGCCAAAATCATCGGTCAAATCCTGACGGATGCGGCCTACGAATACGATGTCCTGGTCGCTGGTTTCCAGGGGCATGGGGTAGCGTTTGTTGGGCAGGTCGTCTACCAGCTTGCAGCCGGGGGCCTGGGCGATGGCCTGGCGGGCCTCCTCTACGGAGATGTGCCGGTCAAAATGCAGGCTTACGGAAATGGAGTGGCTGCGAATGACCGGTACCCGGACGCAGGTGCAGCTGACCCGAAGCTCCGGCAGGTGCAGGATTTTCCGGCCCTCGTTCTGCATTTTCATTTCCTCGCTGGTGTAGCCCTTATCCTGCTCCCCGCCGATCTGGGGGATCACATTGTAGGCGATGGGGTAGGGGAAGACCTTGGGGGTATAGTCCTTGCCCTGGTACTTGGCCTGGATCTCCTGTTCCAGCTCCACAGGGCCGCCGGCACCGGCACCGGAAACCGCCTGGAAGGTGGTGGCCGTCATGGTGCGGATGGGGGACAGGCCGTTCAGAGCGTTCACCGCCACCATGGTGATGATGGTGGAGCAGTTGGGGTTGGAGAGGATGCCATGGTGATTTTTTGCATCCTGGGGGTTGATCTCCGGCACGATGAGGGGTACCTGGGGATCCAGACGGAATGCGGAGGAGTTATCCACAAACACCGCCCCCGCGGCCCGGATTGCCGGGGCGAATTTCCGGGCGATGTCCGCTTCCGCGGCACCCAGAACGATGTCCACCCCCTGGAACGCTTCTTCCGTGGCCTCCCGGACGGTCACGTCTTCATCCCGGAAACGGATGGTCTTTCCCGCGCTTCTGGCACTGGACAGGGGCAGCAGGGTTCCCACAGGGAAATTCCGCTCCTGCAAAATACGAATCATTTCCTGTCCCACGGCACCGGTGGCACCCAGGACGGCAACGGTATACTCTTTCATCATATTGCCTCCTTGTATGGTTTACTTTACGAAGCTATTGTACAGCACCCGGATGGCCTGGGAGAAATCCCGGTTGTCAACACCGAAGATGATGTTCAGCTCATCGGGGCCTTGGTTGATCATGCGGATGTTGATGCCCGCCTGGCCCAGGGCGGCGAAGATCTGGCCGGAAATGCCGGGACGGTAGGCCATTTTCCGGCCCACGGCGGCTACCACGGCGATCTGGTCGTGAACCGTCAGGCTGTCCGGCTCCACTTCCTTTTGGATTTCCCCCAGTACCGCATAAAGGCAAGGGGCCACATCCTCGGTGGACAGCACCACGGAAACATTGTCAATGCCGTTGGGTACATAGTCTACGGACAGGTTGTGCCGCTCCAAGACGGACAGCACCCGCCGCAGCACCCCCACCTGGTTGCTCATGCCCCGCTTGGTCAGGGCGATGATGGTAAAGTCCTTTTTGCCGGTGATGCCGGTGATGAACCGATGGGGGTCCGAATCCCCCTCGAACCGTTCCCGGATCATGGTACCCGGGTCCTGGGGGTCGTTGGTATTGCGGATGTTCAGGGGGATCTTCTTTTCCCGCACCGGGAAAATGGTACCCTCGTGGAGGACCTGGGCGCCGGAATAGCTCAGCTCCCGCAGCTCGTCATAGGTGACCTCCGGAATGGTCTGGGGGTTTTCCACGATCCGGGGGTCTGCCATAAGGATGCCGGAAACATCGGTCCAGTTTTCGTAGACATCCGCGTCCAAAGCCGCCGCCGCCAACGCGCCGGTGATGTCGCTGCCGCCACGGGTAAAGGTTTTGATTTTCCCGTCCGGCAGCTGGCCGTAGAAGCCCGGAATCACCACGCCGGGGCCGTCTACCTGGTTGCGCAGGGCCTCGTAGGTGCTTTCCTGGTCCACGGAGCCGTCAAAGCGGAATTTCACCCAATCCGCCGCGTCCACGAACTTGAAGCCCAGGAAATCCGCCATAAGCCGGGCGGAGAAATATTCGCCCCGGCTGGCCACCTCGTCCTGGGTCACGGTCTTGTTGTCCAGCCGGGCTTTCAGGTCCGCAAACTCCGGCTCCAAGTCCAGCTGCAACCCCAGCTCCCGGGCAATGTCCCGGTAGCGGGAGGTGATCATTTCAAAAACCCCGGAGCAATCCACCCCGTACTGGGTGTGGGCGTAGCACAGGTATAATAGGTCTGTAATCTTGTGATCCTGCTTGTTCCGCTTTCCGGCGGCGGAGACCACCACCACCCGGCGTTCCGGGTCTGCCAGAAGAATCTCCCGTATTTTTCGGTACTGACCGGCATCCGCCATGGAGGAGCCGCCGAATTTCACAACTTTCATATGCTTCCCTTCCTTTAAGGATTCTCAGGCGAAGGCCGCCATAAAGGCCTCCGGGTGGGCTTTCAGCCACTGGTGCATGACGGAAACCTCTACCGGCACCGTCACCACCGCCCCGGCCCAATGCTTTTCCGTATTCTGCCGCAGCCAGGCATCCTCCTGGGCGGTGCGGACATAGTAGCGGAGCTTCAGGCTGTTGTCGGCCTCCACCTTGGGCCCCGGCTCCGTGTAGAAGCCCCGGCCCTTTTGGAAATCCACGCAGTCCTGTACCACATTGTATGCGGTGGGGTACCGTCCGGCCCCCTGGCCGAAGAAGCTCTGGCGGCCGGAGACCTGGCCCTCCAGGGTGATGAGATTGTAATTTTCCGGCACCGCCGCCTCGGGACTGCCCAGGCTGTAGAGGGTGGGCTGGACATAGGCACTGTAAATGCCGGAATCGCACCGGGCGGTTGCCGCCAGCTTGCACACCAGGCCGTTGGCACTGAAATTCGCCACGTCCTCTGCCCCGATTCGGGAAATGCCCGCCACGGGAACGCCGGAAACATCCAGGCTGACCCCAAAGCCCACATTGGCGGAGATGATCAGCTTGTGCCAGGTGTCCAGGCCCTCCACATCCGTGGTGGGGTCCGCCTCGGCATAGCCCAGGGCCTGGGCCTGCCGGAGAGCCTGACTGTAGCCCAGACCCAAGCGGGTCATGGAGTCCAGAATATAGTTGCAGGTGCCGTTCATAATGCCGCCTACATAGGAGATGGGTTCAATGCGTCTGGCCCGTTCCAGCTCGCTGAGCCAGCCGATGCCCCCGCCTACAGAGGCGGTACACCGCAGACACACCTTTTTTTCTCTTGCCAGAGGGATCAGCTCGTCATAGCAGGTGGCGATCAGGGCCTTATTGGCGGTTGCCACATTTTTCCCCGCCAGAATGGCCTTGCGAACATAGTCATAGGCCGGATGAATGCCCCCCATGGCCTCCACCACCGTATCGATGGTGGAATCTTCCAAAATGTCCTCAAAACGATGGGTGACCCCGGCATCCGGCAGTTCTAAGTCCCGGCGGCACAGCACCTTGGCCACGCACATATCCTCCCGGCCCGCCACAATATCATAAACGCCTTTTCCAACGGTGCCGAAACCCAATAGTCCGATCCGCATGTTCTCACTCCGTTCTCTCTGTCTTACAGTTGTATCTCTGGGAAAAACACTTGCTTTTTTGTAATTGTCAGTATATCATATGCTTACCGAAAATGCAATTGAAACAAACCGCAATTGCATCCAATCAAACCCTAGGTTCTTTGTGCATTTCACCCTTACAGGAGGTATCAATATGGATTATATTTCTACCAGAGGCGGTTGTCCCGCCGTTGACAGTGCCCAGGCGGTGCTTTCCGGACTGGCCCCGGACGGGGGGCTGTATATGCCTGGGGTCTTCCCGGCCTTTGACTGGAAAGCCTGTCTGAAAGGCACCAGCCAGCAGATGTCCACCGCCATTCTCTCGGCCCTGCTGCCGGACATCCCTCAGATGGAGACTCTGGTGAAGCGTGCCTACACCGGGAAGTTTGAAACGGAGGACCTGACCCCCACGGTGTCCGTTGGGCCTTTCCAGGTGCTGGAGCTGTTCCGTGGCCCCACCTCTGCTTTTAAGGACGTGGCCCTGTCCATGCTGCCCCAGCTGCTCACCGCCGCCAAGGCGGAAAAGGGCATTACCAAGGAAATTCGCATTCTCACCGCCACCTCCGGAGATACGGGCAAGGCGGCACTGGTGGGCTTCCAGGATGTGCCGGGGGTCAGCATTCAGGTGTTTTACCCCCAGGGGGGCGTTTCCCAGGTCCAGCGCGCCCAGATGGTGACCCAGGAGGGCAAAAACGTCTCCGTCTGCGCCGTGGAGGGAAACTTTGACGATGCCCAGACCGGGGTGAAGCAGATTTTCACCGCCTGTCAGGGAAAGGAACTGCCCTTCCTGCTCTCCTCCGCCAACTCCATCAATATTGGTCGTCTGGCCCCTCAGATCATGTATTATTTCCGCTGCTACGCGGACCTGTTGGCCCGGAAGGTCATCGCCCTGGGGGACCCGGTGGATTTCTGCGTGCCCACCGGAAACTTTGGGGACATTCTGGCAGGGTACTTTGCCAAGAAACTGGGTCTGCCTGTGGGGCGGCTGATCTGCGCCTCCAATGCCAACAATGTGCTGACGGAGTTCCTCACCACAGGCCGGTATGACCGGCGGCGGCCACTGCTTAAAACCACCTCCCCCTCCATGGACATTCTGGTGTCCTCCAATTTGGAGCGGCTGCTGTACATGCTGTCCGGGGATCCGGCTTTGGTGGCTTCTTTGATGCGGGACCTGTCCAAAAAGGGCTTCTACCAGGTGCCGGAGGAGCTGTTTGCCGCCATCCGGCAGGAATTCGGTGCCGGGTGCTGTGACGATGAACTGGCCAGGGAAACCATCGGCAAGGTCTATACATCTTATAACTACCTCATGGACCCCCATACCGCCTGTGCCTGGGCCGTGGCAGAAACCCACCGGGGGAACGCCCCCATGGTGGTGCTTTCCACCGCCTCCCCCTATAAGTTCTCCTCTGCCGTCCTTTCCAGCATCGGCGGAGATGTAAGCGGCAGCGAATATGAGCGGATGGACAGGCTCTGCGCCATTACCGGGGTACCCATCCCCAAAAATCTCCGGTCCCTCCGGGACAAGCCGGAGCTGCACACCCAGGTGATCCCCAAGGAGGACATGCTGGACTTTGTACTCCGTCAGTAACAGAAATAAGGAGAGGAAAACATGAATCGAGTAACCATCCGTGTCCCCGCCACCACCGCCAATTTAGGCCCGGGGTTTGATGCCTTTGGCTGCGCCCTGAGCCTGTATACCGATGTGACCTTTGAGGAAACGGAGTCCGGACTGGAGATCACCGGCTGTGACGAGGCCTATCAGGGGCCTGACAATCTGGCCTATACCGCCTATTGCGCGGTACTGGCCTCCCTCAGCGAGGAAATTCGGGGGGTCAAAATCCACATCGATGCCCATATCCCCATCTGCCGGGGCCTGGGTTCCTCTGCCGCGTTGCTGGTAGCGGGAGCCATGGGGGCCAACGTACTCCGGGGCAACAAGCTCAGCACCCAGGGTCTGCTGAACATCACCAACGCCATGGAGGGCCACCCGGACAACCTGGCTCCGGCCTTTTACGGCGGCCTGACGGCCTCCATGGTGGATAACGGTCTGCCCGTTACCGTCAGCTTTCCCCTGCACCCCGGCTGGGAATTCTTAGCCCTGATCCCGGATTTCAACCTCTCCACCAGCCTGGCCCGTTCCGTACTTCCGGAACAGGTCTCCCGGGCGGACGCCATTTACAACATTTCCCACGGTGCCATGGTGCTGAAAGCCCTGGAACTGGGAGACGAAAAGCTGCTGCGCACCGCCATGCAGGATAAGCTCCACCAGAACTACCGGAAAAAGCTCATCCCGGACTACGAACCCATCGAAGCCCTGATCCGCACCACCGGCGCCGCCTTCTGCCTCTCCGGCGCAGGCCCCACCCTGCTGTGCATGACCCGGGACCCTGACCTGTCCCAAAAACTCAGCCGGAAACTCCACCAAAACACCCAACACAATTGGGAGATTCTACCCCTGCACGTGGAGTTCCAGGGGGCGAGGGTCGTGGAAAGTTGACAGTTGACAGTTGACAGTTGACAATTGTGCGGGTATTGGGTGGTTCCGTGTATCCGCATTATTTTCCGCATTTTGTGGATGCAAAACAATGATAGAAACGCTCAAAAAAACGGTATTTGTAACAAATTTGCCGCCCGCACCTGAAAGGACGGAACTGTTCCCGATAAATACCAAAAACGCCCCCCATTGTGTCATTCCGACCGGAGCGTCAGCGGAGTGGAGGAATCCACCACGTTGGATAATGAACCACCACAAGATAAAACTTGCTACTTGGGAAGATTCCTCGACTCCGTTTCACTCGCTCGGAATGACATACCGGGGGGGTGGTTTTGTTCTGTCCACACGGGTTATATTTGCCACGGAGCCAGCCCCTGGCGGGGCTGGAGTGGCGATGAATCATCGCCGCTACATTGCGTGTACCGTGTATCGGGTCATACCATTCACCCACACAGGTTATATTCGGTACGTGGCGGGCGGCTGGTAGCCGCCCCTACAGTAATGTACAATATTTTTGCTGGTTTTATGGCGCAAATCGGCATAAAAACGTTCTCAGCCCCACCTTTCGGTGGGGCTGAGGGTTTGTTTAGTAGCAGCCGCAGCCGCCGGTGGTGCCGCAGCCGGTGGTGCCGGTGGTGCAGCCGCAGTCGTTGCCGATGCCGGTGCCGCCGCAGCCGAAGAGGAGGACCAGGATGATGATCCACCAGATGTTGCCGCCGAAGCAGGAGTTATTCGTACACATAGCATTCCCTCCGAATAGAATTTTTTCGAGCTTCACGCTCAATCCATCCTATTCTCCCGGCGGAAAAAGGTGCGTATCAGTTGGTTCCTGCCTGGTCGGCTTTTTGGGCTTCCAGGGTTTTGGCGGCGGTCAGGGGCCGCAGGACGCTGTAGCTGTCAAAACGGGTGTCGTTGGTCTTGGCCAGGAACACGATTTGGGCGGCCTTGTCCGCCACGGGGGACTGGCTGACCACGGTTTCCACGTTGGCGGCGTCAATATCCTCAAAGTAGATCCGGCTTCTGGCCCCGTCGATGAGGGACAAAGTTGGGTCGTTGGTGCCAAAGGACAGGGTAAAGGTGCCGCCGTCAGAGGCGGTGGATTTGAGCAGATTCTGCATGGCGTTTTGCAGGGCCTCGGTTTTGTCCCCGGTGTAGATATAGGCATCGGAGACGGGGAAGCGGAAATTGCCCAGCATGACCTCGTGGAAGCCCATGTTTTTAAGCTCCAATACCGCCGAGGTGATCCAGCTTTGGACACCGGCACTGGTGGGGTCCAGCCAGAAGCAGCCCTGGTCATCCATCCACAGGCCCGCCCGGGAGGTCATGTACAGGCCGTTGGTCACATTGCTGTTGCCGTACTCCCAGTCCTGGAAGGCGGAAATTTTGGCGATCATGTAGCAGCCCTTGTCCTTGAGCTTCTGGATGAACTTGTCCACCCGGGCGGTGGAGATGGAATTTTGGATGGAGGTAGAGAGGGTGGCTCCGGAAATCTTGGTGGTGTAATAGAAGGAGCCGTAGCCGCCCTTGAGTTCCACCAGCACCGGGGTGCCGGAGGGGATCAGGTCCAGGTTTTCCTCCACCGTGTCCATTTCTTTTAATAGGGAAGTGTAGTCCACATAATAGCCGTTGATGGGACTCAGCTCTTTGGAGATTTTAATGGCGTCCGAGCCTTCGTTATAGAAGATGGAAACGCCGCCCTGGGCCTGGGGCTTGGTGGCCACCACTCCGGCAAAGCCCGCGTCCCCCAGTTCAAAGTCCACCTTGGCCCCCTCCTGGCTGTAGACCACATACCGTTGCAGCCAGATCACGCTGCAAAACCAGGCCACCAGCAGAGAAACCAGCAGCACCAGACTCACAAAACCCAGCCGGTGCAGACGGCGGCGGGTACGGTAGGTCATTTTCATAGGCTTGCCCTCCGGGCGGTGACACAACGCCACTCCTCTTTTTCCCGGATGCCGGTAATGGACAGCCCCGCCTGTTCCAAGGCCCCCAGCACCTCCGGCAGCCGGTTATCCAGAATGCCGGAGCAGATCAATACCGTGTCCTCACCCAAAAATTCCGGCAGCACAGGACTCAGACCGATGATCACATCCGCCACAATGTTCACCAGCACCAGGCCGTATTCCTTTTGAGACAGCCGCTCCATCAGTCCCTTGTCGGCGGTGACGTTGCCGGTAAGGGCGGTGAACGCCGGGGCAGAGAAACCATTGTAGCCGGCGTTTTCCCGGGCGATGTCCTCGGCCTTGGGGTCAATATCCACCCCCAGAGCCTCCTTGGCTCCCAGACGCAGGGCGGTAATGGAGAGAATGCCGCTGCCGCTACCCAAATCCAGGCACCGGTCCCCGGGGATCAGATGTTCCTCCATGGCCTCCATGACCATCTGGGTAGAGGGGTGCGCCCCGGTGCCAAAGGTCAGACCAGGGTCTAAAATCACCTGTTTCCGGCTTCCCTCATAGCCCTCTGCCAGCCAGTAGGGCAGCACCACCAGGTCCCGGCCCACCTTCTGGGGAGGATAGCTTTCTTTCCAGCTTTCCGACCAGTCCGTATCCGGCAGCAGCTTTTCCGTCATGGAAAGCCCCCGGTCCTGAGAAAACCGCCGCAGGGTTTCCAAAGAGCCGGTATCCGTATCCTCGATATAAAGCTTGACGCGGCTCAGCCCTTGCAGCTCCTGCTGCAAGCCCTCGTCAATGTAATCCCAGTATTCCCGGTTCTCCTCCAAAAAGGTTTCAAACTCCTGCTGGTCCTCGATGCAAAAATCCTCAAATCCCAACCCCGTCAGCGCGGTAGCCAACGCCTCCACCCCGCCGGGCTTGGTATTGACGGTTATTTCCAGCCATGCCATGGCAAAATCCTCCTAAATTCATTGTTCCAAAGACCATTTTACCGCAAAACCCCGAAAAACACAACGGCTGAACCTTAAAATTTTTGTGTCCTACTATCTATTTCCGGGAAGATGGAGTATAATAAACGAATTCGGCAGGGTAAATACAACCTGTTCCGGTGAATGGTACCACCCGATACGGAAATGTAGGGGCGGCAATCTGCCGCCCGCCACGTGGCAATTACAACCTGTGCGGGTGAATGGAATTACCCCCATATACGGAACAATGTAGCGGCGTTGACCCAACGCCATCCAGCCCCGGCGAGGGGTTGGCACCGTTGCAAATACAACCCGTTTGGTTGAATGATACCACCCAATACAACGACAAACGTTTTTGCGTTGGATGAAACAAATACAAATGTACCACGATTCCGGCCTTGCGGCCGGTTGGCGGCAGGTTGCCGCCGCTACACCCGTTACGTACAACGGTACACGCAATGTAGCGGCGATGATTCATCGCCATCCAGCCCCGGCGAGGGGCTGGCACCGTTGGATGTTGCGGATACGAACGTACCACGGTTCCGGCCCTATGGGCCGGGTGGCGGCAGATTGCCGCCGCTACAGTGGGGGGTACCATATTTCGGGTTGTACCATTCAACCACACAGGTTGTAATTGCTACGTGGCGGGCGGCAGGTTGCCGATGGAATTATGGTGTGATTGCCCCCGGCAATCAAAAAATTTTGATTCGCTGCGCGGAGCACCACCCCTACGTCAAATTTGTTATGTATTACCGTCTATTTGACGCTTTTATCACTGTTTTGTGTTCGTAAAATACATCTTTTTAAAGGAGCGTTTCCATGATCGAAACCATCGAATTGGCCCCTGGGGTGCGGTTGCGGTGCTGCCGGGATGGGCGGTTTAAGCAGAATGCACTCTCTATTCAATATGTCCGGCCTATGGCCCGGGAGGAGGCGGCGATGAATGCCCTGATTCCCAGTGTGCTGCTCCGGGGCTGCAACAAGGCCCGGGATCTGCGGCAGATCACCCTGCGGCTGGATGAACTTTACGGTGCTTCCGTCAGCCCCATTTCCCGGCGGGCGGGGGACTATCAGACCACGGGCTTTTATGTAGGCCTGATGGATGACCGGTTTGCCCCTCAGGGGGAGTCGGTGCTGGAAGAGACACTGGACTTTGTGGGGCAGCTGCTTTTTGACTACCCCACGGAAAACGGCGGCTTCCTGGAACGGTTTGTCCAGGGAGAAAAAACCAACCAAATTTACGCCATAGAGGCAGAATACAACGACAAGCGGGCCTATGCCACCCGGCAATTGCTTAAACAAATGTGCGCCCAGGACCCCTTTGGCCTTTCCCGCATGGGAGAGCCGGAGGATGTGGAAGCCATCACCCCCCAGGGGCTGCTGCGGCACTATGAAAAGGTCCGCCGGGAAAGCCCGGTGGAGCTGTTTTATGTGGGTTCCGCGGAACCCCAGCGGGTCAAAGAGGTGCTGCTGCCCATTTTTGCCAGGGAACGGCGGGACTATCGGCCTTTGGCCCCTCAGACGGAATTAAAATTAAGCCCCCGGCAGGAGGCCCAGGAGACCATGGAAGTCACCCAGGGGAAGCTGGCCATGGGCTATGTGACCCCCCTTACCAATCGTACAAAGGGCTTTGCCGCCATGCAGATGCTGAACATGGTTCTGGGGGGAGACATGACCTCCAAGCTCTTCCAGAACGTCCGGGAAAAGCAGAGCCTGTGCTACTCCATCGGCTCCGGCTACTACAGTGCCAAGGGCATCGTCCTGGTGTCCGCGGGCATTGACTTTGACAAAGAAGACCATGTGCGCCGGGAGGTGGAAGCCCAGGTGGAGGCCTGCCGCCGGGGAGAGATCACGGAAGCAGAGCTGGAAGGTGCCCGCCATGCCCTGGTCAGTGCCTTGGCCGCAGTGCCGGATTCTCCCAGCTCCATGGAAAACTACGATTCCTCCATGATTTTAGGGGGCAGCGGCCTGAACGTTCAGAGCCACCGGGCGGCACTGGAAGCCGTGACACGGGAGGATCTTGCTCAGGCGGCCCAGACCCTACAGCTGCACAGCACCTATTTTCTGAAAGGAGTCCAGGAATGATCCAGGAGTTTTACGAGAGCCTTGACGAAACCGTCTGCCGCCAGACCCTGCCCAACGGTCTGCGGGTGGCGGTATTGCCCAGAAAGGGCTTTTCCAAAAAGCTTGCCTATTTTGTAACGGATTTCGGCTCCATCCACCAGGATTTCCGGTTTGAGGGCCGGGAGCATCATGTGCCTGGGGGCATTGCCCATTATCTGGAACACAAAATGTTTGACCTGCCCGGGGAGCGGGATGTAAGCGAAGAATTCTCCGTCTGGGGGGCCAGTACCAACGCCTTTACCAGCTACGATATGACCGCCTATTATTTTTCCTGCACGGACCACTTTGAAGATTGCCTGCATCTGCTGCTGGAATTCGTCAGCACCCCCTATTTTACCCAGGAGAGCGTGGAAAAAGAGCGGGGCATCATCGACCAGGAAATCGGCATGAACCGGGACGCCGCCGACAGCGTGGTGTTTGAAAATCTGGTCAAGGTCCTCTACAGCCGTCACCCCATCCGGGTCCCCATCTTAGGAACCTCCGAAAGCATTCGGGACATCACCCCGGAAGACCTGTACCTGTGCCACAGGGCCTTTTACATCCCAGGGAACATGATGCTCTGCGTGGTGGGAGACGTGGATGCGGAGGCGGTCTGCCAAATGGCCCGGGATGTTCTGGGAGACGAACAGCGGGAAGTGGGCGAAAAAATACAGGACTGGCAGGAACCCTTGACCTGCCCCCAACCTCTGACCAAAGCCCGGATGGAAGTATCCATGCCCACCTTTACCCTGGCCTTTAAGTGCGCCCCCCTGGGCCGGGGGGAAGAAGCCATCCGCCGGGAAATGATTGCGGATCTGGCTGCCGAAGCCCTCTTTGGGGAAAGCTCGGATCTGTACCTGCAAATGTATGACCGGGGCATCATCGACGGCTCTTTCGGCGGCGGCTTTGAAACCGTGGACGGCTGCGCCCTCTTTACCTGCGGCGGCGACAGCATGGAGCCGGAAGCGGTGCTGGAGGCGGTGGTAGAGGGCTGCGGGCGGCTGCTGGAACAGGGCCTGTCCCAAAAGGACTTCTCCCGGATGAAGCGCAGTGCCTTGGGCCGCCGCATCCGGAGTCTGGACTCTTTTGACGCCACCTGTTTCCGGGTCTGCGCCTATGAACTGACGGACTTTGACTACTTCCGGTTCCCAAAGGTTTATGAAACCATTGAAAAAGAGGATGTGGAAAACTTTTTGCGGGAGACGGTCCGGCAGGACCGGTGCTGCCTGTCCGTTATTGAACCCATCCGAAAGGAGCATGAAGCATGAGTGTGAACCCCGCCAATTATTCATTTATTTCTTTTCCCGCCCTGGGCATGGAAGTAAACCCCATCCGCTATTTTTCCATTGGCCCCCTGACCATCCACCTCTACGGGGCGGTCATTGCCCTGGGTCTGCTGCTGGCTGGCATCTACTGCTGCCGCCGGAGTAAATACGCCGCCCTCACCGATGACGACATTTTAGACGGCATCCTCTGGATCACTCCCTTTGCGGTGGTCTGCGCCAGAATTTACTACTGCGTCTTTTCCTGGCAGGATTACGCCGCCGACCCCATTTCCGTCCTCTACATCTGGAACGGCGGCCTGGCCATTTACGGCGGCGTTCTGGGTGCGGTGCTGGGGGTGGCGGTATATTGCCGGGTGAAAAAATGCTCCATGAAAGCACTGCTGGATCTGGTGGTCATGGGCTTCCTCATTGGCCAGCTGGTGGGCCGCTGGGGTAATTTCTTCAACCGGGAAGCCTTCGGCGCGGCCACCGATGCCTTCTCCCGCATGGGCCTGTACAACACCGTCACCGGCCAGTGGGAGTATTACCACCCCACTTTCCTCTATGAAAGCCTGTGGAATCTCTGCGGCTTTATCGCCCTCCACTTTCTCTATTCCAAGCGCGCCTACGACGGCCAGATCGCCCTGGGCTACGTAGCCTGGTACGGCCTAGGCCGGGCCATCATCGAGGGCCTGCGGATGGACAGCCTCTACTGGGGTTCTTTCCGTGTCAGCCAGGTCCTGGCCGCCGTCAGCTGCCTGGTGGCAACCAGTATCCTACTCTACCAGCACTTCCGCCCCCACGACCCCCAAAACCTGGCCCAATACCGCTGCGCCGCCGACCTGGAAAAACGGATCGAGGCGCAGAAAGCGAAAAAATCCAAACAAAACTAACCCCACGGGGACACCCCAGGCACCCAGCCCAGGTTGTCCCCGTGGTTTTTTGCAATTCATAGTGATTTACGCCCGAAAAATACGGAAAACACGGTACATTGCCGCCCCTACGGCAATGTACAATGTTTTCGCATTTTTCGGAACGCAAAACCGACATTAGACACGTAAAATATATGGTATTTGTAACAAATGTATTGTAGGGGCGGCAACCTTGCCGCCCGCCACGTGGGATGTTGAACCTGTGTGGTTGAATGGTACAACCCAAAATATTGTACCCCCCCTGTAGCGGCGGCAATCTGCCGCCATTGGCCGTAAGGCCACTCGTTGGATGTTCGTATCCGTAGCATCCAACGGTGCCAGCCCCTCGCCGGGGCTGGATGGCGATGAATCATCGCCGCTACATTTGGTTCCGTATATCGGGTCGTACCATTCATCCACACAGGTTATATTTGCCACGTGGCGGGCGGCAGGTTGCCGCCCCTACGGCAATGTACAGCGTTTTTCCATTATTCGAAACGATAAACCGGCATTAGACACGTAAAATATACGGTATTTGTAACAAATGTATTGTAGGGGCGGCTATTAGCCGCCCGCCACGTTGGACGTATAATCTGTTGGGATGAATGGTACCACCCAAAATATGGTACCACCCACTGTAGCGGCGGCAATCTGCCGCCATTGGCCGTAAGGCCACTCGTTGGACGTTCGTATCCGTAACATCCCACGGGGCCAGCCCCTCGCCGGGGCTGGAGTGGCGTTGGGTCAACGCCGCTACATTTGTACCGTATATTGGGTTTTACCATTCACCCGCACAGGTTGTATTCGATACGTGGCGGGCGGCAGGTTGCCGCCCCTACGGGAATGTACCACGTTTTTGATATTTTACGGACACAAAACGATGATAGAAACGTTGAAAACACGGTAATTTGTAACAAATGTATTGTAGCGGCGGCAATCTGCCGCCATTGGCCGTAAGGCCACTCGTTGGACGTTCGTATCCGTAACATCCCACGGGGCCTGCCCCTCGCCGGGGCTGGAATGGCGTTGGGTCAACGCCGCTACATTGTTCCGTATATCGGGTCGTACCATTCATCCACACAGGTTGTATTTGCCCGGCACCGTCCATTGGGATACCGTTTTTGATACGGGTCAATACACACTAAAAGTAGGAGAAACAAGGAGGATTGCATTATCCCCCATCTTATGATAAACTGATACAGAAGCTTTATAAAATTCCTGTAATCCGGTGGAAAGCAAGCCGGTTTGCGGGGAAAGTAGGGGATTGGTATGAGAGAAAAGGAGAATTTTCTCACGAAATATCTGATTTATGCCGGGATACCGCCGGAAAAATATGCGATGGTGGCGGCGGATGTTTATCGGGAGAACGGGAAAAGTCTGCTGGTATTTTCCTTTGTGACGGCACTGGCCCTGATGGAGATGGTTTCCCTTTCCTTTGCGCTGGAAGACTTCCGCTACGCCCGGCGTGTTTATTTTTCCGCGATGGTCCTCACCATGGTGATTTTCCTCCTGACCCACTGTGTCAAACACAAAAAGCGGCCCTGGGTCATGCTGTTTCATGTCTATGGCTATATCGCGGAAATGTTCTGCCTGGGGATCATGCTGGGTACGGTGTCCCGGCCCCAGGAGCCTGCTGTTTCCTTTGTGGCCCTGGTGCTGACGGTGCCGCTGCTGTTTACAGACCGGCCCATTCGCATGGTCGTGGCCATTTTGCTGGGCTGCGCCGCCTTTTTGGTCACGGCGATAAGCGTTAAGGACCAGCGGGTTTTACTGGGGGACATTGCAAATGTGTGCTTCTTTGGCAGTCTCAGCATGATCGTTTGCAGCTACATGATGTGTCTCAAATACCAGCGGATTTTATATGCCCGGGAGGTCAGCCGTCTCAGCGGGATTGACATGCTGACGGGGCTGCGGAACCGGAACACCTATGAATGGATGCTGAATAAATACAAAGAGCAAAAAGGCCCCCTTTCCTGCGTGTATGGGGACATCAACGGTCTGCACGAGCTGAACAACACCCAGGGCCACGAGGCCGGGGACGAAATGCTCCGGTTCGTAGGCAAGGCCCTGCAGGAGACCTTTGGGGCGCAGAACACTTTCCGCATTGGCGGCGACGAATTTGTGGCCCTGGTGCCGGGAGAGACGCCAGAATGGGTGGAAGAGCAGCTGCAAAAGGCGGTGGAGCGCGTTGAAGAAGCTTCCTACCATCTCTCCGTGGGCTGCGCCCATGGGTGTTTGTACGAAACTCCGGTAAACGCGCTGGTCAGCGCGGCGGAAAAGAGGATGTACGAAGCCAAACGGGCCTTTTACCAGCAGACAGGCCGGGACCGGCGGGTCCGGTAACAAGATGATGAGGTGACACACAATGACAAAGTGGGAGACCCAGGACTATTTTAAAAGCCTTTTGGACATGGATTACTACGGCATCCTGATTTACACCATCCCGGACTACACCATCCAGCAGATGAACGCCGAGGCCCTGCGCATGGGGGGCTTTGGGGATCTACAGGAAGCCCAGGCCAATTTCCGGGGTATTCTTGAGGACGCGATTTTTTCCGATGACCTGACGGTCCGGGAACTCAAAGAACTGCGGAACCATGACGGCCCCATTACCTACGAATGCGTCCTGCGCGGGAAAAACGGAACGCAGACCCAGGTACAGGCCCGGACCGTCTCTGTAATGAACCCCCAGGGCCAGCGGGTCATCATCACCACGTTCATTGATATTTCCAACAACAAGGCCCTGATCCGGGAAAAAAACGTGCTGGATACCGTCACCGTGGACTATTCCGCCATTTATTATGCCAACCTGGATCAAAACACCATCTACGCCGTCAAGCAAACCTCCAAGGACCTCACCCTGGAGGCCCTGCAAGCCCTGGGCGGGGATGTCAACGAGTATTCCAGCTACATGCAATTTCTCCATGACCGTTTTGTGGTCAAGGAGTCTGCTCCGGACTTTCTGGAAAAGGTCAGCAAGGCCTTTTTGCAAACCTATCTTTCGGAGCATGAGCGGTTTGCCTACCGCTTCCAGTGTGCTTTCTGCCCGAAAGGCCACCGGTATTTTGACATGCAGGTGGTGCGGCTGAAAAACGAGGAAGACTTCTGCGTGGTCATGGGCTTCCGGTATATTGACGACCTGGTAGAGGCCCAGGAGCGGCAGAAAAAGGCCCTGGAAGATGCCTATCAGGCAGAGGCCAACAAAAACGAGGTCATTGAAGCCCTGGCGGAATTCTATGAATGCCTCTGCATGATCGATTTGGTTCGGAAAGAATATGTGGTGGTCTCCGGCAAGGACAAGGAATTTCCCTATCCCGAGACCCTGGACTCTTTCCGGGATACGGTGCTTCAAAAATACATCCGCCCGGAATTCTATCAGGATTTGCGGGCATTCACCGATTTTGACACCCTGGCCCGGCGGCTGCGCAACCGGAAAATCCTTTCCATGGACCTGAAAGCCACCAACGGGAAATGGTACACCCTGTCTTTCATTGTGAAAAAATGTGACGAAAACGGCACCGTTACCGATGTGCTGATGACCATTTTCGACATTGACGAGCAGAAAAGCTACGAGATCGCCGTCCGGGAAAAGCTGAAAGCCGCCGCCCAGGAGGCGGAGCGGGCCAATATGGCCAAAACCAACTTCCTGCGCCGCATGAGCCACGACATCCGCACCCCCTTGAACGGCATCATCGGCATGATCAAGCTTTCGGACCAGTTTTATTCCGACAAAGAAAAGCTCCAGGGGTACAAAGAGAAAGTTTTGTCGTCTTTGGACTATTTGCAGTCCATCCTCAATGACATTCTGGATATGAGCAAGGTGGAGTCTGAACACCTGGTTCTGGAAGAAAAGCCCCTGGACCTGGTAAGCGTCCTCAACAATGTGGTCAATGTCATTGAAACCTCCGCCACCAACCGGGGGCTGGCATTCCACGGGGGCAAGGACATGAGTACCATCCGCCACCGGTATTTCCTGGGCAGCACCGAGTATTTAAACCGGCTGCTGATGAACATTGCCTCCAACGCCGTCAAATACAACCGCCCCGGCGGCAGCGTCACCGTCTACTGCCGGGAGCTGTCCTGTGACGGAAAGGTCGCCAACTATGAATTCGTCTGCACTGATACGGGCTACGGCATGAGCAAGGACTTCCAGGAACACGCCTTTGAACCCTTTGTCCGGGAAAAGCGGGAAGCCACCAGCGGTTTCACCGGCACCGGTTTGGGCCTTGCCATTGTGAAAGACATTGTAAAAATCATGGGCGGTACCATTTCCATGGACAGCCAGGAGGACGTAGGCACCACCTTTACCGTGAACCTCCCCCTGAAAATCGACCCCAACCCCCAGGCCCTGGTGAAAAAGCCCCTGGAAAAGCTGAACCTTTCCGGGAAAACCGCCCTGCTGGTTGAAGACAACGACATCAATCTGGAAATCTCCCAAATGCTCCTGAACGCCCTGGGACTCACCGTCCAAACCGCCCGCAACGGCCAGGAAGCGGTGGAAGCCTTTAAAAACTCCAAAGAGGGGACATTCCAGTATATTTTCATGGACATTATGATGCCGGTCATGAACGGCCTGGAAGCCGCCAAAGCCATCCGCGCCCTGAACCGCCCCGACGCCAAATCCACCCCCATCATCGCCATGACCGCCAACGCATTCCGGGAAGACATCCAAGAATGCCTGAACGCCGGCATGAACGCCCACGTGGCCAAACCCGTAGACGAGGGAAAGCTGGAAGAAGCGGTGCGGGAAGTGGGGGAGTGAGAATTGACAGTTGACAGTGGACAGTGGACAGTTTTTTTCAATTGACAATGGACAATTGAAAATTGACAATTATGTGGGTATTGGGTGATTCCGAGTATCCGCATGGGTTGTATTTTCCGCGTTTTCCGTATTTTGTGGATGCAAAACAATGACAGGCACGTTCAATATACGGTATTTGTAACAAATTTACCGTAGTAGAGTGTTAACATAAAAACTTTACTTTTTTAAATTCATGTGCTATAATATAAATACAATCAAAAAAAGGA